>JANOPI010000159.1:0-5012 GCA_031421755.1 Flavobacteriales bacterium | reverse complement strand
CCGAAGCGGTCGTTCGCTCGCGCGGCTCTGGATGACCGGCTAAAGCCCAATTGCGGACGTCGGCGAATGCTTAACGATTTCCTTCGGCAGATTCGCGCATAGCTGTTGCAATAACGACGTAGCGGAACGGACAAAGATGCCGGTGCCAGTGCTCCGTCCGTCAGGGCCGCCCATCACATGGAGGTGACCGCTCGTACAAAAACAGGTACTTTGTCTTGCATAGTACCAAGCAAACCCCTTTACTTTGCGTCGTCAAGTACCACCGGATACACATAACCGGCCAGAAGATGAACCTGAACGTAGAGAACACCAAGGCGCAGATGCGCAAGGGCGTGCTCGAATACTGCATCCTATCGCTGCTGAGCGGCGAGGATCTTTATCCGGGCGACATCATCGGGAAGCTGAAGGACGCGAAGCTGATCGTGGTGGAAGGCACCTTGTACCCGCTGCTCACGCGCTTGAAGGATGCGGGCTTCCTCACCTACCGCTGGGAAGAGAGCCGCAGTGGGCCACCCCGCAAGTACTACCAGCTCACGCCCGTTGGCCAGAAGTTCCTGAAGGAGCTCGATGACACATGGGACGAGTTGGCCGCCGCCGTGAAGAAGACCACCCGCAACAATCCTTGATCAGAAACCCCACGATCCGATAACCGGAACGTCAAGCAAATGAAAAAGACAGTCACCGCCAACATCGCCGGCACGGTCTTCCACATCGAGGAAGACGCGTACGACCAGATGCAACGCTACCTCGCCGGCATCCGCGCGAACTTCAGCGGGAGTCCTGGCGCGGAGGAGATCATGGGCGACATCGAGTCGCGCATCGCAGAGCTCTTCACCGAGCGCCTCACGGGCCGCAGCGTGGTCACCATCGACGACGTGCGCCACGTGGAAAGCGTGATGGGCCGCCCCGAGGACTTCGCGGGTGAAGGACCCACAGGCGTTCCGCCTGTGGGCGGTGCCAACCCCGGCAGCTCCGGCAGCGCCACGGGCCGCAAGCGTTTCATGCGCGATCCGGACGATAAGTGGCTGGGCGGGGTGCTCGGCGGCTTGGGCTCGTTCATCGGGATGGACCCGTTGTGGTTGCGCATCGGCATGATCGTACTGGTGATGGCGAGCGTGGGATCATTGATCCCGATCTACATCCTGCTGTGGATCCTGGTTCCCAAAGCTGAAACCGCTGCGGACCGACTGATGATGCGTGGAGAGCCGGTAACAGTGGAGAACATCAAGCGTGTGGTGGAAGAAGGCGCGGAGAAATTCAAACAGGGTGGTGAGCGCTGGGCGAACGAAGCGAAAGACCTGGGCAAGGACTGGGGGCCGCGGGCGCAAAGCTGGGGCCGCGACGCTTCGGGCTATGCGAGCCGGGCGGGAAGCAACGCTGCGAACGTCGTGCGCAAGCTGGTCGGAATATTCCTCATCGTCACGGCGTTCGGTCTGTTCCTCAGCCTGGTCATGGGCCTCATCGGCGGCAGCCTTTCCCTGTGGAGCTTGGCCACATGGAACAGCGACAGCATGGGACTGCTGGACATGGGCGGGATGGTGTTCAACAGCCGATCGCATGCATTGTGGCTGGCCATCGGCGTGTTCATCTTGCTGGCCGTGCCGATCATCGCGCTCTTCCTGGGGGGCTTCCGCCTGCTGCTGGACACGCGCACACCTCAGTGGTTGGGCTGGACGTTGGCCGTGCTGTGGTTCTCAGCGTTGTTCCCCACGGTGATCGCCGGAGTGAGCGTGGCCAAGGATTTCCGGCGCGAGAACAGCCTGAGCAGCGAATTCCCGCTGAACCAGCCAAAGGGCAGCATGCTGTACCTCGACGCCATCCACGCCAACGAGAGCAACGGAGACGTACGGATGCGCTCTGAGGTTGGCGAGTTCGATGTGGACATGGACGGCATCTACGTAGAGAACGGAACAGTGTATGGTGCATGGGCCGACCTGGACGTGGCGACCAGTCCCGACAGCCTCTACCATCTTGTGGTGGAGCGTGACGCACGAGCCCGCAATTCCAAGGGGGCGTTGGCGCGCGCCGAGCGCATCGCCTACGACAGCCGCCAGGAAGGTGACGTGTTGTTCGTATCGCCCGTGCTCCGGTTCAGCACGGAAGACAAGCTCCGGTTCCAAGACGTACACTTCACCCTGCAGGTACCCCTGGGTGGCAGTGTCTTCTTTCGCCCCGGCAGCAAGAACATCATCTACGACGTGGACAATGTGACCAACACCTTGGACCGGGAGATGATCGGCCGCAGTTGGACCATGACGCCTGAAGGATTGAAGGACACGCGGACAGTGCCGGTGAAGCCGGAGATCGCACCCACAGACAGCACGAAAAACGGCCCCGTGGCGGCAGATGTATGGCGCGGTCCGAAGCGTGCGCCCCGCAAACCCGCCGCGCCTGAGCCTGTGCAGGGTGTAACCGCCGGGGCGCCAACAAACGTCCAATTGCCGAGCCTGATCCACCTGCTCAACCGTGTGGTAGCGCTCTGAACACATTTTCCGGCCGCGCGACAAGGGGTTAGAACGCGCCGGTATCGCGGCCCGGGACCGAAAGGTTCCGGGCCGCTTCGCATTCAGACCGCACTTCAATTCTCATCCCCAACTGTCACGCAGAGCGCAATCGAGGCGCGAGGGATATCTTGCCCGGGATGTTCCGCGCGCGACAATGGCTTTTCTACCTGCTGGTGCTGGGGCTGGGTGCTGCGTGCGTGGTCATCTTCATGCAGCGCGGTGCCATGCTGGAGCCAACGGATCAAGTGGTACGGGTGGTTTCTGATGCTTCCTACTGGGAACAATTCAAGACCACGTATCAGGAAAATCTGACGCACCCGCTGGCGAAACTGCTGTTGCAGATCCTCACCATCATCATCACGGCACGCGTGTTCGGGTTCATCTGCACCAAGATGGGCCTGCCTTCGGTGATCGGCGAGATCGCGGCAGGGATCTTCCTGGGCCCGTCGTTCCTGGCGGACTATTTCCCGGCGTATTCGGCCTTCCTCTTCCCTCCCGCCTCCTTGGGCAACCTGCAGTTCCTATCGCAGATCGGCCTCATCCTCTTCATGTTCGTTGTGGGCATGGAACTCGACCTGAACGTATTGCGGAACCAGGCGCAGGACGCGTTCTTGGTGAGCCATGCGAGCATCGTGTTCCCGTTCACCATGGGCGTTGGAGCGAGCTATTGGTTGTATGGACCGTTCGCTCCGGCAGGGATCGCCTTTTTGCCGTTCGCCTTGTTCATGGGCATCGCCATGAGCATCACGGCCTTCCCTGTGCTCGCACGCATCGTGCAGGAACGGGGCCTCAGCCGCACACGCATCGGGGGCATCGCCATCACGTGCGCAGCTGTGGACGACATCACCGCGTGGTGCCTGCTGGCCGCGGTGATCGCGATCGTGAAGGCTGGCAGCATCGTGAGCTCCATTTGGACCATCGCGCTGGCGGCCACGTACGTCGCTGGCATGCTTCTGTTCGTACGCCCGTTCCTGAAGAAGATGGGGGACATTTATGCGGACCGCGAAAGCTTGAGCAAACCGGTGGTCGCGGTCTTCTTCCTGATCCTCCTGCTCAGTGCCTACGCCACGGAGATCATCGGCATCCATTCGCTGTTCGGGGCCTTCTTGGCCGGCGTGATCATGCCTGCGAACGTGCGCTTCCGCAACATCTTCATCGAGAAAGTGGAAGATGTGGCGCTGGTGTTGTTGCTACCGCTCTTCTTCGTGTTCACCGGTCTGCGCACGGAGATCGGGCTGCTGAACGACATCGGTCTATGGAAATGGTGCGCGGTGATCGTTGCGGTGGCCGTGGCCGGGAAATTCCTGGGCAGCGCGGTTCCAGCGAAGCTCCTGGGAAACACCTGGCGGGAAAGCCTGATGCTGGGCGCGCTGATGAACACGCGTGGACTCATGGAGCTGATCGTGCTGAACATCGGGTATGACCTCGGTGTGCTGAGCCCGGAGATCTTCGCGATGATGGTGATCATGGCGCTGGTAACCACCTTCATGACCGGCCCGTTGTTGGGCATCATCGACAAGGTGCTTCCGGAAAAGATCGCTGGGCTGAAAGAGAAGCTCGCCACCGAAGCGCGGAAATTCAAGGTACTCGTGCCCTTTGGCGATCCGGACCGCGGCAGCAGTATGGTACGCGTGGCCAATGCCTTCGTGAAGCGGAACGAGAACGCGGACATCACGGCCTTGCACTTCAGCCAGAGCAGCGAGTTGAATCCGTTCAATACGGCCGTGCGAGAGCGTGAGAACTTCAGCGCGATCCGCAAGTTGGCCGTGAAGGAGAGCATCAAGTTGGACACGCTCTTCAAGGCCAGCAACGACATCGACAAAGACGTGGTGGCGGCGATCAACAGCGGCATCTACGACATGGCGATCGTAGGTGTTGGCCGCAGCATATATCAAGGGACTGTGCTCGGTCGCATGGTGGGCATCGGCCGCCGGATCATCGATCCCGAACGGCTGATCGACACGCTCACCGGCAAAGAAGGCCTCTTCGAGCGCACTGACCTGGAAGACCGCGTGCGGCAGATCCTGCGCGAGTCACGCATCCCCATTGGCATTTACGTGGAGAAGACGCTGGACAAACTGGACCGGATCACGGTACCGTTCTTCAGCTTGGGTGACAGCTTCCTCCTCACCTACGCCCAGAAGCTCGTACACAACCAGGGCGCCCGCGTCACCCTCCTCGATGTGGGCGATGTCTTCGGCCAGAGCCCCGAAATGCTGGCAACGGTGCAGGCCTTGCTGGAAGCGTCACCGGGCAAGTTGGAACTGCGGCGCACCACCGACGCCGACAACAGTTTCTCGGAAGGTCAGGACCTGATGCTCATCAGCATCGAAAGCTGGAAGCGCGCGGTGGAAAAGCAGAGCCCGTGGCTGGCGACCGCACCGAGCACGCTCATCATGCGGCCCTAGATAATTCGCGAGGCGCGCACGCGAGGAACGAGCGTTGGCGGCGAAGCGATCTGTCATCCAGTGCCCACACGGCCTCCAACGAACGCGAGGAACGAGCGTT
>JANOPI010000158.1:0-1842 GCA_031421755.1 Flavobacteriales bacterium | reverse complement strand
CTGCCGCCGGCCGGCGCCCAGCAGAGCGAGCCGGAGGGTCCGGCGGTCCTGATCGATGGGATCCGGAATTTCTTCCGGCGCCTGGCGGCCCGACGCGTCTGGCGGGCCGAGGCGCATGCGGACGGCGCGCACGCCCTTGGCGGCGCCGCCCTTCTTTTCAGTGACGGCGGAGGGCGCGGCGAGCCAGTCAAACTGCACGCCTTCCTCTTCCGCATTCGCGACTTCGCGCTGCGAGCCCGGCATGTTGGCGCGGTCGCGGCGATAGAGGCAGGTAACGGATTTCGCGCCCTGCCGGATGGCGGTCCGCACGCAGTCCATCGCCGTGTCGCCGCCGCCGATGACGACGACGTGTTTCTTCGCCGCGTCGAGCTTGCCGTTGGCGAAGTCAGTCACCGTTTCGCCAAGGCCCACCCGATTGGCGGCGATGAGATAGTCGAGCGCCTTGTGCACGCCTTTCGCGTCGTTTCCCGGCGTCGCCATTTCGCGCGCGGCATAGACGCCGGTGGCGACAAGGACGGCGTCATGCTTGGCGCGCAACTCTGCGAAGCTGATGTCCTTGCCGATGTCGATATTGAGCACGAACGTGACGCCGCCATCGGCGAGGCGCTTCACGCGGCGTTCGACGATGTCTTTCTCCAGCTTGAAGTTCGGGATGCCGTAGATCAGCAAGCCGCCGGCGCGGTCGTGGCGGTCGTAGACGGTGACGCGATAGCCGGCGGCGCGCAGTTCGTCCGCCGCCGAAAGCCCGGCGGGACCTGCGCCGATGATGCCGATGGATTCGGTGCGCTCGCGCATCGGACTGATCGGCTGCACCCAGCCGCGCTCCCAGGCTGTGTCCGTGATGTAGCGTTCGACGGCCCCGATGGTCACCGATCCGTGGCCGGATTGTTCGATGACGCAGGCGCCTTCGCACAGCCTGTCCTGCGGGCAGATGCGGCCACAGATTTCCGGCATGTTCGATGTGGCGGAGGAGACCTCGTAGGCTTCCTGCAGCCGGCCCGTCGCGGTCAGCATCAGCCAGTCGGGGATGTTGTTCTGGAGAGGGCAGTGCGTCTGGCAAAAGGGCACGCCACATTGCGAGCAGCGGGATGACTGCTCGTTGGCCTTCGCCGCGATGAAGTCGGCGTAGATTTCGTGAAAGTCGTCGCGGCGGTCGTCCGGCTCACGCTTTTCGGGCGTCTGCTGGTCGACGGACACAAATGTGAGCATGCGCTGCTGCGCCATGGCTGTTCCCGCTGCTGGACGGCGGCCCTGCAATGCCGACGATCACGGGAGCCCGCAACCGAAATCTGCCATATAATACCTATTTGGTACATATAAATATGAAAACGGACAACCGCGGGGCAGAGCAGGCGACTGGTAGCGCCATCAAAGTACCAAAAGAGACATATGATGCGGTAACCCAACTTCCACCATAAACGGGCGACACCAGCGTCACCTCTGCAGCGACCCGGGCCGATTTCCATGGATGCGACGACGATCCTGCAGGCGATCCTGCTCGGCCTGGTGGAAGGGCTCACCGAGTTCATCCCCGTGTCCTCGACCGGCCACCTGCTGCTGGCGCAGACGGCGCTTGGCCTGACCTCGCCGTTCTGGACGACGTTCACGGTGGTGATCCAGCTGGGCGCGATCCTGGCGGTGGTAGCGCTCTATTTCGGTCGGCTGTGGCGCGTGCTGGTCACGCTGTCGACCGAGGCGGCCTCGCGCCGGTTTGCTCTGTCGGTGATCATCGCGTGCGTGCCGGCCTTCCTCGCGGGCTTCCTGTTGCACGGCTTCATCAAGGCCTACCTGTTCACCGGCCTCGAACTGATCTGCTGGTCGCTGATCGTGGGCGGCGTGGTG
>JANOPI010000157.1:0-2610 GCA_031421755.1 Flavobacteriales bacterium | reverse complement strand
ACAAGCTCCGAGTGGTCTATCCGGGGCCGCACCGCTACAAGCTGGCACCGAAAGTGGAATGCGTACCGTTCGCGGAGATCCATGATCTGCTCAAGTGTGCGGGGTATTGCCCGGCTCGCTATTTTGCTCTCCTCTCCGCCATGCTCTCCACGCAAGAACCGGTTTCCGCCGAGCAGGAAGTCGCCGCCCACTACCGGCGCTTCCGCAACGAGTTCCTGGCGTGGGCGTGGAAGAACTTCAGTGCGGAGGCCGAGGATGCGAAGGATATGTTCCAGGAGGCGCTGCTGGTGTTCTATGAGCAGCGGCAGAGCGGGCAGTTGGATGATTTCAGCGGGAACATCAAGACCTACCTCTTCGCGATCGGGAAGAACTTGTTGCTGACGCGGCTGCGGAAGTCGCGGATCATCGGGAACCATTCGGAGCGGTATGCGATCCATGTGCAGGGGCAACACATGCCCGACGCCCAGGAACGCATGGAACGCGACGAGGACCTCAGCAAAGTGCGGGAGCACTTGGACAAGCTTTCGCCCGCTGACAAGCGCGTGCTGGAGCTTTACTATGTGGAGCGGATGGACATGGCGACCATTGCCGAGACCATGGGTTATGCATCGGCGAACGTGGCGAAGAAGAAGAAGTGCATCGCCTTGAAGCGATTGATGGAGAAGGTGAAGGGCGGTTTGATGATGTTGATGTTATGATGGACGAGGAGATCAACGAAATGGAGCAGGACCGCTTTGAGGCGCGGTACTTCGGCATGTTGCCGGAGGCGGAAGCTGTTGCGTTCGATGCGGAGTTGGGGCGTGATGCGGCTTTCAAGGAGCGGTATGAATTGTTCGTGTTGGCTGTGCGGGGGATCACCTCATCTCTCCCTCAGGGTCTCCGCCAAGAGGATGTGGGTTCATTCGCGAACTCGCGGGACCCTGAGGTGAGCGACGAGAGCGGTACGCCTCAGGGTCCCGAGGCGGAGACCCTGAGGGGGATTTCCGGCCGGGCCGAAGCCCGGCGGTCCATGAGGGCGATAGATGAGGAACTGGATGCGCGCCCGACCGTTGTGCGCTCTATTCTCCGGCCTTGGATGGGTTGGGCGGCAGCCGCTGCGGTGCTTGTCAGCATTGTTGGTGCGTGGTGGTTCACCAGTGGAGAAACACCACAGCAACTGGCGGATGAATTCGCGATCGTCGAGCCGGGCTTGCCAGTGCTTATGGGCACATCGCCGCGCGCGATGGACGCGATCATGAACGCCTACAAGCAGGAGGACTTCGCCGTTGCCGCAGGTCTGATCGACGCGTCATTGGAACGCGATCCGATGAACGACACGCTCAACTATTTCGCGGGCATCGTGGCGATGAGGTTGAACGATCGCGATGGAGCTGTCGCACGCTGGAACTTATTGGATGGTACTTCAGTATTCGAGGCTCGTGCCCGTTACAATGAATTGATTCTCAGATTGCATGCAGGTGATGTGATGGGCGCGCGCATGATCCTGCAGGATGTGGTCAAGTCCCATGATGCTCAGGTTTCGGCCAAGGCGCGGGATCTTCTCCTGCGTTTGGAAAGCATGTAACCACCCGCGATTACTGGCAGCGCTCCGAGGCCATACCACCATGTGCTGTTCCGCTCCGGTTCCATGCGCACATCGGTACCCGTGAGCACGATACCGCTCCAGTAGAACGGATCGGCGAGGTCATCTTCCGCGTGGCGCGTGATGAAGTCCGTCTTCGCTCGTGCCAGTGCTTCGGAAGCAACAAGATCATCATCGAGACCTTTGTAGAAGTCACGGAGAATTTCGCTTGTTGCCTGATCATCTACTGGCCAAAGCGTATGTATCACCGCCTTCGTTCCGGCACCGAGGAAGGCATGGGCGATGCTCATCACGCCTTCGCCCTGGTAGTTGCGACCGCTTCCGCTGGAACACGTGCTGAGCACCGCGAGCGTTCTGTGCGAAAGCGCATCTTGCAATGCGGTGGCTGGCCATTCGCCATCGGAGAGCAGGAGGAAAGGAGGCGTGTCCGGTGTAGCAGGGTTCACGCCATGCGTGGCGAGATGGATCAATCCGGGCGCGGCCAACGCAACAAGGAGTTCGGTTCCCGTGAGGTTGTTGTCGAGCGCACTTGCATGAAGATCGGCGTGTATCTGTTCCGCCAGTGTCTTCGCGAAAGGCAGGTCTGCTAAGCTGTCTACTTCTGCCGTGGCGAGGAACGCAGGATCACGCGGGCAGATCGCTTGGGGCATGAGCGCTTCCGCCACCGATCGGGCATAACGCACGGTGTATTGTTTCCCGAGGAAGGCGGCATCGCTCCATTGTTCGGCAGCGGGCGAAGTACACAGCGCTTCAAATGGCAACATGGCAATACTCCCGTACGGAACGATCACGATCTCACGCACATGCCGTTGGTCCAACACAGGCTTGAGGAGTCGCGCGTACCAAGCGTAGGACTCTTGCGCATAGCGTTCGGGAGTCCATCCTTGTTGTCCGACAGTGAACGCATCGAAGCGGCCGGTGGTGCGGTCCAGGTCGGCGGGGAGCACCTCCAGCTCCGTCACGGACAAGCCGTTCTCATCGATCACGAACGCGGATCTGAGTGCGCTATGGTTGTAAGCGATGATCAC
>JANOPI010000156.1:0-7490 GCA_031421755.1 Flavobacteriales bacterium | reverse complement strand
TCACCACCAAGCGGCCTGCCCTGCGGCCTTCAGCACCGATCACTTCAACGATGTAGGTGCCTGCGGCCAGTTCCTGCACACCGATCGGTATGGATTGCCGCGCCGGTGACAAGTTCTTCCGCGTGATCGTCCGCACCATTGCGCCGTTCAGGTCATACACGTTCACCGTCACATTCCCTTGCGTGGTAAGTGTGAAGCTGGCCGTGCTGATCGTATTGGCCGGGTTCGGCACCAATAGCAGGTCCGCAACACCATTTGATGCCGGCGGATCGATCGGACGAATGCCGACCAACGCTTCAGTGCGGAAAATCCCGCGACCATGTGTGCCCGCATAGATCACCCCAGGGTTGGTCACGAATGAAGGACCGTTCGGGTGGTTCTGCCAATTCCACGTTTGCTGGCGCATGGCGAAGACCGGGACGGGTTCCATGCCATTGGTCTGCATGGTCCAGGACTGGCCCGCATTGTCCGTTACCCAGATCCCGAACTCCGTGCCTGCGGCGATGATGTTGCCGTTCTCCTTGTTGATCACCGCATCGTAAGCCGGCATTTCCTCCAATTCTTCCGGCACATTCCAGATATTCTCCCAGTCAGTTCCGGTCACTGTCGGATTCAACGCGGCGAGCGTGCGCCGAACCTTGCCACTGCCACCGTAACCCCCGAAGGTGGCCACAAGCACATTGTTCCAGGTCGGATCCGGGGCCAAGCCCGTAACCGGGGCGCTGCCCGAGAAGATCTGGGTCCGTGTAAGCGCGTAGCCTGGGCTGTCCACTGACAACGTATTGAGGTCATACGCCTGATCGAAGCCTGAAACGCGGAAGATCTCGCCCTCGTCCGTGCCGTAGAACAGGACATCACCGTCGTTGCTCCACTCCAGGCAATTGGTATTGCCACCCACATTGCTCACCAGTTTGGCCCAGCGTGGGACGGTGTTGAAGTTCATCGCGTCGCGCGTGCCCCAAACGCCTTGGGTTCCGGTGAAGCCGATGGCGTACATGCTGGTGATCCGGTCAGGGAACTCCAAGCTGTCCGAAGTCCATGGGCCATTGATCGTGTCGGTGGCCGATGTGTTGGTGAATTGTCCGTATTGCCCGATCGATGCGATGCCACCAGCGTAAGGCACCGTGCGCGACTCTCCCGGCAGAATGCGATCACCCGCACCAATGGTGAACACCCGCTTCACCGTGTATGGGCTGTTCAAGTCGTTGGGGTCCTCCCACAAGCGGAAGTTGGTGTAGAAGTCACCCAGACCCACGCCAAGGGTAGCCCCTTCAACCACCGGCACATTCGAGTCATAGAACGACCCGAAGTTGTTTCCATGATCGTTCGAGCGTTCAACCGCACCGAGGTAGATGCTGGAGAACATGATGTTCGTATCGAGCTGGGAGAAGTCGGTATCAAAACCATCACCACCGCCGATGCTGATCGCTTCGTTCGTGGTGTTGCCGTAGCCGTCGATGAACTGCGTGCCATTGTCCTGGGTACCACCACCCACGTTGCCTTTTGCGTTGTAGGCCACCGAGTAGAATTGGGTGATCGCCAGGTCCCGGTTGCAAGCGTAGAAGTTCATGCCTGCATTCGGCGTTTTGTAGATGCCACCATCGCAACCGACATAGGCGGTGAGCGCATCGGCGAACACGATCTCGTGAACGTCTGAGTGTACACAGAAGAAGCAACCCGGGAAGAACGCCCCACCCGCCAACTGCTGCGGCTGGCCATCTAGGCTCGTCTTCCAGATCTCCACGCCACCGATCCACACTTCCTCCGGATGGCCGGGGCGTACCGCGATCGCGTTATCATACGTGCCCTGATGGCTCACGTCGCCGAAGATGTCCAGTTCGGGCACCGCGTTGGGATCCGTATCCGACAGGTTGCTCGGCCAGATCCTGAACCAATCGTCACCACGGTTTGTGCTGTACCACACCCCGGACATACGGCCACTGCCCGTGGCACCGAGTGCGTACATGTAGTTGCCATCATCCGGGGAGATCGCCATCTCCAAGCGGCCTACGTTGGTCTGCGGAAAGCCGATGCCGGTATTGGTACCGTCAAGCTTTGAGAAATTCTGTCCGCCATCGATGCTCTTCCAGCAATCGCCAGAGCTACCTGCGGTAACCAAGACTGTCTGCCCATCGGTACTGATGTCAACGTCGGTGATGTTTCCGTTGTCCCAGCTATTGGGTCCGGTGGAACCCGGTGCGAACTCCGTCATGGAGTCATCGCTCGAATTGAAGATCCGGCCTCCGGGAACAGACGAGGCAACGAGCAACTTGTTCGGGTCCGTCGGATGGGCGACGATGCGGTTGATGCGTGTCCATTCATCATCCAACCATTGGGAGATCGCCGGACCGACGATCCGGGTAAACGTGGCACCATTGTCCGTGGAGCGGAAAAGACCCGCGCCCGGGAAACCGCTGGATGTTGACGCGTTGCTGCCTTCCCAACGGTTGCCCGTGGCCACCATCAAGTGGCCATTCCCCATCACCGCGATGGAAGAGACCATCAGATTCGAGTTGAAGGAAGGGATGCGCTGCCACGTGTTCGCTCCATCCATGGACAGGAAGAGACCACCGCTCACGCTGCCGGTCCAGATCTTCTGGCTGTTCTGCGGATCTACACACACGCCGCGGATACGACCGCCTACGTTGTCAGGTCCCATTTCGATCCATTGGTAATCGGCGGCCTTCCGCTGCTCGCGTGCGTAACGCGCTACCGCTTTGGACATCCGGATGTGGTCTTCAGCTTCCACTTGCCCGGTAGTCAGGTTCCGGCGCACTTGGTTGAGCCATTCCCACTGCCCATCCGGAGTTTGAGCTTGGCGGGCTGCGCGCGGGCTATAGCGGGGTTCTTGGTTCCGCTGCTGGTGCGCAACAATGCTGGCCGTGGTGGCGAGGCCGAGCAGGCCGAGGAGGAGGGTTCGATTCATCGGGAACGAAAGGTGAGTCTGCGAAGTTGACAAATATAGAAGCCTGTTGTTCGCTTGGACGGTGTCCGAACAAGGCCGATCCGCATCCGGTGCTATACAGGTCCGACCGCCGGCCGACCGGTCACTCGGCGTGCTTCCAAGCGTGGTAGCTGCTGCGCACCAACGGTCCACTTTCCACAAAGCGGAAACCGCGGGCCAGGCCTTCCTCCCGGAACCGGGCGAACCTGTCCGGGTGTACGAATTCCACCACGGGCAGATGCGCTTTGGTGGGCTGCAGGTACTGGCCCAGGGTGACCACGTCGCAGGATACGCTCCGCAGATCGTCCAGTGTTTCCAACACTTCCGCATCCGTTTCACCCAGCCCGAGCATGACGCCGCTCTTGGTGCGAAGGCCTGCCCGCTTGGCCCGCATCAACACTTCCAGGCTCCGGTCGTATTTGGCTTGAACGCGCACCTTGCGTGTGAGCCGCCGCACGGTCTCCAGATTGTGGCTGAGCACTTCGGGCTTGGCTTCCAATAGGATGGCCAGGTTATGCCACTCTCCTTTGAAGTCCGGGATCAAGGTCTCCAGTTTCGTCTTCGGGCTGCGCCGTCGCACCGCGCGGATCGTGCTGGCCCAGATGTTCGCTCCGCCATCGCTCAGGTCGTCGCGATCCACGCTGGTGATCACGCAATGTTTCACCCCCATCAGTTCAACGCTCCGGGCCACGCGCGCGGGTTCGAACGGGTCGGCCTCCAACGGACGGCCTGTGGCCACCGAGCAGAATCCGCAACTCCGCGTACAGATGTTGCCCAGGATCATGAAGGTGGCTGTGCCTTCACCCCAGCACTCGCCCATGTTCGGGCAGTTGCCGCTCTGGCAGATGGTGTGCAGCTTGTGTTCGCCCACGATCTCGCGCACCTTCCGGTAGTTCTCGCCGGTGGGCAATTTCACGCGCAACCATTCCGGCCGGCGGCGGTGGTGTGGAACGTTCAAAATAGCGCTGGGCGCGGGAACCTCCGTTGTGTCGCTCATCGAATGGTCTTGCTGCCGAACTGCAGGGCGAGGTAGAATTCCAGATAGAACCGCTTGTTCACCACCCCGTCCACGTCGGCCATGATGGGCACCTCACGCGCGAAAGCGTCCAACGTGGTGCCTGCCTCCAAGGCCCGCAGGCCGGTGTTGTCCCCCGCATATTCGAAGTTGAGTGCCAACCGGCCGAACACACCGGGTTCCACCTGCAGTTCACCCAAACCCCGGAACCAGCTGGCGCGGCCGTAGATGTTGTTGGCGAAATGGCGCGAAGGGTCATAGCGCTCCTCGATGATGCTGTCGTACGGCGGACCATCACGTGAATCCACCCGGTATCCGATCTGAAGGTACACCGGTTTCAACAGTGCCAAGGAAGGACCTACGGCCCATACGTAATTGAGTTCTACCCCGCTCTTGCGGATCTTCTCGGTGATGCGGTGCTTGCGCCCATACCCGGGCCGGAAGATGAGCAAGCTGTTCGACTTCCCGTAAAAATACCCGCGCGAATCCTCGTAGTAGGGGTTATAGCTCTTGATCTCCTTGGGATGTTTCATGCCCACGATCTCGAAGCCGAGCAAGTGCCGATCCGCAGCAGTGCGGTACTTACCATACCAGAACTGGCCGCCCCAGCCGTCGCCGTGCGCGATGGGACCTCCGTACACTTCGCGGGAATAGAGCGTGCGGCCCTCATCGTCATACACGCTCTGGGCCGCGACACTGGCGGCAATGACTGCTTGAAGGAGGATCAGTGATGCGCGGCGCATGGTCGGCGAGGACGCAAGAGGCCCAAAGCTACACCCATCAACGGTCGATCACGCATCTTTCGCGTCGCTGAAGGGTCCACAAGGACCTTGGCTTACCCCGAATGGATACTGCTTTGATCACTTACCACGGAGACTTGAGCACCACCGCCACGCACGTGCGCAGCGGAACGGACATCACCACGGACGCACCCGTGGACAACCACGGCAAAGGCTCGGCGTTCAGCCCTACCGATCTCCTTTGCGTTTCGCTGGCCACCTGCATTCTCACCACCATGGGCATCAGTGCGCAGGCCAAGGAGATCCCCTTCCGCGCTGCAACCGCTCGTGTGGTCAAGCACATGGCCAGCGACCCACGACGTGTGGCGCGCATCGAGGTCCATATCGTTGCGGATGGTTCAGGGCTCGGTCCGAAAGAGCGCATCATTTTGGAGCGTATCGCGCAAAGCTGCCCAGTTGCCCGGAGCCTGCACCCTGAGATCGCCCAAGAAACCACCTTCCAATGGACCTGAAAAGGCCTGGACATTACTCGAAAAGCGAAAGCCCCGAACAGCCGGGGCTCCAAGAGAGACAAGATGAGGGGATCAGCCCTGCTTCTCGACCGTGGGCTTCACCAGCTTGCCGTACGCCGGGCACGAGTGCGCCTGACGACATGCGCTGAAGAGCACGGTGGCCACCGCCAGGAGCGCCAGTACTTTGGTCAGCTTTCTCATTGTTCGTGCGTTCGGGTATTCGAAGGGTCTCCGACAAATATAACCGCTGGTACAGCCGTTCTGGTCAAAATGTTTCAACGATCGGATCGTCGATCTTTCCCGCCCATGGACGCGGCCTCCACAACAGACAACGTTACAACCCGGCCGGATATTGGCGAAGGCTGGTACGGCCACTTGCGCGATGAGTTCGCCAGCCCATGGTTCGCCGAGTTGAGAACCTTCCTTGTCGAAGAACGAGCGACACATGCGGTGTACCCAAAAGGGCGCGACATTTTCAACGCGTTCAAGCACACTCCGTTCAACCGGGTGCGGGTGGTGATCCTGGGGCAGGACCCCTATCATGGGCCCGGTCAGGCGCATGGGCTCAGTTTCAGCGTACCGCAAGGGGTGCCGCCTCCGCCCTCCTTACAGAACATCTTCAGCGAGATCAAACGTGACCTGGGTATATCGAAGCCCACACATGGGGACCTGAGTTCCTGGGCGGATCAGGGTGTACTCCTGCTCAATGCCACACTCACGGTGCGCGCTGAACAGGCCGGTTCGCATCAGGGGAAAGGATGGGAACGCTTCACGGACGCGGCCATCAGCGCGCTGGCCCGCGAGCGCAAAGGCCTCGTTTTCCTGTTATGGGGGCGCTTCGCACAGCAAAAGGAATCCCTGATCGGCGACCAGCATTATGTCCTG
Organism: Flavobacteriales bacterium; assembly: GCA_031421755.1. Lineage (GTDB taxonomy): Bacteria > Bacteroidota > Bacteroidia > Flavobacteriales_F > PHOS-HE28 > PHOS-HE28. The sequence goes on along the minus strand of JANOPI010000156.1, from coordinate 1,394 downwards.
AAAGCGCCGCACCCTTCACCGCTCTCCGCCCATCGCGGATTCATCGGGTGTGGCCATTTCGGACAGGCCAACGACCTGCTCGTTGCGCAGGGCCAGGCACCCATCGATTGGAGCCTTTGATGCGCGCCGCGTTCCTCCTGGTCGGCTGGATACTCGTGGGAGCCACGATCGCGCAGACCCGCTATGTGAGCGCCTCCGATCCCGGACCGTTGCCCAAAAAATGGCGGGGCATCCACAACGTGAAGGGGCCGCTAGGACCACAGCAGTGGGCCGTCAGCGTTCGTAACGACCTGATCGCGGGCGGTTGGCTCGAAGCCGCCTGTGATTCGATCCGCATCACCGGTGATTCCGCCCGTTGCGATCTCCATTTGGGGCCCCGCTACCGTTGGGCACGCCTGTCCGCCGGAAACTTGCCCGCGGAGATCGCTTCGGCCACACACTTCCGTACACGCTTCTATGACCAACGCCCTGTAACGCCTCGGCAAATGGCCCGCCTGTATGAAGGGCTGCTCACCCAATGTGAGGAGAACGGCTACCCGTTCGCAGCCGTCAGCTTGGACAGCCTTCGACCTGCACGCGATGGGCTCGTGGCAGCCATCCATCTGGACCGTGGGAAGCTCACCCGGATCGACAGCATCGTCGTCCGAGGTGATGCGCGCATCGGACAACGCTACCTCTGGTCGCATATCGGTATCGCCCCGGGCGACCTCTATAATGAGCCTCTGATCGCCGGGCTGGACAAGCGGCTGCGCGAGTTGCCTTTCGTACAGATGAAACAAAGGCCCTACGTACGTTTCGCACCGGACCAAACAAAGGTCTACCTCTTCATCGATGCGAAGAAGGCAAGCAGTTTCAATGGAATACTTGGTGTGCTGCCAGACCCCGTGACAGGAAAGGTGCGCCTGACGGGGGACCTTGATCTCCGCCTTCGCAACGCCTTGAAACGCGGAGAAGCCATCGACCTCAACTGGCGCGCGTTACAAGACAGGACACAGGACCTCAAGGTGCGATTCAATTATCCCTTCGCCTTCAATACCCCGTTCGGCACGGACCTCAGCCTGAAGCTTTTCAAACGGGACACCACCTTCTTGGAATTGAACACCCGCGCCGCGCTCGAATACCTGTTGCCGCGCGGTGACAAGGTCAGCGTCTTCGTGAATGACAAGAGCAGCCAGCGCCTCGGCCGTTTCGTATCCACCACACCTGGGCTCGGTGACGTGAAACTGACCTCCTATGGGCTCGGCCTACAGCGCGAACGCTTCGACTACCGCTTCAACCCGCGCTATGGGTTCAGCGCGGAACTGGAAGGTTCCGCAGGCCGCAAACGCAGCACGGTAAGCACCCTGAGCGACTTGGCCGCCGTGGCTTACTCCTACACCACCCAGTTCGAGTTG
>JANOPI010000155.1:0-4173 GCA_031421755.1 Flavobacteriales bacterium | reverse complement strand
ACGGGCTGCGATCAGGACACGGCTTATCTCAGCGCTGCTGCGCCCAATTGCATTTGGGCATGGACCGACCAGTTTGGTTTCCAGCAGCAGGATACCACCGATCTGCTCCAAGTGGATTGGAGCATCGGCAACAGCGGTGTTTACCAGATGAGCAACTACAACGGCTGCGGCACTGGTGATCCGGACTACATCCAAGTAGTTGGCACACCCGCCCCCGATGTGTTCTACACCGAGATTTTGGATACGCTTTGCCTGAGCGATGTCGTGCAGCCCTTGACCGCAGGCTCACCCGCAGGCGGCACGTACAGTGGCCCCGGTGTGAGCGGCACGACTTTCTCGCCACAAGACGCGGGCATCGGCGAGCATACCATCACCTACAGTTATAACGACGGCACCTGCACAGGCTACGCGCAGGATGTGGTGGTGGTGGACGCGTGCTTGAGCATGAATGATCCAGAGGGCGCGAACTGGATCCTGGTCAGTCCCAATCCGAACAACGGTCGCTTCAGCATTACCCTGCTGAACAGATTCGATGAGGCGAGCGCAACGCTATACGACGCCCGCGGGCAGCAGGTGGGCAAGACCAAGCGCCTGAGCAGCGGCACCAACAAGTTGGGCGATGAGGACATCGCACCGGGTATTTATACCGCGCGCATCCTGCTGAACGGTGAATTGGTCACGCGGCAAGTGGCGGTAGTGCGGGACTGATCGGCTACGCATAGACTCTGGCACTCGCGTCTTGGCCAACGCGGATGCGTGGAGCCGGAACACCTGACCGCTCAAGACATCGATCGGGCGCGCAGTGCGGTTCCGAGCTGCCGTGTGCTTTCCGCAAGCCGTTCGGTCCATGCGTCCTGCTCGGCCTGTTCCTGGAAGTCGTCCGTGGCCTGGATGATCGCCGCTTTCACTTCGTTCTCCTTCCACGGTTTCTGGATATAGTAGCTCGCCCCGCTCCTGTTCATGGCTTCCACAACGGCACGCATATCCGTGTAGGCGGTTACCAGCATGCGGCGGATACGCGGGTATTTGCCGCGTACAGCGGCCAGGATCTCACAGCCGGTAGCACCGGGCATGCGTTGGTCCGCGATAACGACGTGTACCTCATGGCGGCTGAGCAACGCCCATAGGGATGCCTGACTATGCGCCAAAAGCACGTTGAAGTCACGCCTGAACGCAGCGTGGAAGGCTTGGCGGTTCCCTTCCATGTCATCCATGAACACCACACAGGGGATCGGTACTTCCAACAGTTTCGGTCGTTTGCGCATGAGGGCTTGCTTGGTTCAAGGTCGGTTATGGCTGTTGCAAGGGCATGCTGATGAGGATCCAGGGCCCGGAATGGGAGCGGTCGGCAGAAGCTCAGGAAAGCAGCCGTTGGCGCAAAGCGAATTCGAGCTGCCGGTTGTTCTCGATGAGCCGCGCGGTGAACTCCGAGCGTTCTTCTTCCGCCTTGAACTCGGCGAAGGCGGCGGCAACCGCACGCCGCACGCTCTCCTCCTCCCACGGTTTCTGGATGTAGTAACAAACGCCGCCGTGGTTCAGCGCGTCCACGATGGCTTGCAGGTCGGCATAGGCGGTCACCAGCATCCGGCGCACAGATGGATGGCGTTCGCGCACTGAGCGCAGGACCTCGGTACCGGGAATACCGGGCATACGCTGGTCGGCGATGATCACATGCACCGTGTTCTCGGCCAATATCCGCATCGCCTCATCGGCGTTTGCAGCCAGCAGCACGGTGAACTCCCCGCGGAACGCCGCCTGGAAAGCTTGCCGGTTGGGGGCGTTGTCATCCAGATAGAGCACGCTTGGGGTTGTTGCCGGGAGCTTGTTCATTGAGGCGTGGTTCGGTCCGGAAACAAGGCCGGAGGCGCGTTCCTACGCCCGTTTCGCACCTCGGGTTCGGAATGCTGGATCGTGGATATCTTGTTGATAACTTTTTGGTTGCTACATTTCGCCCGCTCCTCTCAGATTGCTCCGCTCTTACCAGAACGACGAATGGACCTTGGGCTCGAAGCGTTGACCAGCGCTTCAGCAACCGGACGGGACGACTACCGACCGGAGTTCTTCAGGCTCGCTCTCCCGGCCGACCAGGAACGCCTGCACGAACTGCTGAAGCGTGTACCCACCCTCGCGGTGCATGACGAACTGCTTTCGCAGCTCGCCGAACTGGTGCGTGCGCTGAAGCCGGCTATCAAGTTCACCAAGCCGGAACTGGCCCAGGCCGCCAAGGACTTATTGGGTGCGGGTCCTTCTGAGCACTATGGTGTTTGGGTGTACTACCCTTGGTCGGGCAGGTTGGTCCATTTGCTGGACGAGGCCGAATTCGCGCTCGTTCGTACGGATCGCAACCGCAACAAGATCACAAACGAAGAGCAGGCGCTCCTCGCAACCAAGCGGATCGGGGTGATCGGTTTGAGCGTAGGCCAGAGCATCTGCCTCACGCTCGCCTTGGAGCGCGGCTTCGGAGAGCTGCGCATCGCCGACTTCGACACGTTGGACCTCAGCAACCTGAACCGCATCCGAAGCGGGGTACACAGCTTGGGGCATTTGAAGACCGTGAATGTGGCGCGGGAGATCGCCGAACTGGACCCCTTTCTGAAAGTGACCCTCTACAATGAGGGGCTCACGCGCGACAACATCGACGGTTTCCTGAATGACGGGGGCAAGCTGGACATCCTGGTGGACGAATGCGACAGCGTGGATGTGAAGATCCTCTGCCGCCAGCGTGCCAAGGCCTACCGCATTCCGGTGATCATGGACACCAGCGATCGCGGCATGCTGGACGTGGAGCGCTACGATCTCGAACCGGAACGCCCCATCCTTCACGGGCTGATCGACCACCTCAACCCCGAGGACGCGGCCAAAGCCAAGACCAACGAGGAGAAATTGCCGTTCGTGCTGCCGATCGCGGGTATCGACACACTCAGCAAGCGGATGAAAGCGAGCATGCTGGAGATCGAAAGCAGCGTGACCACTTGGCCGCAGCTGGCCAGCAGTGTAGTACTTGGGGGGGCGCTCGGCGCGGAATACTGCCGGAAGATCGCATTGGGACAAAGCACCGCCAGCGGGCGCTGGTATGTTGACCTGGAAGCGATCACCGGTGAAAGCCATGACAAGGTCGTTCTTCCGGAACTATCTTCAGTAACAAGGCCGCTTCCGCTTACTGCTGAACAAATGGTGACGCTTGCGGAGCATCCTTCCATGGCCGACCTCGAAGACGGACTTGGCGAAAGCGATGCCGCGCGATTGGCCGAAGCGGGTGCCTTGGCTCCTTCCGCCGGCAACAACCAGCCCTGGCGCTTCCTGTTCGCCAATGGTCGGCTTCACTTGTTTCACGATAGGGCAAGGAGCTTTTCGCAACTGGATGGTGGAGGTCTCATACCGGCCATCGGCTTGGGCGCATGCATCGAGAACGTCATGCTGAAGGCGAATGAACTGGGAATTGATCTCGAAGCCAACCACTACCCTATCAATGGGTGTGTGGAGCTGGTCACTGTTTTCATCGCGCGTCCGGGCCGGTCATCAGCCGCCCTTGATCCGCTGGCCACGGCCATCACGGTGCGCTGCACCAATAGGAAGAAACCGATCGATCCCCTGATCGCCGATAATGTCCTCTCTGAGATCACGGCGAACGTAGCGCAGGTAGCCGGTTGTGTGGCGCACGTGTTGCGCGAGGCTTCCGCACTCGCCGAAGTGGCTGAACTAGTCTGCTCTGCTGAGCGCTTGCGCATGCTGAACCCGATCGGGCATCGTGAACTCTTCGCACATGAGATCCGATGGACCTCTGAAGAGGCGATCGCCACCCGTGATGGTCTGGACCTGGCCACCTTGGAATTGAAACTGAGCGAACAAGCCGCTATGCGCATAGCCTCGGATCCTGCGGCCATTGACCTGCTGCGTTCCTGGAACGCTGGGAACGGGTTCAAGAAGATGTCCGGTGACGCGATCCGTGGATCCGGTGCGGTGTGTTTGATCAGCGTGCCCTCCTCCTCACCCGCCACCCTTCTCCTTGGAGGTCGTGCTGTCGAACGCATGTGGTTAGGCATGGCGCTCCAAGGCATCGCCGTGCATCCTATTTCCGCGCCGATATTCCTTGCCCACCATGTCCGTTTCGGCGGCGCGGGAGGCTTCACTGCCCAGGAGCAGGCCGAGATACTGAAGGCCTTCAATGGTATT
>JANOPI010000154.1:0-5965 GCA_031421755.1 Flavobacteriales bacterium | reverse complement strand
GCCTTGCCCTTGGCAATGAAATCGCGGATCTCGAAAGCGGCCTTCACCACATCGAGTGCGTGCGTGGAGTTCGGCGTAGGCAATCCCCCCGCCGCCATGTAGGCATCACCAATGGTCTTGATCTTCTCGATGCCGTGCTTGGCCATGATGTGATCGAAGGCGCTGAAGCACTCGTGGATGTCGCGCACCAGTTCCTTCGGCGTGAGCTGCTCGCTCATGGCCGTGAAGCCCTTGAAGTCTGTGAAGAGCACGGTGACATGGTCGATCAACTGCGCGTCGGCCTCACCTTTCTCCTTCAACTCCTTCGCGACTTCTTCCGGCAGGATGTTCAGCAACAGTTCTTCACTGCGTTCGTGTTCCCTCTTGATCCGGCCCCGTTGGCGGTACACCACCACCCCAAAGACCAGCAGGCCCAGCCCGGAGAACAAGAAGATGTTCCGGTGAGTGCGTTCGCGTTCCAGATCGGCCTGGGCTTCGGCTTGTTCTTTCGCCCGTATGACCGCCACTTGCACACTATCGGCGATCTGCTCCCGCTGGAACTCCGCTGCGAGCACAGTGTTGTTGGCCGTGTTGGCCGCATCGGCGTTGAAGGTGCTGTCCTTGAGCGCGAGGTAACGCTTGGTCAGCCGGAAGGCATTGGGGATATCACCCACCTTTTCATACGCTTCTGCGAGCACGAACATGTTCGCCAGTTGATGCACCGGCAGCCCGTGGAGCGCGGCGATACGAAGCCCTTCCTTGGCAATGAGCACGGCTTGCTCTCCGTGGCCCAAGCACAGGTGCGCTTTGGCGGCGTGGGCATAGAGGTACGGCGAGTTGGACGGCATGAAGGCCCCGGTATCCACCTGCGCCAACAAGGGCTCCAGAAGCCTGAGGGCCATAGCGCATTCATGGCGCAACAGGTGCAGATGGGCGCGGACCGCGGGCAATCTGCTGGATGGATCGGAAGTGAGCTTCGTATCGAGCAGTCCCTGAGCGCGGTCCATGAAGTTGACGGCAGTGTCCATTGTTCCGGCTTTCACCAATACATCAGCGGCTTCGACGAGGAAATGGAACTGGCGGTACGCCTGCTTTGCGCCAAGCAGATCCAGCATTTGGCGGTAGATACGCAGGGCACCCGTTGTATTGCCCTGATCACCCAGTGCGTTCGCGATGCCCCACAGCGCATCGATGGCGGCCATGGTATCGCCGACCAGCAGGTACTGTTGCGCTGCGGGCTGTATGGTGCATACGGCTTCTGTGTACCGGCCGAAGTGGAGATAGCAATCCGCCTTGAAGCACTCGGCATTGATCACGCCCTTGCGATCCACCAACTCCGAGCAGAGCGCACCAGCGCGTTCGTGCCAACTGAGCGCCGAGTCTATCAGGCCAGCCATCTCACGCTCCAGGCCGCGCGCATGCAAGGCCGTAACGAGTTGTCTCTTACGGCTTGCTTCTGAAAGACCGGTTCGTGTTCCTGTGCGCACCAACCGGGATGCCTGCTCCTCCGTCAAGGAGCTGTCAGCCGCGAAAACCTGGGCCAGCATCACCACGCGATGATATTCGGCCTTCGTGGTGTCGCACCAGATGCCGAATAGGGAGTCGATCTGAGAGGGCGTGGGCTGTTGCGCGCGCGTGCTCATGCATAGCGCCGCACCAAGGACCAAGGTGATCCAGCTTAGGCTGCGCGATGCGAGCTGTGCCATGTGGTATCCTGTCCGGCCCAACGCCAGCAATGTTCACTCTTCAGGTGAAAGTAGCTGCCCCCATGAAGTGGGGGGCTTTCTCCCGAACCAGCGCCCCGTACTTTGTCGCTGCTCCGAATCCACCGCCCATGATCCGCGTACTGCTCTTCGAAGACAACACCGACCTCGCCGAAAGCCTCGGCGAGTTGATGAAGGACACCGACGACATTCGATTGATCGCGCACTTCACCAACGCACAGAAAGCGGAGAAGCATGTGAGCTACCACCACCCCGATGTGGTGCTCATGGACATTGACATGCCGGTGGAGAACGGCCTGCAAGGCTTGCGTGCCATCCGCGCGGCTGGCAGCGGTGTGATGGTGCTGATGTTCACCGTGCATGACGATAACGAGAACGTGTTCCAAGCCATCTGCCACGGCGCGAGCGGCTACTTGTTGAAGCAGACCTCGCCGGAGAAGATCCTCGAAAGCATCCGCGAAGCGATCACCGGTGGTGCGCCCATGAGCCCGAGCGTTGCCAAGAAGGTGCTCGCGTTGTTCGCGCAGCCGTTCAAGAAGAGTGAAGACCTGCAAACGCTCACCGCGCGCGAGCACGATGTGCTCGCGCTCCTGGTGCGTGGCCATAGCTACAAGATGGCGGCCGCGCAACTCGCGATCGGTGTGGAGACCCTGCGCTTCCACATCAAGAACATCTACGCCAAGTTGCACGTGAACAGCAAGAGCGAGGCGGTGGCCAAGGCGTTGCAGAACAGGGTGGTTTAGCCCACCCTTTCATGGGGTTCCGGGGCAGCGTGCGATCATGAAGGTTTGTGGCGCTGATCAACACACAACCACATGCGAACACAACTACTCCTTGTAAGTGTATTCTTCCTGCTGGGCTTCGGAGCAAGCGCTCAGGTCTTCACCCAGAAAGCCGATCTGCCCGAACCGCGCTACCGCGCGTTCTCCTTTGCCGCCGATGGAAAGCTCTTCACCGGTTGTGGCCGCGATGAGAGCGATGTGATGAACAACGCGTTCTGGCAATATGATCCCGCGACCGATCAGTGGACCCAGAAGGCCGACTACCCCACCGCTCCTGCTCGTGGCGGCATCGCCATGGTGATCGACGGTGTGCCGTTCGCACGATCCGGCTGGAACGGCACAATCACATACACGGATTGGAACCGGTATAATGTGATCGCGGACAGCTGGACCTTGATGAACGAGCCGACGGGCGACCCCGGTGCGTACGCGGGCATCTTCACATTGAACGGCAAGGGGTATGCGGCCTGCGGAAGTGGCACCGTAGCCGAGCACAACGAGCTGTGGTCCTATGATCCCATAGCCGATACGTGGGCACAGAAAGCCGACTTCCCCGGCGATCCGCGCGACTTTCCCTTCGCAGATACGGCAGGCGGCTTCGCCTTCGTAGGTCTTGGGGACTTCTTTCTGGCTCCGCCTTTCTACACCGACATGTACAAGTACGATCCCGTCGCCGATAGTTGGACGGCGATCGCGCCCATTCCTGTTTCATCCACAGGTGCCGTGGCCGAAGGTGGCTGTGCATTCCATGCTTCCTACAATGGGAAGATCATCCTGATGAACATCCTGGAGATCGATTGGACCGTGCCGGAAGACCTCGCCACCGTGTACGTGTACGACCCGATGAACGATAGTTGGACCCTTTACGAGAACACCAACCCGCTCGTGCTCCGCGAGACGCCCGTGATAGGGCAGATCGGCAGCAAGGTGTACTTCGGTGCTGGCAGGGACGATAATGCTGTGGTACACCAGGATCTGTGGGAAGTGGATCTGGCCGCGCTCTTCACCGGACTCGATGAGGCGCAACCGGGAATGGACGATGTGCGCGTGGCGGTGGAAGGGAACACGATACACGTCAACATGCCCGCGACGGTATTGAACGCGACCGGTGCAACACTTCAGTTGTATGGCATGGACGGCAAGTTGATCGGCACGCATGCCCTGTCGGCGAACACTCTTATTGATGCCTCGGCCATGACCGCTGGAGCCTATGTTTATATGATCAGCAACCGCGATCGCGTTTGGCGATCGGGCAAGGCGATCATCGGGCTTTGATAGGAAGCTGATGGACAGAAAGGCGGCCTGCGGGTCGCATTTCTGTCATTTCGTCCCGGCCTATCTTGCTCTCGCATGAGCGGGAAGCGATGGTGTTACGGGCGGTGGAACGTGTACCGGGCAGAGGCGCAACAACTGCGCTTGATCGCCATCATCGTGTACTTGTGCGGCTCGTCCTTACCGGCTCATGCGTTCTGGGGCACTCCTCTGAACGTGGATTCCCTCTTCGCCAACTGGTGCGATAGCACGCGGGGGGAATACGATAGAGTGGTCGATCTGGCCCAAGCCATGTACACGGACAGCACCTTGGCTCCGGAGCAAGCAGCGTTGATGGGACGGCCACGTCCGATCGCGGGCTCAGAGGCAGAACGGCGCATGCGCAAGCAGTTGGCCAATGCTTGGTTCGCACGCGGGATGGCTGCGGAGTTCCATGGCCGTGGCGAGTACGGCCTGATCTTCTTCCGCGAAGCACAAAAGGTATTGGAAGGGCTCGGCGATGTGTTCGCGAACGCGCATGCGCGGTGCTATGCCGCCGACATGTATTGGCGTGCTGGCCGTTACACCGAAGCGGTGATCACCATGCAACCAGCCGCGCAGCAGTATCTGCTGCATGGTGACACCACGAAAGCAATGGATGCGGTGTGGACGATCGCACAAGCCTTGGCGGGCCAAGGCAATCTCGTTGCAGCGGCCAAGGAGTACCAACGCGCACTGGACCTCCTCGGCAACAAACAAGTGTACAGGCGATTCCAATTCCTCGTCGGTCTCGCCGAGGTCGAACTCGAACTAAGGCATGTGGACCAAGCGTTCGTGCAGATCGCGAAGGCTCAAGCGTTCATCGATGACGGAAGTGCGAGGGACGAGTATCTCCAACTCGGTACGGCCAAGGCACGCGCGTACTACCTGAAGGGGGACTGCATGGATGCCATGGACCTGGCAAAACCACTGTTGGATTCCGCGCGCAGCCGCATGGAGTTGATGTCGGCACGACCGGGTCTGGCCGCTACCCTTTGCGAAGTTTGGATCTGCTTGGGTAAAGCTGAACGTGCTCTGCCGTTCGCCATGGAATGCTTGAGCGTTGCCGATTCGCTGACCATGAAGAAGGAGCGCTTGATCGCCCTTCGTTTGCTCGCGCTCGTGTACAAACGTCTGGGCAGAACGAACCTGGCCCTAGACTACTTGGAGCGCTACCAAGCGGAGAAGGACAGTACCGCCAGTGCCGATGCGATGGCCGAGGCGAACAAGACCGTGCTGCTAGCCGAGTTCCAGCGCCAACAGATCGCGGACAGCCTGCGCATCGTTGCCGAGCGCTCGCGCGAGGCCACGGAGAATGCGATCGCGTTGTCCCGCAGCCGCACGCAACGTATCATCCTGCTCGCGGTCTCTGTTCTCATCCTCATCATCGCCGCCCTGCTCGTGAACCGCTACCGCCTGAAGCGCCGCCTGCAAGTGGCCCAATTGCGGGCAAGCCTGAGCCGCGATCTGCACGACGACATCGGCAGCACCCTCAGTAGCATCAGCATACTGAGCATTGTGGCGCGCAGGAAAGCCGAAGTGGCAGGAGACACCGATGCCGCCGCTTCACTGGACAAGATCAGCGACCGCAGCCAGCGCCTCATGCGCAACATGAGCGACATCGTCTGGAGCGTGGATCCGCAGAAGGATTCGTTGCAGGAGTTGATCGTTCGTATGCGTGAGTTCGGCGCCAGCGTGCTCGATGCGAAGGGTATCGCATACACATTCCACGGGCCTGCGGAAGTCCCGGCATTAACGCTTGCAGCGGAAACGAAGAACAACCTCTACCTGATCCTCAAGGAGGCGATCAACAACGTGGTGAAGCACGCGGAGGCCGGTCGCGTTGAGGTGTGGATCTCCATTGATGCCGGAGCATTGCGTCTGGTGGTCAAGGATAACGGTTCAGGATTCGATGCCCTGTCCGCCACCCATGGCCTTGGGGGGAACGGCCTCCGAAACATGCGCGCAAGGGCACACGAAATGGAGGCCGACTTGAGCATCAAGGGCATCAAGGGCAAAGGCACCGTGCTTTCGCTCATTCTTTCCCTCTGACTCGTCCTGATCCTGGTTTACGCAAAAGCGTAGGCTATGAAGTACAAGAAAGAGAGCAAGAAGGGAGTGTCGCTGCGGTATGATGCGGCCTTTAAGTGGATGGTGATCAGCGAGTACAAAAGCGGGCGCTGGACCATG
>JANOPI010000153.1:0-2166 GCA_031421755.1 Flavobacteriales bacterium | reverse complement strand
TGCGCGAACGGCCGGAAGACATTGAGGATCTCGCCACCGGCATTGTTAGTGAACTGCTGTCGATCGAAGGTTTAGTCAAAGATAAGAAAACTCAACAGGACATAGATTGGCCGATGATTCGTCGATTGGTGGAAGCTCACCATCGGCAGTTCGCGCACGAACCGACACCAGCAGTCATTGGCTTTTGGCTGCGAGAACTAACCACACCAGAGTTGTTGCAGCTTGTTTCTTGAGAATCAAGTCCTCCTACCACTCGTTAAGACCTTTAGACCCTGGTTGCTATTCATAGATTTGAACGACATAAAGGCGATCGAACGGGAACTGGAAACAGAAAAGGAAAAAGAGCGGTTTTTGGATGTCGCATATTGGCAGCCTCTCAAGCAAGAGCTTGCCGAGCTAAGGGCCAGCAAGCGATCGGGAAATGAGCAGAAAACAAACGGGATTCGAGTTGCGTCAATAAGGAGTAACTGCGGCAAATGAGCGAATTTCAAATCGTAAAGTTCCGAGCCATTGATCGTTCACTCTCGGATAAGCAATTGGAGTTCATGGACCGGCAGTCATCGCGCGCTGAATTCACAAAATGGGAATTCAAGGTTGAATACCATTACAGCTCGTTTCGTGGCGACGTCGATGGAATGCTCCGCAACGGATACGACATCTTTTTGACCTATTCCAATTACGGCTGCCGCGAAATTCGAATGAGGTTGTCGGGCGGATTGCCTTTTGCTAACAGCGTTTGGTCAAAGTACATCTGCGCCGAGGGGCTGACATGGAGTGCCGACAAATGCGGAAAGGCCGGCATACTTAGCCTAGCACCGTATCTTGAAGAAGCGTACGATCCAGTCTGGAAGTTCGATGACTACTTGGATGCAACCGCCAAACTCAGAGAAATGCTGATCGCTGGCGATCTCCGTGCTCTCTATGTTCTTTGGCTGTGCAGCGCGATGTCCTCAAGTGATGACGATGAGGCAGTGATGGAACCACCTGTACCTCACGGACTCGGCGAACTTTCAGGTGAAGCTGCTGATATATTGGCCTTTTTCGAAGCTGATCCATTACTTGCCGATGCTGCTGCTATTGGCATCCCAATGTTTAACGCTCAAGGCTCACAAGGTGATTCGGTGAAGGCTTGGTTTAAGACAATTACCGATTCGCGCCGGAATGAGATGATTCAGCGGCTACTATCAGAAGATCCCGTCGCCTTGAAAGCTGAGTTGCTATCTGAGATTCGCGACAGCCAACAAGCACCGAGATGGCCCGTCGAACCGCCGACTCGAACCCTGGCACAACTGCTTCAAATGTGCGAGTCGCTGCGTCAGAAAGAAGACGAAAAAGAGAAGAAACAAGCCGCCACCAAAGCCAAACGCGAAGCCGACAAGGGCGAAAAGCAGCGTCAAGCGAGGATGGTCGAGATGCAGTCTGCTCCAGATTCGTGGTTGAAGAAGGCATCAAAGCTTGTTGAAGAACGCGGCACGGATAACTACCGCGAAGCAGCTAGCATTCTCGCCGACTTGCGAGATGCAGTGGGAGGCGAGCAAGGCAACAAGATCGCTCGCAAGCATGCGGCACATCTTGCCCAGAAATATCCAACTCTCAACGTGCTTAAGTCTTCGCTCCGAAAGAAAGAGCTTTTGGACTAACCTGATCGAAATTGATTATCGAACGTTGTGCCATCTATACCCGTCAGTCTCGTGAATCGCGAGGTGAATTCACGTCTTGCGATGCCCAGTACAAAGTCTGCTTCGCGTTTGCAGCATCCATGCTGGGTGTGGGTTGGCAGCTTGTCTATCGCCGATACGTTGACCTCGGCATTTCTTCCTATATCCTTGTTCGGCCAGCATAGAATCGACTCGTTGAAGATATTCAGGTCGGCGATATCGATCGTGTCTTGGTTCATCGCCTGGACCGCGTCGCAAGAAAGTTCCTTTTTGCCTGCCAATTTCTAGAGCTGTTGCGGCAACATGATGTCTCAATCACAATCGTCAGTCAGCCGGAGATTACCGGCGATGCGAATGGTCGGCTGCTTATCAATCTCATGGCCACATTTGCTGAATTCGAGCAGGACATGACCAAGTCCCTTATGGCAGACGCCAGAGCTGCACTCAAAGCTCATGGTCGTCGAGTTGCTGGCAGGGTACCTCACGGTTACTTTGCTGATCCCACCAC
>JANOPI010000152.1:0-2179 GCA_031421755.1 Flavobacteriales bacterium | reverse complement strand
ATCGCAAGTTGCATCGCTTCGTCACTAAGCTCGTACACCACCTCGAGCATCTGTTCGCGCCAGAACGTTGCGTCGTCGACAATGTCTTCTGGCAGCTCGGTCTCTGTGACTTGCTTGCCGTCTGTTGCTGGATCGAACTCGAGTAACTTCATGTCAACGAGGTCGACGACACCGCGAAACGGATTACCCGTATGTGGAGGCCCGATCCCTAAAGGAATTTCCACAGCAACCGGCCGACCACCAAGGCGAGGCGAGATGTCATTAAAGACCGCTTCAAAATCAGCACCTTCGCGGTCAAGCTTATTGATAAACACAATTCGCGGTACGCCATAGCGATCCGCTTGTCGCCAAACGGTTTCGCTTTGCGCTTCGACGCCTTCCCTCGCTGAGAACACGACAACGGCGCCATCGAGGACGCGCAAGCATCTCTCGACTTCGGCTGTGAAGTCGACGTGCCCCGGCGTATCCAGCAAGTTGATGCTGTAGTCGTTCCATCGATACTTCACGCACGCGCTGAAGATGGTGATCCCGCGCTCTTGCTCCTCTGGATCATCGTCGGTGTCCGTTGTTCCGTGGTCAACACGACCCACGCGGTGCTTTTGGCCACTAAGGAACAGCATCCGCTCAGTAACGGTGGTCTTGCCCGCATCGATGTGGGCGATGATGCCGATATTGCGAATCTTGGATATATCAGTGGCCATGGCGGGTGCTACAGAGAACGGACTACGAAAAAACCGCGACTCGTGCGTGGGCAACGAATCGCGGTTCTTTGAGATTTCAAAGGTGACACACTCGCATCACCGATCAGGCAATTACCAAGCGAAGTGAGCAAACGCCTTGTTCGCGTCTGCCATGCGGTGCGTGTTTTCACGCTTGGTGTAAGCTACACCTTCCTTCTTGTACGCAGCCGCTAGCTCATCAGCGAGCTTCATATGCATCGGACGGCCCTTCTTTTCACGAACGGCGCCAAGCAACCAGCGAATTGCGAGGCTTTGTTGACGAACGCGATTGACTTGCATCGGCACTTGGTAGCTCGCACCACCAACCCGCTTGCTGCGGACTTCGATATACGGCTTGATGTTATCGACAGCAGTTTCGAAGACTTCGATCGGCGTAACACCAAGGTTACGTTTTTCGATATCAGCCAACGCGTCGTAAAACACTTTGGTTGCAACAGTTTTCTTGCCGTCGTACATCAAGCAATTGATGAACTTGCCAGCGAGCATCGAGTTGTGTCGCGGGTCGCCTTTAAGTTGCGTGCGGCTGGAAGTAATTCGTCCCATCGTTGACTTCAGAAATCCGGTAGAGTTTTTTTGGCTAGATAATTCTTGATTGACAGACGCTCATCTTGTTTTGACGAGAGTCAGAGACATTAAGACACTACGGCTTCTTGACGCCATAACGACTTCGGGCTTGCTTGCGGCCATTGACACCCAATGCGTCGCGAGACCCGCGGACGACTTGATATCGAACGCCTGGCAAATCGCGGATACGACCACCACGAATCAGAACAATCGAGTGTTCTTGGAGGTTGTGACCTTCGCCAGGGATGTAAACCGTTACTTCTTTACCGTTGCTCAAGCGAACCCGCGTGATTTTACGCAGAGCCGAGTTCGGCTTCTTTGGCGTCATCGTACGGACCTGCAAGCAAACACCTTGCTTTTGCGGGCATTTTTCGAGAACCGGTGACTTACTGGTTCGCTTCTTGAAGGTCCGCCGCTTGCGGACGAGCTGATTGATCGTGGGCATGAAGTCTTCACCTAATAGCTGGTTACTCTGATCGATATGCGGGCGTCTGCGGGGAAAACCCGCAAACAGGAAAAGCGCCGGTTGACGCGAACGTCCCCGGACCTTTCACCGAATCGAACAGTGTTCAGGCAATATGTAACGCCGGATTTCTGCGGTTTGCGCATGGCCAAGGCCGTGCCCCGCATCTGTCAGGCGAGCGCGCCACTAGCCGCAATGGGGGGCGGGGTCAACGGTTGCGGATTGGCCGAATGATCATTCGGCCAATCGTTCAGCGTTCCAACCCCAGTAGGAATACAAATGTTCAGCTTCACCCTTCGGACGCTTAAGTTTGACATCCATCCGGAACCGCGTGCCGACGGGATAGGAACGCAACGCCGAATCACATTCCACATCAAGATGTTGGGGAAACGGCTGACCGGTTGCGGGTCGA
>JANOPI010000151.1:0-5193 GCA_031421755.1 Flavobacteriales bacterium | reverse complement strand
TGCGCGAACGGCCTTGTCGCTGGCCTGTTCGGGTTGCGCCAAACCCACGGCCCGCTTCAGAAAATCCGCGAACTGCCGAAGATCCTGCCCGTAGGCCTTCACGGTGAGGGCGCTGCTGCGCTTCTCGTAGGCGAGGTGCTCCAGGAAACGGTCGACCAGCATCAAAAACAAAGGAGGTGAAAAGACCGAACGGTCCTTTCACCTCCTAACGATCGTTGTGGACTACGTAGTGCTCACAGCCGGTCGACGTGCCCCGGAGTTTCATCCGGGGGTCGCCCCTACTGCTCCCCGCCGTAGGTCACCAGCTTGTACGTCGCGCGCAGCACTTGCTGGCGGCGCTTGATGCTGGGCTTGATGAACGCCTGGCGCTTGCGCAGTGCGCGCAGCGTCCCAGTACGCTCGAATTTCTTCTTGAATTTTTTGAGCGCCTTGTCGATGGGCTCGCCTTCCTTGACGGGGATGATCAGCATGGGTTTCTGGAAACGGGGTGCGAATATAGTGGGGGAAGGGATCGGTGCAAGTGGGTTCGTTTGACATCCAGCAGTTGGAGAGTTCAGGAGTTGGAGAGTTGTTCCGCACTCAACTCTCCAACTCCTGAACTCTCCAACTCACAGAACTTCCCCCTCCGAACGTCAGCTTACTTCAGTATCTCCCTCCCGATCACCATTTTCTGTACTTCGGACGTGCCTTCCCCGATCGTACAGAGCTTGCTGTCGCGGTAGAACTTCTCCACGGGGAAGTCTTTGGTGTAGCCATAGCCCCCGAAGATCTGGACCGCCTCGGTGCTGGCGTAGACACAGGCTTCGCTGGCATAGTACTTGGCCATGGCCCCGGCTTTGGTCACGGGCAGGTGGCGGTTCTTCAGGTCGCTGGCCTGGCGGATGAGCAGTTCGCTGGCTTCGATCCGGGTGGCCATGTCCGCCAATTTGAAACTGATGGCTTGGAAGTTCGCGATGGGCTGGCCGAACTGGTGGCGCTCCTTGGCGTATTTCGAACTGGCGTCCAAAGCGCCCTTGGCAATGCCCAAGCTGAGCGCGGCGATGCTGATACGGCCGCCGTCGAGCACGGTCATGGCCTGCTGAAAGCCTTTGCCGACCTCGCCGAGCACGTTCTCCTCCGGGATCCTGCAATCTTCGAAGATCACCTCGGCGGTTTCGCTGGCACGCATGCCGAGCTTGTTTTCCTTCTTGCCGGCCTTCAGTCCGGGGGTGCCGCGTTCGATAACGAAGGCCGTCATGCCCTTGCTGTCGAGCAGTTCGCCCGTGCGCACGATAGCCACGATCACATCGCTGCTGATGCCGTGGGTGATCCAGCATTTGGTCCCGTTCAGCACCCACTCATTCCCTTCCTTCTTCGCGGTGCATTTCATGCGCATCGCGTCGCTGCCGGTGTTGGGTTCGGTAATGGCCCAGGCCCCCAGCCATTCGCCGGTGGCCAATTTGGTCAGCCACTTCTTCTTCTGCTCATGGTTACCGAAGTAGTGGATGTGCCCTGTGCAAAGCGAGTTGTGCGCGGCCACGCTCAATCCGATGCTGCCGCAGACGCGCGCCACTTCAACGATGGTATCCACATATTCGTGGTAGCTGAGACCGGCACCGCCGTATTGCTCCGGAACGAACACGCCCAACATCCCGGCCGGGCCGAAATGGTCTGTGAAGAGCTTCTTGGGGAAGTGCTGGGGCTCATCCCATTCCATCACGTTGGGGCGCACTTCGCGTTCTACGAGATCGCGCACGGCCTGCGTGATCATATTCTGGTTCTCGGTGGCGGTCAGGTGCATCATTCAGTAGGTAGCGAGGCGGACGATCTCCGCGTTGTAAGGGCGCAGGCGCTCAACGCCGTGCAGGAAGGAAAGTTCGATCAAAAAGCTGAAGCCTGCCACAACGCCTTGCTGCATACGGATCAGTTCAGCAGCGGCCATGGCCGTACCTCCGGTGGCGAGCAGGTCATCATGCACGAGCACGCGCATTCCGGGCTTCACACTGTCCACATGGATCTCGACCTCGGCGCTGCCGTACTCCAGGTCGTACTTGTACGCCACGGTCTTCCACGGCAGTTTGCCCTTCTTGCGCACGGTAACGAAGGGAACACCCAGCTTCATGGCCAGCGGCAAGCCGAATAGAAAGCCCCGGCTTTCGATCCCGGCGATGGCATCGATGCGTTGTCCTTTCAGCGCGTCGACAAAACCATCAATGCAGGCATTGCACAAGGCAGGGTCTTCGAGCACCGGTGTGATATCCCGGAACAGGATCCCCGGCTTGGGGAAATCAGGCACCGCGCGGATGGCGGCCTTAAGACGTTCTTCCAGGATCACTCCGCGCTGAGGTAAGGCGCAAGTTTACGGTACACGCTGTCCGTGACGAGCACACAGCCCTTGATGTCCGCGACGTTCTTGAACGGTCCGTGCTGCTTGCGGTAGGCCACGAGTGCTTTGGCGACTTTCCAACCGGCATACGGGTGCGGGCCGAGTTCTTCGGCAGTGAATGCGTTCAAAGCGAACCGGCGCACCATCAGTGTATCCAATAGCAGCAGTGACTTCAATTCAGCCACCGCTTCGGGCTTGTCTCGCAGGATGTAGACCTCGCTCAGCTGATCAAGGCTGTAGAACCCGCCCAATCGATCGCGGTACTTCACGATGCTCCGCGCGAAGGCAGATCCGATACCACGCACCTCAACCAAGGCTGTGGTATCCGCGGTATTGATCTCCACCTTGGCTTTCGCGGTGAACGCGGATCGTTCTGGAAACCGGATCGTTGTGGAGTCGGAGCGATCGTATTCCGGATAGCGTTTGTACTCGGCGTATGTTTTCCGTTGGAAGGAATCCGGCAGGAGTATGAAGGGTTCCCAGCGCGCGTATAGCTCGGGATCCACCACGTGCATTTTCGCCACATCGCGCTTGGTGCGGAACAGGCCGCCCTTGGCTTCATAGCGATGGATCGATGCCGCTTGCCGTTCGCTCAGGCCGAGGGCCACCCATTGTTCCAGCGGTAGTTTATTGGGATCGAAGGTGAAGAGGATCGCTTTCTCATCAAACGACTGGCGATCCGATCCTTGAGCGTGATCGATCGAAGATCCTTCCGCAGCAGAGAACTCCGCGTAGGCCACTTCCAACGCGGCCTTGTCCTTCACCACATCCGGTGCGATGTACTGCTCATAGGCCACCCAACCGGACGCCACAAAGCACACCAACAACAGCAAACCGATCCCGGTGCGCTCGCCCGCATGAACGTTGAAGAGGTCCTTCAACTCTTCCTTCAACGGACGCTCGTAGCGCTTGCGCCGCATGGTCAGGCGGGTTGATCAAGTTGCTCGCGCAGAACTGCCAGTCCATCTTCAAAACCTTTCGGGGCATAGCCGAGATCGCGGCGGGCCTTGTCCAGGATGAAACCGGTGCGCGGCGGCCGCTTGGCGGGTTGTCCGAGACTATCCGAAGTCACGCGCGTGATCACGCTGGGATCCAGATCGAAGAACTTCCCGACCCGTTGCACCAGTTCAAGGATGTTCATGCCGTCCGGGCCGCTCAGGTTATAGATGCCGGTGGCGCTTTGCTTCGCGATGCGGATGCAACCATCGGCGAGATCTTCGGCCAAGGTCGGCATGCGCCATTGGTCATCCACGACCTTGATGGGCTGGCCTTTCTCGAGCGCGCCCTTCGCCCAGAGCACCACATTGCTCCGGCTGAGCCCCTTCGCGATACCGTACACGATGATCGTGCGTGCGATGGCCCAATTGCTCAACCCGCTGTTGATCACGATCCCTTCGGCGTCCCACTTGCTCTGTCCGTAGATGCTGAGCGGGTTCGGTTGGTCTTCCTCGGAATACGGTCCGTTCTTCCCGTCGAAGATGAAATCCGTGCTTAGGTGGATGAAGTGCGCATCGATGTTCTTCGAGGCATTCACCAAGTGCTGAACGGCCGTCACGTTCTGCAACTGGCATGCGGCCGGGTCGAGTTCGCAGGCATCCACGTTGGTCATGGCCGCCGTGTGGATCACCGCATCGGGGTGGATCTCATCGAACGCGCGATGTACCGCGGTCTCGTCGGTGCAATCCAGCGGCAGGTAGAGATAGCCGCCTGGATCGGGCGTTCGGTCTTCGCCTCGGGAAGTAGCGATCAGCTTCACGGGAGGATCATTTCGCAATGCGGCAACGAGCTTTTGGCCCAGCAAGCCATTCGAGCCGGTAACAAGGATCTTCATTGCTTGCGAAGATGCGGAAAGAACCACACCCTCGTCCCCGCAATAATGACGTGTCACGCTGAGCAATGGCGGAGCGATACTGCTCAAGGCGCGAAGCGCCTGAGCAGTCGAAGCGTCTCGACTGCGCTTGACGTGACAATTGATGTGGGTCTCGCGAGTAGAACGAAAAGATCCCTTAGCGCTTCGGACCCTTGGGCGGCTGTCCTCCTGATCGTGGTGCGGATCGCGGCGCGACTTTCGGCGGTGCGCCCGGAGCCGGTTCTTTCTTCTCCATCGGCCCGCGCAGGTGGATGATCAACCCGTTGAGGAAGTTCCGCAGGATCTGATCACCGGCGGGCTTGTAATTCGGGTGGTCCTCATTCCGGAACAAGGCGCTCAACTCCGTCTCGGTCACCTTGAAATCGACGAGTTGCAGGATCTTCACGATGTCCGTGTCGCGGAGCTTCAGGGCGACGCGGAGCTTCTTGAGGATGTCGTTGTTGGTCATCGCGGGGCGAAGATGCGGATCCGTGGGGCGTCTGCGGCGCACTTTAAGGAGGGAACCACAGATGAACGCGGATGGACACGGATGAACACAGATAATGCGAATGCAATGGGTGCGCATGGTAGCGTGCGTTCGCCAGCGCCCCATCCGTGTCCATCTGTGTCCATCCGCGGAAAAAACCGGAGGGCCCGCAACGCGGACCTCATTCGATCTACAACACGCTGATCGAACCTCCCCCCTCTTCGCGTGTAGGAGTGCGCATCACGTCCACACACCCTTCACCATGAGATCTCTTTTCCTCGCCCTCCTGTGCTTCGGCACCTTCCTCGCAACGCACGCGCAATCCATCAGCGGCAACCTTCACGAAGGCACGGGGCGCAGTGCCCTCGGCTATGGCAACGTGGACATCTTCCGCGGCGATGAGCTGATCGCTTCGGTGCTTACCGACCGGTATGGCAACTTCAACGTGCGCTTGGATACGGGCGAATACAAGTGCGTGGTCCACTACGACGG
>JANOPI010000150.1:0-2551 GCA_031421755.1 Flavobacteriales bacterium | reverse complement strand
ATGTCCCCGGTCATACCCATGCTCAATTGGCTGAACTGCCCGGCCGGGAAGGGCCCGTTCGATGCCAGCTCCCTGAAGATCGCGGCCAGTCCGGTGAATTCGTTCAGCACCTGCGTGCGGTCCATGGTATTCGTGGCCATGCCCATCAGCCCACGGATACGCAGGTGGGGCCATCGGTTCAAGGTTCCGGGCTGTTGAAGAAGTGTTCGCAATTCGACCGGGCTGAATCCGTGTTTGGTCTGCTCTTGGGCGATGTGGACCTGAAGGAGAACCTCAACAGGCCGTTCACAGGACATCCCCCGTTTTTCCAGTTCGTCGAGCAATCGTTCGCTGTCAACGCCGTGGATAAGGTGTACGTGGCCTGTCACAAGTTTGGCATTGGAGCGCTGCAGGTGGCCGATGAAATGCCATTCGATGTCCTTGGGAAGCAGTGGTTGTTTGGTCTTCAGTTCCTGCGGATAGTTCTCGCCGAAGGCCCGCTGCCCAAGATCATAAAGTGCCTGGATCTCCTCTACCGATCGGGTTTTGCTAACGGCGATCAGGCGCACACGGGACGGGATGGCCGAGCGAACTCGGGCAAATCGTTCGGCTAGAGTGGATGCCACGGGCGCGAAGGTGGTTCGGGATCCGGGGTTCAGGAACCGGTATGGCGGGCCGCACGGGTCTGGTCCATTGATCCGGATCGGAAGGGATCACACATCCTCCAGTGAATACACGGTAAGCCCACTGCGGAGTTTGGGCTCGATGTACGTGCTTTTTGGCGGCATGCATCCACCGCTGTCGGCCACGGCTTTGAGCTCGGCGAAGCTCACTGGGCGCAGATGGAAAGCCGCAGCGGCTTCACCGTCCTTCACCATGCGTTGCAGCTCGAGGGCACCTGCGATACCGGGAATGAACTTCACGTGTGGATCGGTGCGCAGGTCGTGTATTCCGAGCACAGGATCGAGCACGGCTGAACTCAATACACTGGCATCGAGTTGATCGGCGGCATCGCCATTGGGGTCAGACGCGGGCAGGCGCAGCGAGAACCATCCTTTGCGCGTGCATACGGCGACCGTGCCATGATCAGGTGGGAGGATAGGCGCTTCAGGCAGTGCCAGGAGCGGGCCAACCTGTCGGAGGGCATCCAGGAATTCGTCCGTGTCCATACCTCCAAGGCTCGTAACGGCCCGATCGAAATTGCGGATGTGCAGGTGCTCTTGTGGTACGATGAACGCCAGGCACCACGCTTTGGGGTGATCGGCGAAAGCACCCGTGCTCTCGGCCAGTCTCGCGCTGCTTGCCAAGCGGTGGTGGCCGTCAGCGATGTACAGCGCGTCGATGCGCTCGTATTGCCGTTGTATCTCGCTTATCGAACGGGTGTCGCTCACCGCCCACACGCGGTGGCGCACCATGTCCGTCGTGCTGAAATCGTAGGTGGGGCGTGCGTGCCACATGCCTTCAAGGGCCACATCAAGCCCATGCGCGCCGGGAGCTGCCAGCAGTACGGGTTCCGCATTGATGCCGGTGGCGTTCAGGTATTCCTTGAAGAGTTCCTCCCGGTTCTGCAAGGTATGCTCATGCACTTTGATCCTGCCGCCTCGGTAATCTCCCACACCCACCCCCGCGATCACCCCGCGGGAAAGGAGGCCGCGGCGACTTTGTTCATAGAGATAGATGCAGGGTGCTTCATCGCGCACGTACCAGCCTTCGCCAACGAAGTCATTCCACTTCTTGCGGACGTTCGCGAACCGCTGCTGGCGGGGGATCTGTTTTTCCTGACCATGGTCCGGGTGGATCACATGGAGGAAGGAGAAGGGATTGCCTTGGAGCTTTTCGCGCAGTTTCTCCTCGGAATAGTTCACATACGACCGGGAAGCCACCAAGTGCGCCTTGTCCGGCACGGGCCTCCACGCGCGGAAAGGGCGAAGACGGATCATGCCGGATCGGCCGTCACCTTGTCGCGGAAGGCGATGATCAGGTCACAGAGTTCATCACCTACACGCCCTTGTGCTTCAGCGGTCGCAGCACCGATGTGCGGGCTCAGGCTGATGCGCGGATGGGTGAGCAATTCTTCGCGCGGCTCGGGTTCGTTGGTGAATACATCCAGCGCGGCGGCTTTCACACGGCCGTCGTTCAGGGCTTCGATGAGGGCGGATTCGTCGACGCTGCCACCGCGTGCCGTGTTCATGATCACCACACCGGGTTTCACGCGTGCCAATTCCGCGGCACCGATCAGTGGCAGGCCGTTCGGTTGGGCTGGCACATGCAGGCTGATCGCGTCACTTTGGGCGAGAAGTTCATCCAGGTCCACGCGTTTCACGCCTACGCGGACCGGGTGTCCACCGACCTCCAGTTCGATGCTTTCGGCCGTGGCGTGGTTGTCCGTGTAGATCACTTTCATGCCAGCGCCCAGGGCGTAGCGGGCTGTCCATTGGCCAATGCGGCCGAAGCCCACGATGCCCAAGGTCTTACCGCGCACCTCGGTTCCTTTTTCATACTCTTTCTTCAGTTCCTTGAAGCGCGATCGCCCGTCGGTGGGCATGGTGCGGTTGGCCAGGTGCAGGTTGCG
>JANOPI010000149.1:0-26210 GCA_031421755.1 Flavobacteriales bacterium | reverse complement strand
GCCCAACAGCAGGCCCAAGCTGATCAAGCGTTGTTTCACCGGGCTGTGCCATCGTTCAATGTGGTAGCTGCCACTGAATCCGTTCATGATCGCGTCCATACTGTTGCTGGCCAAGTACAGGCCTACGAGGAAGCTGACGCTGAGAAGACCGCTGTGTTTGCGCACCACCAGATCATGCAGCAGGCCCTCGATAAAACCGAAAACCTCCAAGGGAAGCATGTCCTGGAAGTTGCCCATGAGCTTCTGCTGGAAGTCCTGCACGGGGATGTACGGGATGAGGGTGAGCAGCAGGATGATCGTAGGAAAGAAGGCCAGGAAGAGCTTGAAGGCGATGGCCGATGCGCGCGTAACGAGATGCCCCTCGGACAAGGCCAGGAAGAAGAAACGCGAGATGCGGTACACACTGAAACCGTCGAAGCCAGGCAGCACCATTCGTTGCGAACCCCCGATCAGGCGTCGGTTCGCACGCGAATAGATGAGCCTCCTCCAGAGCCGCTTGAACATCGGATCCCGTGTGCCAGTTCTTCAGGAACCGTGGAAAGATGCGGATAACGATTCAATGGTGAACCGGCTTCTCGCGGTTCCATCACAGGTGTTCACATCTGTTTTTTCAGGGGTCCATCGGCGTTCATCCGTGGTTGAGCTACAGGGCCTCCGAAGACGGCCCTGGCCTCCGTCAGATCATCGCCTTCAAGCTCAGGTCCAGGCTTCCAGCACTGTGGGTGAGCGCCCCAACGCTGATGAAGTCCACGCCGCACTCTGCGAACTTGCGCGCGTTCGCCAGGGTGATACCGCCGCTGGCTTCGGTCTGGCAGGCGTTGTTGATCAGCTGTACCGCTTTGCGCAGATCATCAAAGCCGAAATTATCGAGCATGATCCGATGGACACCCGGAACGGAGAGCGCAAGTCGCACTTCGTTCAGGTTCCGGGTCTCCACTTCGATGGGAAGCTTCAAACCGTTGTCGGCGAGGTAGCGTTGAGCCGCGCGTACGGCTTGGGGAATACCGCCGGCGAAGTCCACATGGTTGTCTTTGATCATCACCATATCGTACAGGCCGAACCGGTGATTGTGCCCGCCACCAATGCGCACGGCCCACTTCTCGATGGCGCGCAGGGCAGGCGTGGTCTTGCGGGTATCCAGCACCTTGCATCCCGTACCGTCAAGCGCCTCCACGAAGCGGCGCGTGAGTGTAGCTGTGCCGCTCATGCGCTGCATGAAGTTCAGCACGATGCGCTCCACGGTGAGGATGCTGCGTGCAGGGCCGGTCATGGTGAAGGACACATCACCTGACTTCACCGCCGCGCCGTCCTGGATGAGGACACGCAACCGCAACAATGGATCGAAATGGGCGCAGATGGCTTCCGCCAGCTCCACACCGGCAAGCACGCCGTCCTGTTTGATCAGCAACCGGGCCGCCCCGCGTGAGCCGGCGGGAATGGTAGCGAGTGACGAATGGTCACCATCCCCGACATCCTCCAAAAGGGCACGCCGGATGAGGTCATCGGTTCCTTCGGGCAGCACCGGGACCTATTTGTTGCTGTTCTCGATACGGAGCTGTTTCACCTGCACGGCCTCGCCGGTCTTCTTCAGGAAGAACGTGACACGGAATACCCCGTTGGCCGTGGAGAGCTGACCGATGCAATAGCGGTCGCCCATTTTGCTGGTGCCCTCGTGCTCGATGCGGAGCCCTTTGGGTTCGTGCTCATCGAAAAACTTGCGCAGGATGCCCATCGCTTGGGCGTTACTGTAGTAATCACTGGTTGTGAGGACGGTAAGGTCCACATTGGCCACGAGCTTCTCGCCCAAGGCATTAACGTTGCCGGAGCCGATGGCGGCCGAGACCTGGTCCTTCACGTCAGCTTGGGCGAACGTGAGCGAGGTGATCAGAGCAAGGGTCAGTGAAAGCAGGGAACGTTTCATTGCGGGGGCCCAGGAGTGGGCGTTGTGTTCGTTCAGACGGACGACCGAAAGTTGGTCACATGGTCGAACGCGAGCGAAGTTTGCAAAGATCAGGCCATCGGGAAGGTGAGGATGCCGCATACTTGTCAACAGGAACGCCGATGAGAACCAAGCTGATCATGGTGGGCAAGACCGAGCGAGGTTTCGTTTCGGAGGGCATGGCGCATTACGTGGAGCGGCTGCGCCATTGGAGCCCTGTGGAAGAGGTGGTGGTGCCGAAAAGCGAACGGGCATCAGCGCAGGAACAGCGGTTGGAGGAGGAACGGAAGCTGTTGAAAGCCATTCCGGCCGGAGCACGCCTGGTGATACTGGACGAGACGGGCCGCACCATGGACAGTCGGGCGTTCGCTAAACGATTGGGCGATTGGCGCGATCAGGGTGTTCGTGATGTGTGTTTTGTGATCGGTGGTGCGTATGGCCTCACCGACGCTGTTCGCCAAAAAGCCGACCTGGTGCTTTCCTTGTCCGCAATGACCTTCCCGCACCAATTGGTGCGCGTGCTCTTCGCCGAACAGCTCTACCGGGCCTGGTCCATTCTGGATCGCACAGGGTACCACCACTGAAAAGTCCCCAAGCACCGCTGCGCTCCAACTCTCCACCTTTCAACCTCCTTCCTATCGGTGGGCACACCAGTGCTTCTGCACGCCATAGCGGTATTCACTGTCAACGATGCGCCAACCGGCTCCCTCGATCACCTCACGAAGCGCGTCCCGGTCGAATTCCCAGATGTGGTCATTGTCCGTGTACTGGAGCTTGGCACCTGTCTGGTGTCTGTAGTGGTTAAGGTAAGAAGCGTCCAGGTCTGGTAGTTCGATGTAGCAATGGCTGGCATGGGACTTCAGCCGAGCGAGCATCTCTTCCGGTTTTTCCAGGTGTTCCAGGATGTGGGAGAGGATCACCAGGTCCACCGGACTTTCCTCCTGCTGGAGCACATCGAAGGCATCAGCATGGATGAACTCCAGGTTGGTTTTGGGATAGGCCACGCGCGCTTTTTCCAAGGCAGAGGCATCATGGTCAACAGCGATCACACGTTGCGCCTTCTCAGCCACCAGTGCGCTGATCTCGCCGTATTTGCAACCCAGGTCCAGCACCCGAGCACCCGGGAGTACGCGGGCCAACAGGAACTCCAGGTTCTTGCGGCGCATGGAGCTTTCCCCGAAACCGTACATGCGCTCGGCCTGTTCGATCGCCAAGCGCCAGCCGATCCAATTCAGATCCAGGTAGAAGCGCATTTTGCTCTTGGCCGGAGCGAAGGGCAATTTGGCCAGCCGGTAGCAAACGGACAGCAGCGTATGGCGAGGCTTTTTCCGGTCGAACCGAAGCTTCATGGGGGTGGATAGGGTGGACGATGTGTAGGCCGGTCAGTTGCCCTTTGGGGCTTCGGGCTTCACATAATAAGCCTTCATACTGTCGCCCAGGCGCAAGAAGTTGAGCAGCCAGTTCGCCGATCGTTTAGCAAGGCGCAAGTGTGGCTTGTTTTCCAGCGCGCTACGGATGGACTCCTGTTTTTTCTGCGCAGCGCACTTGTTCACTTGGCTGCGATCCTGGCGAACTTGCCAACGGTAGAAGCTGAATCCCGTTGTGGAGATATCGCGTTTCTGGAGGCCCTCTGAGGTGAGCATGCGGTCCAGTGTGCGGGGCGTGAAATAGCAGAGATGTTCCGGGTAGCTGGCCACATTCCAATCGGCGGGGGATAGCCGGCGGGCGATGCAGTTGAAATTCGGCGTGGTCACATAGAACAACCCACCGGGACGCAGCACGGTCATCACGTTGCGCAACTCCGCACGCGGGTAACGCAGGTGTTCGATCACCTCGATGGAGCAAACGATGTCGAAGTGGTCGGGCGGATAATTCTTCGGGTCAAGGGGCCCTTCCATCATTTGAACGCCACGGCTCTGTGCGGCCACCAGAGCGTGCTCGCCGATCTCCGTGCCATGCACGCTCCAGCCCCGCATGGCGGCCCGCTGCATGAAGCTGCCCGATCCGCAACCGGTCTCCAGTATCCGTCCCATCTTTCGGTAAGGCTCAAAACTGTCGAGCACTTCCTCGTAGCGCACCACCGTTACCGGAGAGATGTCCTCTACCATCAAGTAGCGTGAATAGAACGCGACCAGATCCGCAGTGGAAGGCTCCAGTGCGGTGAATACGAGGCCACAGGCGCCACAGCGGACCAAGTGGTGCCCGGTGAGCGGGGCGTACGGGATCTTCTTCTCTGACGCGCATTGCGGGCAGGATCGGAGGGTGCCTGGCACGAAGATCGGACCTTTGGGGAGGGCGGTTCCGGCCTGCTCGGTGGAGTTCATGGTGCGGCACATCAAAGGTGCAGGAGCGAGCTGTTGGCCGAAGCGCCGTCCTTCCGCAACCACACGGCCACCTCCATGCCCGTGCGCGTCCATGCCATGAGAGGGCGGGCGATCACGTCCAGGAATTTGGGCAGATAGGTTGGGCAGACGTAATGGGCGGAAAGTTCCACGGTGTAGCCATTCTTGCGGCCATGTTCCCGGAACGACCCGACGGTGAATTCGTGGAGATGGTAGGGCGGGTGCATCGGGCTCAGGTTTCCCACACAATCCGAACGGCGGAATCGATAATAGAGGTTGGTCAAGCGCACGATGAGCCATTCGGCTGAGGGCACTTCAACATGGATAACACCACCTGGTTTGAGCCAAGTGAGGGCACGGGAAAGCGCCGCCCCGGGATCACCGATATGCTCCAGGACCACGCAGAGATTGATGAGGTCGAAAGAGGCTTCAGGATAGTCCGTCTCCTCGACCGAGCCCAATCGCAAGCGCTGCGGATCAATGGAAAGTTTGCTGATGGCCCGGTCACGGAAGGGCGCGGAAGGCTCCAGTCCGTGGGTCTCAAATCCAGCCTTCTCCAGTTGCACCATGGCATAGCCGAGCCCGGCCCCGATGTCCAGCGCGCGTTTGGGTCCAGGACCTACCAACTCGCGGCCGATCCTCACCTCCCGGCTGAAATAATCTTCCGGGACCACGAAGTAGGCAGGGTCCCAGTAGGACTCGGGTGGTACCCCATAGTGGTCATCAATGGACATGGGCACGGGTTGGGGATCGCTGTAGATCAATCCGCAGTTCGTGCAACGCAGGATGGTGGTGCCCACACCGCGCTCTGTGCGCGGGTTCCTTCCTTGTTTCTTGTTCAATCGACGCCCGAGCACCCGGTGGCGGTCAGTCGGTTCGCCACACATGCTGCAGCGCTCGATGGACAAGAAGGTGTAGGATCCCGACCGGGCCATGCGCAAGTATACCGATCCGATCGGCGCGCTCGTGGCAAGCCGGTCTTACGATCCAACTATCGCCCTCGCAGCCGGTCCTCAGGGCTGCGGGCCACCTTGGCGAACCGTGATTTCAGCCGAAGGAATGGGGATTCATAAAAATGAAAGCTCAGGGCAGCCAAGCCGATGGTTGTAAGCAATGCGATCGCGGGTTGCAGCAACATCACCTGCCAGAGTCGATGGTCACACTCGTAGACCCGCATGAGGTGCACGGCCACCAGTATCCCGATGGGATGCAAGCAGTAGAGGCCGAAGGAGATGCGTCCCAAATAGTTCAACGGCCCCCTGGCCGGTAGCATGAACACCTTTCCGGTCCATTGCGATTGACACAGTAGTACCAGAACCGCTGCCAGCGCAATAGTCAAGCGCAGCACACCCTCTGGAACGCCGTGTATGACCAGGGGCACCCGCACGAAGAACAGCACGAGCAGGGTACTGTGTACCAGAATGACGGGCCAAGTTGGTATGCCGCGCAGGAACACGGCAACCCGCTGGTGAGACAAGAACCAAGCACCCAATGCACCCATGGCCAGATCGCCCATGCAGGAGATCGTGTGCAAAAGGATGGTCAGGTTGTCCCGGGCGAAGGAATTGAACACCGCTGAAGCCGCTATAATGCATGCGATAAGCACCGGATACACCCGGGTCGGGAGGGCGAAAAGCAGGATCGGCCACACCAGGTAGAACTGCTCTTCAACACCCACGCTCCAGAGAACGGCGAGGGTGGAGGCATCCGGCAGCCCATTCCGGAGCATATCGAAATTCGCTGCGAAGAAGATATAGTACCACGCATCGGCCTGTTCGTTGGGCAACTGGCCCATCATCGATTTGAACCAGGGGAAGAGCAGGAACCCGAAGGCCACACAGGCGAAGTAGAGCGGCCAGATGCGAAGCAGCCGACGAAGCCAAAAATGGCCCACATGGATGTTGCCGCCCAGCTCCCGCTCCCGGATGAGAAGGAAGGTGATCAGGAATCCGGAGAGTACAAAGAACACGTTCACGCCCAGGTCGCCCGATGCCACCAGGAACCCCTTTACGAAATGCCGTGTGGGACTGGTCAGCAGGTCTTGGCGTTCCGTATGGAAGGAGTGGAACAGGAATACGGAGAAGAAGCAGAGCGCCCTCAGGGCGTCCAACCGGGGGAACGAAACCCTTTCCGGGGGTTGTTCAGCCATCTGACCGTTGAGCTGGCGGGTGGGGAACTTGCGCTGGGTGTGTCCGATGGATCACGGCCGGAGGTGACCGGAAAGATAGACCGGTAGAGCGGATGACCGCGAACACGGGCAAGGAATGCCCGAGGGGGCGCGGAGAACATCATCTTTGGCCCCATGATCTATGTACTGTACCACGGCTACGTGGACATCTACATCTGGGAGTATTTCCTGTCGTTCTTCTACATCATCGGGCTGTATGTCTGGTTCTCGCGCATGAAGAACATCCAGATCAAGGCGCATCCTGAATACAAGTATTTCTTGTGGGGCTTCTTGGCCAAGGTGATCGGTGGGATGGTGTTCGCCCTGGTCTATTTCTACCACTACCAGGGTGGAGATTCGATCATGTACTTCTATTCGGCCATCTCCAGTTCGAAACTGTTGACCGATAGCCCGTTGTCCTGGTTCCGTGTGATGTTCGGCGACAATTCGCTGGACAACTGGGGCCTGTACAACCTGGACACGGGCTATCCCTACCAGTACATTTATTTCGACTCGCGCACGTGGATGGTGATCCGCCTGTTGAATCCGTTCGTTTCCATCGCTTTCAGGAGCTACCTGGTGACCACGGTGATGCTGGCGAGCGTGGCGTACATCGGCGTGTGGCGGTGCTTCCGGATGTTCGTCGGCTACTACCCGAGCCAGATGGGGAAGTTCGCCATGGCCTTTCTGTTCGTGCCTTCGGTGATCTTCTGGGGCAGCGGGGTGGGCAAAGACACCTTCACCTTCAGCGGCACCTGTTTTTTCGTGTACGCGGTGGACCAGTGGTTCTTCAAGAAGAACAGGAATTTCAGCACGCTCTTCGGCGGCATCATGAGCGCTGCGCTGGTGATCTACATCAAGCCTTACATCTTCATGGCGCTGTTGCCCAGCATGCTGCTTTGGGTCCTCTACTCGCGGATCACCAACATCCGCAACACGTTGATCAAGTTCGTGGTGGTGCCCTTCGGATTTTTCGTCCTGGTGGCCAGCACCATCGCCATTCTCAGCGGGCTGGGCGACAAGCTGGGGAAGTTCTCGTTGGACAACGCGGTAAGCACCGCGATGGTGACCAACTCGGACATGACCCGCAATGCGGATTACAGCGCCAACTACTTTGACATCGGCCCGATGGACGGCACCTGGAGCGGGCTCCTCTCGAAAGCCCCCACGGCGGTATTCGCCGCCCTGTTCAGGCCCCGTTTGGATGAGGCGCGCAACCCGGTGATGCTGATCAGCGGCTTGGAGAACGCCTGGCTGCTCTGGTTGGTGATCAGCTGTATCCTGCGTGCCAGGATCGTCTTCCTGCCGCGGTTCATCTTCGGTAACCCGATCGTGCTCATGTGCCTGTCCTTCGCCGTGGTGTTCGGTTTCGTCATCGGTATCTCCACACCGAATTTCGGAGCGCTCGTACGTTTCAAGATCCCCATGTTGCCGTTCTTCATCGCCGGCCTGGTCATCATCAACTATATCGTTCAACTGGACAGGCACTTCCGGGATCGCAACAAACGATTGAATCTGGCTGACATCCGCAACGGGACAGCGCACCTGAGGCCTGAGGATGATGTGCCTTTGAAAGGCGGCCGCAAACGCCGTCCCCGCCCCCGGCCGTTGATGCCGGAACCCATACCCGGCGCCGGATAGATGAAAGGCAGCAGCCGTGCGCCGAGGAACGTCCTGGTGATCACCTACTGGGGGTATGCCGATGCATTGGTGCAGACCTACACGCTTCCGTACGTGCGCCTGATGCTGGATGCGCTTCCTGTGGGCAGCCGGGTACACGTGGTCACCTTGGAAAAACCGGGCAGCACCGTCGCAGCGGCCACGGATCCCGGGGTCATTCACCACCCGTTCCCTTACCGCTCTTTCGGCGCGGGCGGCCTTGGTATGATCGTTTCGCTCACGTGGTGTCTTTTGGGACTGGTGCGTCGGGAGCGCGTGGATACCGTGCATGCTTGGTGTACGCCCGCCGGCATGATCGGGCACCTCGTTTCCATGCTCAGCGGCAGGCCTCTGATCATCGACAGTTACGAGCCACATGCTGAAGCCATGGTCGAGAACGGCACCTGGAAGCGTGGCGGGTTGGCACATCGGATCCTCTTTCTTTTCGAGCGCCTGCAGACGCGGCGGGCCCATGTGCTCATAGCCGCTACCGAAGGCATGCGCCACTACGCGGAAGAGAAATTCGGAGCTGTGCGCGCACGATGGTTCGTGAAGCCGGCCTGTGTGGATCTGGAACGTTTCTCCGAGAAGAACATCAAGCGTCCGGAACTGCTGCGAGCAATGGGCCTTGAGGGGCGGGTGGTGGCCATGTACGCGGGCAAGTTCGGCGGCATCTACCTGCAGCAGGAGGTCTTCGATCTGTTCCGGACGGCACACGATCATTGGGGAGACCGGTTACGGATCCTTCTATTAACCCCTCACACCTTGGAG
This sequence comes from Flavobacteriales bacterium, assembly GCA_031421755.1. Lineage (GTDB taxonomy): Bacteria > Bacteroidota > Bacteroidia > Flavobacteriales_F > PHOS-HE28 > PHOS-HE28. The sequence continues at coordinate 17,332 of JANOPI010000149.1, read as the reverse complement.
GAACTCGGGCCCTTCATCGACAAGGCCGGACTCCACCGTGACCTGTTCATCATACGCTGGGTGCCGCACCGCGAAGTACCGGACCTCATGGGTCTGGCGGACTTCGCCATTACCCCCGTGAAACCCGTGCCCACCAAGCGCTTTTGTACGCCGGTGAAGGACGGGGAATATTGGGCCTTGGGCCTCCCCGTGATCATCACCTCAGGTATCTCCGACGATTCCGGGATCATCGCCCACAACGGTATCGGCTGCGTGATCGGAAGCCTCGACCATGCCGGCTACGAGAAGGCCATTCAAGGGATCGCCACCCTGCTGGAGGGCCGATCGCGCAAAGCGCTGTACGATCTGATCCGCCCTGTGGCCGTGCGATATCGGAGTTTCGATGCGGCCAAGCGTATCTATGCGGAGATCTATGGCAACTGAGAGGGTATTGGTTACCGGTGGGGCCGGATACATCGGCTCGCACACCATCGTTGAGTTGTTGGCCCGGCCTGGAACGGAGGTCGTCTCCATCGACAACCTCTCCAACGCGGACGGTTCGGCCTTCGCCCGCATCGAACGCATCACGGGCCGCCGCGTTCGCAACCACACCTTGGACCTGTGCGAGGCCGGAGCGGTGGACGGCCTCATCGCAAGGGAAGGCCCATTCACCGGCGTCATCCATTTCGCGGCCTTCAAGTCGGTACCCGAGTCCATGGCCGACCCTTACAAATACTACCACAACAACATCGCATCGCTGCTCGCGATCCTGGAGGCCACCGTGAAGCATGGGATCGGGAACTTCATTTTTTCCTCCTCCTGTTCGGTCTACGGGAACATCGAGCGCATGCCGGTAAGTGAGTCAACGCCTTTGGGCCGTGCTGAATCGCCTTATGCGCACACCAAACAGATCGGTGAGCGCATCGTGGAAGAATATGCGCGTGCGCACCGGTCGCTCCGGGCTATCGATCTGCGCTATTTCAATCCCGTTGGGGCGCACGCTTCCGGGCTCTTGGGCGAGGACCCGTTGAATGCACCGACCAGCCTTGTCCCTGTGATCACACGCACGGCGATCGGAAAGCACCCGGAAGTCACCGTCTTCGGCACGGATTACGGCACACGCGACGGATCCTGCATCCGTGACTATGTGCATGTATCGGACATCGCCGCGGCCCATGTACTCGCCTTGGCGCGTGCGGCGGCGCGTGGGCCGGGGGTCGAAGTGTTCAACCTGGGTACTGGAACCGGGGTAAGCGTGCTCGAAGCGATCGCCGCGTTCGAAGAGGTGAGCGGGCAACCGCTGCCACACCGGCTGGGGCCACGGCGCGCCGGGGATGTGGAGGCTATCTGGTCGGATACGGAACGTTCATCAGGCGCCCTGGGTTGGCGCGCGGAACGGGACCTGCGCACCATGATGGAGACCGCATGGAAGTGGGAACGCCACCTGTCGGAAGAAGCGGGCGGCAAGGCCTGGTGAACCTCAGCGAGGAGGGCTGAGAAAGCGCGCCCGGAGCGCACCCAGGATCTTCCCGCGCCTCAGCAGATCACGCGTCATGAAGCGGCGGAGGCGGCGCCAGGCCTGGGACAATTGCGCCGTTGTCGGGGCGGGTTGAAGGCCGCACATCCACAGGTACAGCGCGCTGTATCCACGATGCACCGATCGCGCATCACTGGTGGCCGACGGATGCCCGATCCGGTAGTGCAGCACTTCGCGCGCTGTGCTCACGTAGATACCCTGGTGGGCAATGGCCAGGTAGAAGGCGCAATCCTCCGAGTGGTCCATCCGGTCAGGGAAACGATAGTGATGTCCGGGCAGGCGGCGCACCATCCACGTGTTGCCAGCGAAGCAGGAACCGTCAAGTGCCATGAGCGCATCGAAGGGAGGGCCATGGAACCACGGTGAACGCACCCACGCGGTCTGGCCGGTGCTGTTGTCGAACGCCCGCATGGCCCCATCGGCGAAGCGGGCATCCGGGTAGCGCACGAACAGGTCGTGCCGCAGGCGGAGTGCGTCTTTCGGCAAACGATCGTCCGCGTCCAGGAAGCAGAAGTAGTCGCCCCGCATGGCCTCCAGCCCCATGTTCCGGGCGTTTGAAACACCGATGGAAGGTTCTTGAAGTACCTGGATGCGCGTATCGTTGAAGGAAGCGGCGATATGGGCCGTTCCATCCGAGGAAGCATTGTCGATCACCAGCAGTTCCCAATTGCGCCAGGATTGATCGAGCACTGAGCTGATGCACTCGTTCAACCAGGGCCCGGCATTTCGTGCGGGAAGGATGATGGAGATCAAGGGCCCGTTGGCCGTGGTCACCAGCAGCCGCGGATCATCCGGGAGCGCGGGCGGAACCGTGGCGCTCATGGGGCGGCGGGTGGTTTCAGGAACATCGAGCGCAAGCTGCCCAGGTCGGAGGGCCTCAGCAGGAACAGGTCAGATACGCCGATACGGAGGCGGAAATGGAGCACCAGGCAGGTGACGGTGAGGATGGACAGATAGGCGATGGTGCTGGCCCATGACGCCCCTACGATGCCGAAGCGCGGGATGAGGGTGAGGTCGAGCACGATCGTGGTGATGGCGGCGAGGATGGCCCCGTAGAGATTGTAGCGCACGAGGCCGCGCTGGGTGAGCACCACGGCGAGCAACTTGTAGGCGCAGGAGAAGAGTATCCCCGGAAGGAGGTATTGTAGGGCGGACACGGAGCCGGTGAACGCCGGGCCGAAAAGCCAGGGGAGCAGCCACGGAGCCACCAGCGCCATGAAGGCGCACAGGAGCGCGACGGCGGTGAAGTTGAGGCGGGAAATGATCTTGAAGCGGTGCAACATCGCATCGCTGTCGTTCGCATAGAGGTACGGCTGTACCACGCGGGAAAGCGGTTCCGGAATGTTGAAGAAGAGTTGCCCAACACCTACGGCCACCGCGTAGAGGCCCAGGTTGGCGGTGCCAGCGTACTCGTTCACGACCCAGATGTCGAAGCGGTAGTTGATCAGGTTGATGATGTTGGTGAGGTGGCCCGTGAGGGAGAATGCCATGAAGGGCTTGATCACCGACCAATCGCGCATGGGCAAGGGCGGCAGTCCGATGCGGCGTATGTACACCACGGTCCAGATCAGCGCTTGCGCTGTGATCCCGGAAAGCGTGATGGCCAAGGCGAGCGGCAGCACGTGGGCCGGTGTTATGTCATCGCGCAGCAGCCACACCAGGCCGAAGCCTCCGCAGCTGAATGCAGCGGTCACTATGCCCATGCGGTTGAGGATGTTGAACAGCTTCAGGCCCTGAACCATGGCGGCGATGAAGGTGATCCACTGCCCCACGAGCACCGAGAAGAGCACGTAGGCGTAGTACGCGGGGTGCGCCAGTTGGCCTGGGAAGAAGATCCCACGCAGTCGGTCATTCAGAACGAGCGCGGCGAGGATGGACGGCACCACCACCAGGTTCACCAGGAAAGCCGATGTGGCCATGCCGACGGCCGTGCGCTGATCGCCGCCGCTGCGGGCGGTATGGTACATGAGCCCAAGGCCGAAGTTGAAGCCCAGGATCATCATCATATAGATCACCAGGTTCTGCACCAGTGCGAACGCGCCACGGCCCTCATCGCCGAGCACGTTGGTCATCAGCGTACTCGCAACGAAGTAGAGTACCAGGGTGGGGGCCTGGGCGAGGAAGGTGAAGAATATGGTCCGCTGGATGCTCACGTTAGCCGGTAGTTGGGAAGGTCAACGGATCACGAGCCTTTTTTTCACGGGCCTGGCGATCACGGCCGGATGGCTCGCCAGCGCTTTCAGGAAGAAGCGCACGGCGCGCACGCGTTCATCGGTGAACTTCCACCAGCTGCCCCCGATGGCCCAATAGAGGTTGGCCAAGCAGCGCCGACGGAAGAGCGGATCTTGGAGAAGTCCCGTCCGTTCAGCCTTCCAAAAGAGGCGCAAGTGGTCACGTTCGAACAGGGCGATGCCCTTGCTCATGCTGCCCGGCAGGACGCGATAGAGGTTCTGCGCGGTTTCCAGGTGTTTGTAGGTGAAGCGGCGGGCCAGTGCGATGGCCAGGTCCTGGTCGGCCGCGTTGGACAAGTGTTCGTCCAACCGCACGCCCTCATCGAAACAGCGCCTGCGCGCGAGCACGTTGCTGCAGGGCGTGGGCACAGCCGTGCTCGCCCCGAGCAGCACGGTGCGGCATACATCGCCATCGGTGCCGTGAAGAATGGTGCCTGTTGGCTTCAGGTCGGCATCGCAGATCACCAGGTCGCCGAATACCCAATCCACACCGTGCGCTTCGATGGCGGCCGCTTTGATAGCGAGGTTCTCCGGTAGCATGGCGTCATCCCCGTCCATAAAACAGATCAGATCGCCTTTGGCCAAAGCAAGCCCCATGTTGCGGGCGGCGCTCACCCCCGCGTTGGCCTGGTCCACCACGCGCAGGCGCGGATCGGGAAAGGCCAATACCCGTTTCAATGTATCATCTACGGAACCATCGTTCACCACGATGAGCTCAAGCCGCGACCAGGTCTGCGCGAGCACGGAACGCACGGCCTCATCGATCCAGGGTCCGGCATTGTAGGCCGGTATGACCACAGAGATCAATGGGGTCATGCGCCGCCTGTTATCGCGCCCCGGTACAGGTGCATGTATCCGTCATACATGGTGTTCAGCGTGAACAGGCGCATGGCGGCTTCCTTCCCGCGCTGCCCCATGGCCCGAGGATCACCGGCGAGCAACCGTTCAACGCCATTGGCCAGTGAGGGTCCGGAGCGCTCGCGCACCAGGATCCCGCTCACGCCGTCCGCGATGGCATCGAGCGCGGCACCGGTCGGGGTGGACACTACGGGGATCCCGGCCATCATCGCCTCCGCATAGACGAAACCGAAGGGCTCGTGGTCCGCAGCGTGCAGGTAGGCGTCCATGATGCCATAGAGCGATGGCACTTCCTCCCGGTCCACCCATCCGGTGAAGATGATGTGGTCTTGCAGCCCTAGGTCCGCAACACGTTGGCGGATCTCCTGCTCTTGTGGGCCTGTGCCACAGAAGAGGAATCGCGCGTTCGGATGGCGCTGCACGATGAGTGCGGCGGCGTCAACGATGTGCGTGTAGCCCTTCCATTCGATGAAGCGCGCAAGCGTGCCGAGCACAGGGCCTTTGCCGTCGATCCCGAAGCGGGCGCGAAGGCGGGCCATGGTCCCTGGATCCTGGCGCGTGTACCGGTCCGGCGGGATCCCATGGTGTACCAGGGCGATCTTCCCCGGAGCGATTCGCTCCTTCTCCAGCATGTGCGCCCTAACGTCCCCGGAACAGGCGACGGCCTTGTGTGCGAAGCGCGCTACGAGGCGGTCAAGGAAGACCCAGGTGGGCGCGTAATTCCAGTGGTACCCTGAATCCTGGCGCGTGTACAGGCGCAGTTTGATACGCACGGCCCAAGCGGCGATCATGGCCGGTAATGTATCGTCGAAGAGATGGCCATGCACCACATCCGGACGGTAGCGGAGCATGTGCCAGCACAACCAGGGCAGTGCTTTGAGCAGCCCGCGTTTGCGCTTGCGCGGATCATAGCGGATCCATTTGCAATCGTACCCCAGAGCAGGCATCTCATCCATCATGCCTGGGCGCTCATGGTACATCACCAGGAAGGTGAATCGCACGTTGCCCTCGCGCTTGGCGCGTTGAGCGAACCAAGTGAGGTACGGAACCGTGCCGCTCGTGGCGAAGACATGCATCACATGCAGCGGTCGGCGTGGATCGGCGGACACGTACGGTCGGGTTGGAGCGGTAGCGCACAAAGGAACGTCGGGCCGTGCGAATGGCACGGTCGGCCAGCGCCATACCACCAACGGCCTGTGGTTGGTGTTCCACTTACCACGCCGCTCAAACCGTGATCCCTGGGATCTATTGCGCACGAGCGGCGAGCAGCAGGTCCGCCCAGCGGGACATGTTGCGGGTGTAGTCGAAGCGCTTCAGCGCCTGCTCGTCCGGCGCGAATTCGCTCACCGTTCCGGGCGAATGCGCACGCAAGGCGGCGAGCAGGTGCGCGACCAAGGCTGTTCGATCTTGGATGATGGTGCCCGTGCGCGTCAGCGTGATCGCTTCCTCCATCTCATCCTGTTCGCGTGAATAGAGAAGGATGGGCCTGCGCGCCCCGAGGTACTCCAGGAATTTCACTGGCAGATAGCCCCTTCGGCCTCGAAGCGCCAGTTGCAAGAGCATGTCCGACCCATGCTGGTGGGTGATGGCTTCGGCAGGACCGGTCGCAGGAATGAGTTCGATGAGCACCGAGTTGGCGGCAGCCTCCTCCAGCATGCGCATCACCCGTTGGTCCGTGCTGAAGGCCCCGATGAAGCGCACGCGGAGTTTTACCGCAAGGGCGGATCCGGTGCGCGCCAGGTCTTGCAGGCCATCAAAGAATTCGATCCAAGGCTGCTCCGGATACAGTTGCCCGGTGTGGCTCAGGATGAAGTGGTCGCCCATGACCCGTGGGCCTGGGCGGAGGGAGGGGTCGAAACCGCCGAGGATCAGATCCGCACGGGTATTGCCGGTAACGGCGATCGCGTTGGCAAGCACCGATCGGCTTACGGCGGTGAGCAGGTGCGCATGGCCGCAGAAGCGGCGTTCGAGGCGGCGGAAGCGCCACCGTCGCAGGGCACCGGCGAACCCGGTCCCTTGGTGTGTGATGATGTCCTTGCCGGTCTCGGGGATCGCCAAACTCCACGGATCGCGGTAGTCCACGGCCCAGGTTGCGTTCCAACGGGTGGCCAACCGCGCGCCGATGTGCAGTACCGTGGGATCGGGGCTTGTGGCCACCACGATATCCTGTGGCCCGCATTCGCCCTCGATGGCCTCCGGTGAAAGATCCCAGCGCAGGCTGTGCCGGAAAGGGAGCAGCAGGTCGGCGATCACGCGCAAGGGTCCGCTGGCCTGGCTGCCATGCGCGTGGAGCAGGAGCCTGAGAAGCGCCCGTTGCCACCAGCGCAGATCATCCATGGCCGCGGTTCGTGGCGTGCGCAGGATGTGCATGCCCTCCAGCGATCCGTAGGGGCGGGTGGGCGCTTCCGGGGTTGAGGTGAGCACGGAAACGTGCCAACCGCGTTGGACCAGTTGCCGTGCGAGCTGATAGGGTCTCCTTGCGCCTGGCGCATTCACCGGGGGGAACCATGTGCACAGGATCAGCGCGCGAGGAACGGGCATCATGGAGCGGACCGCTGCGGGTCAAGTGCGTGGAGGATCCGGGTGCTGAGTTTTTCATAACTCACTTCATCCAAGTATCGATCTACCGCGGTGGTGTCCACGTGCCGCCGTCCCGCGAGCACATCATCCATCAGGCGCAGGAATTCTTCGACGGAATCAGCTTTGAAACAGCCCTTGTTGTCCAGCTCAGGCACGTAGCTGTTGTTGGTGGTTACCACTGGGCAATGCTGGGCGAGGTAGGTGAGGACCTTGAGCGGAGTTCGGCCGCCACTTACGGGCACACTGCGGCGCACTTCCAGGTCGTAGGCGAGAAGGCCGACGGAGGCGGCGCGCACCAGGTTGCGCAGTTCGTCCGGATGCATCACGCCGAGGTAGACCACATTGGGTTGTCCGAGGAACTCATCGCGCTCGCGCTCAGCTTCGGAAGATAACGGGAACTTGCTGCCGACCACGAGCACGCGCGTGCCGGGGAAGCGCTTCGCCACTGCGGTTATTAGCGGGAAGTTGGCGTACTCGCTAAGGCTTGCGGCGAACAGTGCATATCGGCCATATTCTGCTCGGAGTTGATCGACGATCAAGGGCGCGAACTGCCGGTCTTCGGGTCGCACACCATGGGGGATCAGCAGCCGGTTCGGGTTCAGCGGGCTGTAATGCTCGAAGAACCACATGTTCACACAAACCATAAGGTCAGCGGTACGGGCCATGCGTTCGTCCTCAGGGAACGATTGGTACGGGTCAACGGTGTGGTAGATGAGCTTGGCCCCATTGGCGCGCATGGCCATACATTCCTGGAGAGCGAGGGGATTGAACGACCAGCAGACGGCACCGGCATGCGGTCGTAGGCGCATCACCTTGCGGCCACCCCATCGGCCCACGAAATCGCCCAGCTTCCGAGGCAACGTATTGGTATAGTCCACCACATGCACGCCTTCGGGTGTCAACCGGGTATGGGCACGCCAAGAGAAAAGGCTGGACAAGCGCCAGCGTTTGGGCATATTCACGAAATAGACCTCGTGGCGCTTGGCCAGTTCCGCGGCATAGTGGTGTTTGGAATACCACATGTCCCCCCACGGTTCGTTGGAGAACAGGAAGATCGATCGGGAGAGTGCCAGGGGCTGGGCCTTCTGGGCAGCGGGCACTCCATCCAGGAACTGTGCGATACGGTCGAAGGTCCGCTCATACGTCATGGAACGCGCGTGCGCGATGCGCTCTTCGGCCAGTTCGCGCGGCTCACCCTGCTCCAGGAAGCGGTGCAACCCGTCCAGGGCAAGGGCGGCATCATTCTCCATGTACATCAGCCGGGCAATGGGGAGGTACTCCGAGAAGACGGTGGAGAATACGGGCTTGCCCAAGGCCAGGTATTGGAACGTCTTGTGGTGCGAGATGTCGTTGCCCGGAAAGCGCAGGTCCATGGGAGCGAGACAGAAGCGGCTCCCTACGATGAAGGACTTCAGTTCTTTGAAAGGCTTCACACCAAGGTAGTGCGCGTTGGGGTAGCGCCCCGGCAGGTAGATCGCCCGGTTGGGGTCGTCCGCTTTCAGGGTCAACCGACCGATGAAGAGGAAGGGGACGGCCGGGAATCGTTCGAGCAACGCCCGGACATGCGTGTGGTCCACACGATCATCGATGGTACCTACGTACAGTCCATAGCCTTCGGGGATCCCCTCACTTGGCGTGGCCGCGAACTCTTCGCTGGAGATCGAGTGGCCGATGGTGAGCAGTGGCTTGTTGAACGCCTCGTACCGCACGCTGAGCTGCTCGGAGATGGTGATTATCGCGTCCACGTTCCTGCACAGGTCGCGCTCCCCGTGGAAGGAGAACGTGTACTTGTCCACGCAGAGGAACAGGGCCAGGATCGGACGGAAGAGCGCCGGTGTAGTGAATCGCGTGGGGTCGAACGAGATGAATACCTGCGTAGGTCGTCCGGCGTGTCGCAACGCACGTTCCATGCGGCGGGCCACCAGCTGTTCGTTCAGCCGGTAGAACCATTTGTTCAACACCGGTAGGCGATTGCGGTAGCGCAACACGGAGAGCGAATGGCTGACAGGAACGATCACGGGCGCTGATCCGAACAGATTCCTCGGTCTCCACGGTGCCGGTGGGTCCACGAAGATCACATGGTTGTTGCGGCTGAGTTCGTGGGCGTAGTTGTGTTTGGAGAACCAGACGGGGCCCCAAGCCTCATTGGAAATGATGAGGACGTTCTTGTCGCGGATCTGCATGGGCCAAGTGGCGGCGAATGTATCCCGGAGCATCGGCGCATACGAAGGTGGTCCGTGAGTGCTGGACGGCACCTTCACCGCTATCCTTGCCGTGCGATCCAACCGCTGCGCGATGGGACGATTCACAACCAGACAGAAGCTGACCGTGGTATTGGGCCCCTTTGGCATCCTGCTCATCAGCGGGTTGGCGTGGTGGAAATGGGGTACGCCCGCGCTGCTGCTGCCACCTGTACTGGCGGCGATGTTCCTGGCCTGGTTGCTGGTGGACCTGCGCCACCACGGATGGGATCTCTTCCAACGCGGGGTGCTGGAGCAGCGCGCGATCTTCGCCCAATCGGAAGCTATGCTGGGGCTGAACGCCGTGCTGCGACCGGTCTACCCGTTCCCGGGTACACGTGGGTGGGCAGCATCGCCCGACCTGCTGCGCGAAGTGGTGACCCATGTGCTTCATCGCCCGGTGGGCCTGGTGGTGGAGGCCAGCAGTGGCACGTCCACGCTGATGATCGCCTACGCCCTGGAACGGAAAGGCAGCGGCCATGTGGTGGCCTTGGAGCATGATGAGGGCTACGCCGCACGCACCCGCGAACTGCTCGGCCTTCATGGGCTCACGCACCGGGCCACTGTGGTGTACGCGCCACTAGCGCGGCAACGATGTGGTGTTGATGAGCTGGTGTGGTACGATCTGGCACGCGTCACCTTCGATGCGCCGATCGATCTGCTCGTGGTGGATGGTCCACCGGAAGAAGCAGGACCGTTGGCGCGGTATCCTGCGGTGCCTCTGCTGCGGGAGCGTTTCGCGCCGGGTGCCCGTGTGATCCTGGATGACGGCGACAGACCGGATGAACGGACGATCGCCGAGCGGTGGAAAAAAGAGCACGGCGCTTCGGCCTGCGAGCATCTGCCGCTGGAGAAAGGCGCCTGGTCCTTGTACTTCTGAGCGGAAGACCATGGAACGGATGGTCCTCTGCACGGGAAACCCCGGAAAGGTCGAGGAGCTGCGCGCCTTGCTGCCCCCGACGATCGAACTGCTGTCATTGAGCGGAGTGGGCCTTCCCGTGGATCTTCCGGAGACCGGGACCACGTTGGAGGCGAATGCGCTACAGAAGGCCCGCTTCGCACATGAGCGCACAGGACTTCCCTGCATCGCTGATGATACGGGCCTGGAAGTGGACGCGCTGGACGGCTCCCCCGGCGTGTATAGTGCGCGCTACGCCGGTGATGCGAAGGACCCTGCGGCGAACATCGCCCGGCTGCTGCGCGAATTGGAGGGCCGGTCGGACCGTGGTGCCCGCTTCCGTACCGTGGTGGCCTTTGTTGCCGAAGGTGTCGAGCGTGTCTTCGAAGGCGAGGTGCGCGGAACGATCGAGGATGCGCCGCAAGGCACAGGCGGATTCGGATATGATCCCGTGTTCCGCCCGCACATGGCGGACATCACCTTCGCGCAGATGGAAGCACGGATGAAGAACGCCATCAGCCACCGTGCGCAGGCGGTCTGGAAACTGGTCCGCTGGCTTTCCGAGGATCAGCGGGATCGCTGAAGCATCTCCGCCAGCAGTGAATTCACCGCGTACGGCACACCGATGCCTTCGACTTCAAGCATTTTCGGGAAGATGCTGGCGCCGGAAAAGCCGGGTGTGGTATTGATCTCGATGGTTACGACCTGAGCGCCGGTGTAGAAGTGGTCCACGCGCACCATGCCGCGGCAGCCGAGCGCCCGGTAGATGTCGGCGCTGCGTTCCTGCACTTCACGGGTGATCTCTTCGGGCAGCGGTGCAGGTATCAATTCTTCAGTATCTTTTGCGTGGTACTTCGCCTCGTAGTCGAAGAACTCGTGGGTGTGGCGGATCTCGCATACGGGCAGTGCGCGCACCATTCCGTCCAAGCGGATCACCCCGCAGGTGAGTTCACGGCCTTGCACCATGGCTTCGCACATCACGGTGGGATCCTCGGCGAAGGCCTTGTCCAGGGCCGGCTTCAGGTCTTCCACGGACTTCACCTTGCTGATGCCGAGGCTGCTGCCACTCTGGTCGGGCTTCACGAAGCAAGGGAACCCCACCTCCTCGATCACCCGGCGCTCCGTGTGCTCATCGCGCAGGGGCAGGAGCAAGGAGTTCGCCACGGGGAAACCGAGCTGGCGCAGCATGGCTGTTGTGCTGAACTTGCTGAAGGTGAGCGCCATGTTCAGCACACTGCCGGTCTGGTAGGGGATGCCCAGCATGTCCAGCATGCCTTGCAGTTTGCCGTCTTCGCCCGGAGCGCCGTGTATGGCGATGAGCGCTCCATTGAACCGCTCGCTGCCGTGGCCGCGGTCGATCATGAGCTGTCCGCGATCCAGCGGTATGTTGGCACGCTCCGGAGTTTCGCAGGTCCATTCTTCGCGCGCAAGGGTGATGAAGTAAGGGGCGAAGCGCTGGCGGTCGATGGCGTCCATCATGCGCTGTGCGCTCTGGTGGCTGATGACCGATTCACCGGTGTATCCGCCGCGGAATACGGCGATCAAAGGCAGGGACATGTGCGGGGAATGATGGGCACGAAGTTGCCGTTGCGGAGCGGGTGAAAGGTTCTGGCCACCATCGCGTTGCGAACCGGGTGGTGTGAACGCCCGCCACGGTTGCCCGAAGAAGCGGTGCGGAGCGGGACCGGTCACCCGGAAGGAATTCAAGCGGCAGGAGCGGTGTGTATGGCGATCTTCGCCGCCCACGCGAACGGGGCGACCATCGCGTTGGAGAACATGGCAGCGAAACGCAAGGTGATGAACGCATTGGCCCCCTTGGGAGTGGGAGCCCTGTTGCTCGTGGGGGCATTGGGCTGGCTGAACTCGTACACCCGCCACAACGCCAAGGCCACGGTACCCGACCTCAAAGGCCTTACGGTCGAGGAGGCGCGTATGCGATTGGCGGAGCACGACCTTGTTTTTGAAGTGATCGATTCGGTGTACAACGATGAAGCGCCGAAAAGCACCGTGGTGGATCAGGATCCTGACGCGGGCAAGGAAGTGAAGCCGGACCGCACGATCTACCTGGTGATGAACGCGGGCCAACCGAAGATGTTGGATATGCCCGAGCTGGTGAACCTGAGCAAGCGACAGGCGATCAGCGTGTTGGACATCATCGGCATCAAGGTGAAGGACCTGCAGTATCGGCCGGATCCGTGCGTGGATTGCGTGGTGGCCCAATTGTACAAGGGAAGACCGATCGCCGCTGAAACGCGCATCCGTCGTGGCGAATCGATCACACTGGTGCTGGGCAGCGGCATGGATGGCGAACGCGTCCAGGTACTGGACGTGCGTGGTTTACGCATGGCCGAACTCAAGGAAGTGCTGAACCTCGCGTCGCTCGATCTCGGGGTGGTGGTGGAATGTGAAGGATGCAATACGGCGGCCGATACGGCGTTGGCGCGTGTGGACCGGCAATCCCCTGAGCCATACGCCAACAACCTGATCGGGGTCGGAGGCATGATCGATGTGTGGCTCACCACGGACACGGTGGGAATGAGGCCGGGGATCAATTGGAAGGATTCACTGACAAAAGACACCACGGATGAAATTCTCGACTAGCCTGTTCGCCCTTGCTGTACTGTGCGGCGCTTCGGCCACTGCGCAACTGACGGACCCAGAGCGTGTGGAAGCCCTCCATGCCCGGCCATCAAAGGCCGCGCCTCCCCTGCGCAACGGATCGCTGAATGAGTGGTTCATCTATGAGTACCTGCCGCAGCAGATCCCTTTGGTCGATGATTTTTCCATTGACCGCACGCGGCACCTCAATGCGGCGAGCAGCGACGCGAACGTTACGCTCACCACCACGATCTACCACTTGGAAGTGAACGGGGCCAGCACCGTGGATATGGCCTTCATGTTCGAGCCGGCCACGCGCATCACCTTCGATGTCCAACCGGATACCACCATGATCACCACGGACACGCTGCCTTCGATGATGGTCCGGATCTACGACCTGAGCGCCTATCCGCCACCGGATACCACCGACCTGGAAGTTTGGCTGCCCATCGCCTTGCGGGATACCGTCGGTGATCCGACCACGGACACCACCTTCCTGCCGTTCGACATCCTCCAGGACTCGTTGCTGGTATACACCGTTGCCACAACAACGGAGGCCTACATCATGCCGGACAACAGCATGCGCCCGTTGATCCTGTGGGAAACGGATGCCGCCTACGTGAACGGCACCTATCCGATCGATCCTCCCACCATCGGCGTGGCCACCTTCGATGGTATGGACCGCGCAGGATACCCCTATGAACCGGAGAACCCGAATCTGGAAGGGTTGGCCGACGAACTCACGACCGTGCCGTTAGAATGGCCGGTAGGCACGGATGTCAGTGACAGTGTTTATCTCAGCTTCTTCTTCCAACCACAAGGGCGCAGCGGTGATTTCGAGGTGGACCCCACGGACAGCTTGTACCTGGAGCTCTACTCCCCGTCACAGGACCTCTGGTTCCAGCAATGGAGCACCCCGTACACGGCACTTGCGCCGTTCCAACAAGTAATGGTACCGATCACCTATGCAGGCTTCCTGCAGGATGGTTTCCGCATCCGCTTCAGCAACCGGGCCACCTTGGGCGGGGCAGTGGACCATTGGCACCTGGACTACGTGCGGCTGGGTCTGAACCGCAGTTGGACGGACACCCTGCTACAGGACGTGGCGTACATCTACCCTGCCAACTCGCTGCTCTCCCCTTGGACGTCTGTACCGCTGGCCAAGTACAACGAGAACCCTGCGCAATACATGGCCACCAACGTGGAACTTGTCCAGGGCAACCTCTATGACGTGGACGCCCTCATCACCTACGGGCACCAGATGTCAGCGGATTGCGGCAACAGCGTCACTCGCATCGACGGCGGCAACATCACGAACAATGCGGGCCAGATCTTTGCCTCGTCGCACGCGATCAACAGCGGCCCGGATCCGTACATGTACGACCTGGCCGGCTGCCCAGGTGCGGCCTTCGCCACGGTGAAGTTCCGCACGCTCGCCAACCCGGACGCGCTGCGCTACAACGACACCACCTTGTTCACGCAGGAGATCAGCAACTACTACAGCTACGATGATGGGAGCGCGGAACAGGGCTATTCCTTGAACACGCAGGGCGGCCGCATCGCTTACCGCTTCGATACCCAAGGCCAGGACTCGCTGCGGGCCGTGCGCATGTACTTCGATCCGATCTTCACCTACGGCGACATTCCGAACGATCCGCGTGACGGCAACTTCCTGATCACCGTTTGGCAGGATCTGGACCAGGATCCGATCTTCCAGAACATCACGTTCAGCAGCCCGGAATACCGCCAGTGGGGACCGGACTATTTCGTGGAGTACCCGCTGGACAGTACCATCGCGGTGGGCGGTACCTTTTACGTGGGTTGGACGCAGACCAACGCCGTGAAGATGAACCTGGGCCTGGACAAGAACCGGGTACACAACGACCGGATGTTCTTCAACGCCGGCGACCTGTGGCAGCAGAGCCAGGTACAAGGCAGTTGGATGATGCGCCCGGTGATGGCGGGCGCCGTTGATCCGTTCGCCGGGATATCGGAAGCGGAAGCCACGGAAATGGTGCTCTTTCCCAACCCTTCGAATGATGAGGTGCGCATCCGCTTCACGGGGGATGTGCCACGCACGATCGAACTGATGGATGCTACCGGTCGCCAGGTCATGGTTGAACGCTACCGGCAAGAGGGTGTCATTCCCGTCGGTGGCCTGGCCGAAGGACTTTACGTGGTGCGTGCGCTGGACAACGATGGCCGTGCGCTCGCCCAACAACGCTTGATCGTACAACGCTGATGAGCCAACTGACCCGAGCCCAGCGTGACGCGCTGAAGAAACCGCAAGAGAAACGTCCCGTTCCCCGCTTTCCGGAGGACGTGGTTCCCGAAGAGGAAGTGGAAGGATCGGAGGCATCCGAAGAACAGGAGCTTTTCGAGCACCACCGCATCGTTTGCGACAAGGGCCAAGGCCTGATGCGCCTGGACAAGTTCCTGTTCGATCGGCTGCCGAACACCAGCCGCAACCGCATCGCCGATGCCGCGCGTGCCGAGTGTGTGCGCGTGAACGGCAAGCCGCAGAAGCCGAGCTACCAGGTGAAGCCAGGGGATGACATCAGCATGGTGCTGCCGTGGCCCGTGCGCACGGTGAACCTGGGTCCAGAGGATATCCCGTTGAAGGTACTTTATGAGGATGGCGAGATCCTCGTCATCGACAAGCAGGCAGGTTTGGTGGTGCACCCCGGCAACGGCAACTGGACAGGCACATTGGTGAACGCGCTGCTCCATCACTTCGGCCAGCAGGCGAAGGTGGTAGGGGAGATGGAAGCCCGCCCTGGCGTGATCCACCGCCTGGACAAGAACACGAGCGGCGTAATGGTGATCGGCAAGACCGAGCACGCCATGGCCCATTTGAGCAGCCAGTTCTTCCACCGCACCAACGACCGCCGCTACCTCGCCTTGGTCTGGGGTGATTTCGCGGAAGAGGAAGGCACGATCGAGGGCAACCTCGCCCGCTCACCGAAAGACCGTACGGTGATGCAGGTATTCCCGGACGGTGATCACGGCAAGACCGCCATCACGCATTGGAAGGTGGTGGAGCGCTTCACCTACACTACGCTCGTGGAGTGCAAACTGGAGACCGGTCGCACCCACCAGATCCGGGCGCATATGCGCTACATCGGGCACCAGCTCTTCAACGATGCGGAGTACGATGGCGACCGTGTGGTTAAAGGAACGGTCTTCACCAAGTACAAGCAGTTCGTGATGAACGCCTTCGAACTCTGCCCGCGCCAAGCGCTGCATGCCGCGTTCCTGGAGATCGATCATCCGACAACCGGCAAACGCATGAAGTTCGAAACGCCGCTGCCGCCCGACATGGGCGAGGCGATCGAGAAGTGGCGGAAGTACGCCGCGGGCGGGGTGCTGCACAAAATGGAAGAGGAGGAGCCGGAAGAAGAGTAGGCGTGGCTCAGGCTTCCAGCCTGAGGAATTGATAACCGGCTGGAAGCCGGAACCACGCATCATTGAAAACATGGACGATCAGGACCCTGACATCTTCTTCAATGAGCAGGAGGATACCCTGAAGACGGCGCGTTATCTTCCTCACTGGCGACAGGAAGGCAAGCTCTATTTCGTTACGTGGCGGCAACAGGACAGCCTGCCCAAGGAACGCTTGGAGGAGCTTGCACGTGAGCGTGGGGCCTGGCGCCGGAGCCACGGCCGCAGCGATCCCAACGACCTCTCCATCCATATCCACAAGGAATACACCTGTCTGTTCCGCGAACGAATCGAGCAGTGGTTGGATGCGGGTTATGGGTCTTGTTTACTACAGGAGGAGGCAGCGCGGAAGATCATGGTGACCGCCTTGCACCATTTTGACGGTGTGCGCTATCGGCTCGGGTCATACGCGATCGCGGGCAACCATGTGCATGCGCTTGTGTTGCCGCTCGGCACCCTCACGTTGTCCGGGATACTGCACAGCTGGAAATCCTTCACGTCGAACAGGATCAACGAACAGATGGGGCGCCGCGGATCGCTTTGGCAGGATGAAAGCTACGATCGCTTGGTGCGCGATGCGGACGAGCTACATGGCTTCGAGGAGTACATCGCCGCGCATGCGCACAATGGGCATTTCGTACAACGGATCCCCTTGGGCGTGGGGCAGTCCGGAGAATGAAAACTCACTTCTCCGCTTCCGCCTTCTCCATCAGCATCAACCACCGCTCGCCTTTCTCATCGAGCTGTTTCACGGCTTTCTCCAGGTCGAGGCTCAGCTGCATGATGGCGTGGTGGTCCGTGGTGCTGGCCGCGATCTTCGCCATTATTTCTTCCTTCTTCTTCTCCAGCGCGGGCACTTCCTTGTCCAGCTTCTTCAGTTCGTTCCTCTCACCGAACGACATTTTCTTGCGGGTGTCACCACCTCCCCCACCGGGGGAGGCCGGGAGGGGGCGCGCTTCTCCCTCAGGGT
>JANOPI010000148.1:0-2796 GCA_031421755.1 Flavobacteriales bacterium | reverse complement strand
CTTTATCCAGATCGGCGAGTACTTCCTCGGCGATCTTCTTCAGGCGGGCCTCGGTGTAACGCATGGCCGCGGGCGGATCCGGGTCGATGCTGCCAAAGTTTCCCTGGCCATCCACCAACGGATAACGCAGGCTCCAGTCTTGGGCCATGCGCACCATGGCATCATATACGCTGCCGTCGCCGTGCGGGTGGTACTTCCCCAGCACTTCACCTACGATACGGGCGCTCTTCTTGTGCGGTCGGGTGCTGCCCACACCCAGATCCTGCATGCCATACAGCACGCGGCGGTGTACGGGCTTCAGTCCATCACGCACGTCGGGCAGTGCCCGGCTCACGATCACCGACATCGAATAATCGATGTAGGCGGTGCGCATTTCGTTCTCGATGTTGATCGGAATGATCTTCTCTCCGTCGGCCATGTTCAATTCAAGCTACAAGACACAAGACTCCAGGTACAAGATCCAAAGCGCTCGGAAAGCGCGGGGTAGAACGCGGCAGACGACCAAACCTTGTCTCCTTGAGACTTGAATATTGTGTCTTGAAGCTTGCCCCGCTTCTGCCAGTTCGTCCGTCCACTGCCTTTCGCACCGTTCTTGTCACCCCCTTTTTGAAAGGGAGCCCGAAAGTATCCCGATCGCACACGCTGCCGACCGTGACTTTTCCACATCCACCGCGCTTTTCTGTGGAAAAATCCCCGGTGCCGGGCATATGGCCGCCGGAAGTCGCCGATATAGCTTGCCCCGGTTGGCCTTCCTCCTATCTTGGCAGCATCACGGCAGGTGTGGATGAACGGAAGGACCGATCTCTTCGAACATGAACATGGACGCCAAATTCAGCCCCCGCGTGCGGGAGGTCATCGGGTACAGTCGCGAAGAAGCACTTCGCCTGGGCCATCATTTTATCGGCATCGAGCACATCCTGCTGGGCCTCATCCGCGAGGGCGATGGCAACGCGGTGAAGATCCTGCGCCATCTGGAGGTGGACCTGGAGGACCTGCGCAAAGTGGTGGAGAACGCCATGGAGCCCGCCAGTGCCATGCGGCCCCCTGATAAGGACAAGATAGGCCTGATCAAGCAGGCCGAAAAAATGCTCAAGATCACCTTCCTGGAAGCGAAGCTGTTCAAGAGCGCCCAGATCGAAACAGAGCACGTGCTGCTGAGCATATTGAAAGACAGCGATAACCTCGCCACGCGCACTTTGAACAAATTCAACGTGGACTACGAGCAAGTGAAGAACGAACTGGATACCATCATGGCCGGTGGAAAACCGTCCCCAGGCAAAGCGAAGCCCAAGGCCCAAGGCCCCGGCAACGCCGAAGATGATGATGACGACAACAGCGGCAGCTACAGCGGCGGTTCCGGCGGCGGCGGCGGCCCGAAGAAGCAGGGCGGCGACAGCAAGAGCAAGACGCCGGTACTGGACAATTTCGGCCGTGACCACACCAAAATGGCCGAGGAAGGCAAGCTCGACCCCATCGTGGGCCGCGAAAAGGAGATCGAGCGCGTGAGCCAGATCCTTTCGCGCCGGAAGAAGAACAACCCCGTGCTCATCGGTGAGCCCGGCGTGGGCAAGAGCGCCATCGCTGAAGGTCTGGCCCTGCGCATCATTCAGCGTAAAGTGAGCCGCGTGCTCTTCAACAAGCGCATCGTCGCGTTGGACATCGCCTCCCTGGTAGCGGGTACCAAATACCGTGGCCAATTCGAGGAGCGGATGAAGGCGGTGATGAACGAGCTGGAGAACAGCCCGGACGTGATTCTCTTTATCGACGAGATCCACACCATCGTGGGCGCGGGTGGCGCTTCAGGCTCGCTCGATGCGAGCAACATGTTCAAGCCCGCCCTTGCGCGAGGCGAGATCCAGTGCATCGGTGCCACCACGCTGGACGAGTACCGCCAGTACATCGAGAAGGACGGTGCGTTGGAGCGCCGCTTCCAGAAAGTGCTCGTGGAGCCGACATCGGTTGACGAGACGATCCAGATCCTCAATAACATCAAGGAGAAGTACGAGGACCACCACAACGTGAACTACACGCCCGAGGCCATCAACGCCTGCGTGAAGCTCACCAACCGCTACATCACTGACCGCCACCTGCCGGACAAGGCGATCGATGCGCTGGACGAGGCCGGTAGCCGCGTTCACATCAGCAACATCGTGGTGCCCAAAGCGATCCTGGACGTGGAAGCCAAGATCGAAGAGGTGAAGGAGGAGAAGAACAAAGTGGTGCGCAGCCAGCGCTACGAAGAGGCCGCCAAACTGCGCGACCGCGAGCGCACGCTGCTCGAAGAACTCGAGAAAGCCAAGCGTGCCTGGGAGGAGGAAAGCAAGACCCACCGCACCACCGTTTCGGAAGACAATGTGGCCGAAGTAGTGGCCATGATGAGCGGTATCCCTGTAACGCGCATCGCCGAGAAAGAGAGCGGCAAACTGCGCCGCATGAAGGAGGAAATGGTGGGCAAAGTGATCGGGCAGGACGAAGCCGTCGCCAAAGTGGTGAAGGCGATCCAGCGCAACCGCGCCGGACTGAAGGACCCCAACCGCCCCATCGGTTCGTTCATCTTCCTCGGCCCAACCGGCGTAGGCAAAACGCAACTCGCCAAGGAACTCGCGCGCTACCTCTTCGATACGGACGATGCGCTGATCCGCATTGACATGAGCGAGTACATGGAGAAGTTCTCTGTGAGCCGCCTGATCGGAGCGCCTCCCGGTTACGTTGGTTACGAGGAAGGTGGGCAGCTCACCGAGAAAGTGCGTCGTCGCCCCTACGCGATCATCCTGCTGGACGAGATCGAGAAAGCGC
>JANOPI010000147.1:0-4252 GCA_031421755.1 Flavobacteriales bacterium | reverse complement strand
CACTTGGAGCGCCATCAGCGGGAAGCTGGCGGTGGCCAACGGCAGCAGCCTGAGCGAGTTGCTCCAGGAGAAATTCAGCGGGCACGAGGCCCCAGTGGATCCGCAGGTGTGGACCAACATCAGCTCGCAGCTCGGCCACGGAGCGGCGGCGGGTGTGGGCACCACGGCCGGTTGGTGGGCGGCGGGGCTCGCTGCCATGCTGGTCGTCGCTGGAGCCGTGTTCCATAGCCAACAGGAAGCTCCTGCACCGGAGCCGCTCGCTGAAAAAGTCCTGGTGATCGCCCCGGTGATCGAGGAGGATGCTGCCGAAGCCGACCATACGACCACGTTGCCTGCCGCACCCACTTCGCAAGCCAACGACGCACAACTTGCACCGACCGAAGAGCCTCGAAAGGCGGGATCGACGGTGGCAAAAGCCCCTTTGGGTCCAACCCGTCAGGAAAACTCACCGGCTGTGGTCGATCCGGCGCCGTCCACCGGCTCTGTGAACGATCCAGAAGCGACCCCAGAAGGTGAAAAGACGGTGAACACGGTGTTGCAGAAGCTTGTAGACAGCTACGTGACCAGTGCGATCGTGGTGGTGACCGAGCCCAAGGTGCCCGCACCTACCCAAGAGGAAATGCCGAGCGCGGTGGTACACCCGCTGCACGAGGAGCCGATCATTGAACCGGAGCCGGAAACGGATCTGGAGCAGGAGGCTGCGGTACCTGAATTGTCGGTGATGATCCCCACGGCCTTCAGCCCGAACGGCGACATGGTGAATGATGAATTGGAGGTTACCGTACGGAACTACCAAAAGGCCATGGTTCGCATCTTCTCCGCCACCACGGACAGGCTTGTGTTCAGCGCTGATAACCTTGAGGCCAAGTGGAACGGCCAAGTGATGAACACGGGGGATCGGTGCGATCCGGGGATGTATTTCTACGCCTTGGAATTGAGCGATGCGCAAGGCCGCACGTGGAGCAAAGGGGAAGTGGTACGGCTCTTCCGGTAACGCTATGACGTCCATCAGGATCACCCTGCCGATCATCGCGCTGGGCCTGGTGGCGGCCCCGGCAGCAGCGCAGGAATACCTGGGCTACCCGAGCTATGCGGCTTGGAAAATGGCCACCTATAGCGTTACCCCCGGCATACCGGATGTCCCGCAGAACTCACCGCCCCTGGAAACCCGGGGCGGAGCGCAGACCTGCGATTGCTGGCTTGAACCGGACGCCGGATACACGGAGATCGACAATGGCTCGGAGTGGGGAGCCTGCGGATTCCAGAACGCGGACGATGGCAGCTACGGACCCATCCTCCTGCCCTTCAACTATTCGCTCTACGGTCAGCTGTACAACACGGTGTACATCAACACCAACGGCAACATTACTATGACGGATTGCCTCACGAGCTTTTCCGCAACGGGCTTTCCCCAAGCGGATGATGTGATCGTGGGCGCCTTCTGGGCCGATGTGGACCTCAATGGTACCGGGGCGAATATCAATCGGGTGCAGTTCAAAGTAACCCCCACAGCGCTGTATGTGAACTGGACGAACGTGGGTTACTTTCCATCCGAAACAGACCTGCTGAACACCTTCCAGATCATCATCACCGACGGCACCGATCCGGTGGTGGCCAATGGCGGGAACACCTCCTTCTGCTACCAGGACATGCAGTGGACCACCGGCGGGGCGAATCAGGGTGTTGGCGGCTTCGGCGGCAATCCGGCCAACGTGGGGGCCAACAAGGGTGATGGCATCGACTACATCCAATTCGGACGATTCGACCAGGCGGGCGCCGCTTATGACGGTCCGTTCGGCGCTAACGATGGCATCGACTTCCTGGACGACAAGTATTTCTCCTTCAACACCGATGTCGCTTTGGCCAATGTACCCCCGGTGATCACTGGACAATCCGTTTGCGATACGCTGATCCTGTGCGTGAACGAAACCTCGATCCTGCAGGTCACCTTCCTCTCCCCGGAGCCTGACCAGACCACCGTGCCAGACGTTAGCGCCCCCACGCTCGCCGGCCTCAACGTGATCAGCTCCACCTCCGGCGTGAATGCGGACATTACCGTGGAGGTAACGCCCACACTGGCGGATGTGGGGTATCACACGATCACCTTCACCGGTAGCGATAATGGAACGCCCGCACAAACTTCGGTGCTGAATGTTGTGTTGTTCGTGCAGACATCAGCGGCGATGGAACCAGGTTCCGCCAACGTATGCGACGATGCGGAACCGGTTGACCTGTACACCTTGATCGGCGGCACCCCCGCCCCCGGTGGGGATTGGACCGACCCGGACGGGGTTGCCCACAACGGGACCTTCCTTCCCGGGGAAGATCCCAACGGCGTCTACTTGTACGAGATCGGGGCGGGAGGCAACTGCCCGAATTCAGCGGAAGTAACCATGAGCACCACGGCCCATGTGGAAGCTGGTGGTGATGTGGCTGAGGTAGCCTATTGCAACGACCAGGACCCGGTGGACCTCTTCGAACTACTGGCCGATCCTGATGGGGGCGGAACCTGGTCCGCCCCTGGCGGCGGGAGCTTCTCAGGGATCCTGCAACCCGGCTCCGATACGGACGGTGATTACTTCTACATTGTTTCCGGTAGTGGCCCGTGCCCGAACGACACGGGAACAGTGGACGTGCGCTTGGAAGAGGCCGTGGATGCCGGTACGGATGCGGCCATCACGCTCTGTGCGGACGCTTCTCCGCTAACGATGCTGGACGCCTTGACCGGCACGCCGGACACTACGGGCGCTTGGACCGCGCCAGGTAATGCAGCCTTCGGGAACAGCTTCAACGCGGGAACGGATGCGCCGGGCACCTACACTTACACGGTGAGCGCGGTGTTGCCATGCCCACAGCAAAGCAGCACGTTGGCGATCGCCGTGGACCTTGTTCCGGATGCCGGGGCGGATGGCCTTCTCACCATCTGCGCTGACGGCCAACCAGCGGCATTGTTCGCCTCCTTGGAAGGTACGCCGGATCAAGGTGGCACTTGGTTCGACCCGTTGGGTACGGCACACACCGGGACCTTGGCCCCGACCATGGACAGCACCGGCACTTACACCTATGTGGTCCCTGGGCCGAACGCCTGCCAACATCTCACGGATACGGCCAGGATAATTGTCACCGTGAACGCATTGCCCATCATCTCTTTCATCGTTGACCCGGACAGTGGCTGCGACCCGCTCACGGTAAAATTCACGAATACCACGGACAGCGCATTTCTATCGGGCAATTGCGAATGGGACTTGGGCGACGGCACCATCGGCCTCACAGGGTGCGACTCGCTTATCCATGTGTACACCGAGGCGGGCTGGTACAACGTGATGCTGCAAGTGACCACTTCGGCGGGATGCACCGACCAGTTCACCCTGCAAGGGGCCGTGCTGGTGGACCCCGCCCCCTCTGCGGATTTCATCTGGACGCCAGGCATCGGAACCTTGGAGAACAGCACCCTTCTCTTCACCGCCGAAGACCCGAACGCCTCGGTGTTCGCTTGGGACTTCAGGGGGGTGGACAGCAGCGATCAGCGGCAAGTGGCACATTCATTCCCGCGCGTGTTCAGCGGCGAATACGAGGTGTGCTTGCGGGTGGCTGACCGGTATGGCTGTGCGGATTCACTGTGCCAGACGGTTGAAGTCAGCATTCCCCTGCTCTACACCCCGAACGCATTCACCCCTGACGGCAACGGGTTCAATGAGGTCTTCCTGCCTATTGCCAGCGGAATGGTCGCAGAAGACCATGAATTGATGATCTTCGACCGCTGGGGAAATATGGTCTTCAACAGCACAGACCCCTCCGAGGGCTGGAACGGCTCACTGAACAACAGCGGAGAAGTTCTGCCCGTGGGGGTGTACAATTGGCGTCTGGTAGAACGACCTGTAGGCTCCTCTGACAAGAAAGACTGGTTCGGTACGGTGACATTGCTCCGATGAACGATCAACAAACCCCGCATAGCACGATGCGCACTCGAGCGGCACGACTCCTGGCCCTTAGCTCCGTAATGACGATCGGCCTACTGGCCCAGGCACAGAGCCATGTGACCTTTGACACACGGAAGCAGACCACACTGCCCGTTGCAGGCCGCTTGCCGGCAGCCGAACAGGAGATCCGTTCATTCCGCGACATAAGCGGCTACGAGCAGTGGAAAGCGGGTAAAGCAGGACCCATCGACCGACCAGCTGGAATGGCTGCGCCCGGCAAGGAAGGATCCCTTGAGCTCGGTACAGGTGCGCTGAAAGGCGGCGGCGTCGGC
>JANOPI010000146.1:0-1724 GCA_031421755.1 Flavobacteriales bacterium | reverse complement strand
GAAGGCAGTCGCCACAAAGCTTACGCAGAATTGCTTGGTGTGAGCGACTATATTCGCAAGCCGTTTGCCATGGATCGCCTGCTCGGCGCGGTTGAAACTCTTCTAAAAGCATGAACGCCATTTCATCCAGCGGTGATCCGTTGGCCCGGAAAATCGCCGCGACGGCTGCTATTCTGGGTGGCTTGGGCGTGCTGATCGGTGCTTTCGGGGCTCACGGCTTGGAAACTCGCCTTGCTAGTGCGGGGCTTGATTCAGCGTTAATCGCCAAGCGTCTCGGGCAATTTGACGTTAGTGCGAGGTACCACCTTGTCCATGCTGTCGCAATGCTCGCGTTATCGTCTTTGTTATCGATCTCGCATCGCGCAAGGCAGGTGGTTTTCGTGTTATTCACGCTCGGAATTGTATTGTTTAGCGGCAGCCTCTATCTGCTCGTGCTCACGAATACGCCGTGGCTTGGAGCGATCACTCCGCTGGGCGGCGTCGCATGGATCGCGGCGTGGTTCACGATCGCAGGTTCAGCGCTGGCAAGTCGTCCGGCGTCAAACGTCTCGTGATTCGGTTGTCCTACCTTGCGCGAAGCTGCATCTTTTAATAATATACGTCCGTTGCTTTTTCGCACCCAACTCCGATCCGGCAGGCCATGCCGATGACCGCGCTCGCCTTGGAAACACAAAGTCCAAATACGAACGACAGCATTTCTTTTCCAACTGCTTGGAAACGTCGGCATTTGCTTGATCTCGAAAGTCTTTCTGCAGACGAGATCAACATCCTGCTCGACTCAGCCGAGCGGCTAAAGTGGATTACGGGCGGATGTCGACGCAAATTGTCGTTACTGTCTGGCAAGACGCTCGCAAACTTGTTCTTCGAAAACAGCACGCGGACCCGAAACAGTTTTTCGCTGGCCGCAAAACGTCTTGGAGCCGATACCGTCGAATTCGCCAGTAGCAGTAGCAGCGTTTCTAAGGGCGAGACGTTCGTTGACACGGCTAAAACGATTCAGGCGATGGGCGTCGACTGGGTCGTCACTCGCCACAGCACTCCTGGGACGCCGCACCTGTTGGCCCGTGAACTCGATTGCAGTGTGCTCAATGCGGGCGATGGCGCTCACGAACATCCCACGCAAGGCTTGCTTGACATGCTGACCATTCGCCAGCATCGAGGCCAGTTGGCCGGCTTAACGGTTGCGCTTGTCGGAGACATCGCCCATAGTCGCACAGCGCGAAGCAACATGTGGGGATTACGAAAACTCGGCGCTCATGTGATCGTTTGCGGCCCCGCTACGTTGGTCAGCCCTCGGTGGTCCGAACTCGGTTTTGAAGTGGCGCACAGCTTGGACGAAATCTTGCCGAGGTGCGACGTGCTGAATCTGCTCAGAATCCAATTTGAACGTCAAAAGTCGCGTCCATTTCCCAGCGTCCACGAGTATTCGAATCGCTACGCGATGAATGGCAAACGGCTACGTCGCTGTAAAGCTGACGTGCTGATCATGGCCCCAGGACCGATCAACCGCGGCGTGGAGATTACGCCGGAGGTCGCCGACGGTCCGCACTCGGTCATCTTGGAGCAAGTCACAAACGGAATCGCGGTTCGCATGGCGGCGCTTTGGTTGCTCGCAGGCGCGAACGAGGAAAACAGATGATCGATCCCCAGCCGCTGTTGATTGAACATGGTCGATTGGTCGATCCGTCGCAGGGCATTGACCGGCTGGCGCGAGTCTTGATGTC
>JANOPI010000145.1:0-10480 GCA_031421755.1 Flavobacteriales bacterium | reverse complement strand
CTTGCAACGGACGATCATCGATCACCTGCTGGCCAAGGCGCGCAGGGCCATGCGGGACCATGGGCTTCTGCGCATCGGCATCGCTGGTGGTGTGGCGGCCAACACGGGCTTGCGCACGCGGCTTACGGAACTTGGAGCGCGGGAGGGCTGGGAGGTTTTCGTTCCGCCATTTGCTTACTGCACGGACAATGCGGCCATGATCGCTATGGCGGGCCACCATCTTTTGTTGGCTGGCAAGCATGCTTCTTTGAGCACCATTCCGGTGGCCCGGTTCACCTGAATGGCGCATATGCCGGGTTTTGCGTGCCCAATTCCCAAGCTTCGGCTTTCCTTGTTCTTCTGAATAGCTGATCACGAACCTGCGGCACGGTCCCTGCCAAGGAGGGTGCGTTTACATTTGCCCTGAACCGTTCATTCGCCCTACAGTGTAAAAGGGTACGATCGAACGGACAGGAGAACGCCACGTGCGGAAGACGATCCCAACATTGGTGCTGTTGCTGGCCGGAGCCATGGGCCATGCGCAACCCGCATCGCCATTCGGCCCTGCAGCGGCTTGGCTGGTGGTAGAAGGCGACAGCCTGCTCCGCTTGGAAAAACCGCAAAAAGCGGTGGACAAGTACACTCAAGCGATCGATATGGAACCTTCTGCGGCCAACTACTCGGCCCGCGCCCGCGGCTGGTATCAGTTGGAACGCATGGACCGCTTCCTGCTGGACACGGAGAAAGCGCTGAAGTTGGACAGTACACACGCGGAGGCCAACTACCAGCGGGCGATGTACGCCTTCCGCAGTGAGGACTATCGGTTGACAGAGCGGTTATGCTCGCGCGCGCTGGACCATGGGGCGAAGCACACCCTGCGGGACCAAGCGCTGATCCTGCGCGGCGAGGCGCGGGCCGAATTGAAAAAGACGAAGGAGGCCATCGCCGACCTGAAGGCCGGGCTCGGCGACAAGACACAGGACCCCGCAGCGCTTAAAACGCTGGCACGGATGCACGACGTGAACAAGGATCATGCGGCCAGCTTGTATGTGCTGGAGAAGTTGTGCGTGATCGAACCGAACGACATTGGCAACTGGACGAATCGCGGCTTCGAACTGGCCTCGCTGGGCCGTTATGAGGAAGCATTGACGATCTATGGGAAGGCGCTTGCCCTGGACAAGGATGAGCCTACCGCACTGAGCGACCGGGCGTACACGTATTACAAACTGGATCGCCACCCGGAGGCCTGGTCCGATGTGGAGCGCAGCCTGCGTTCCTATCCGTCGAACGCCTTCGCCCTGCGCACCCGTGCACTCTTGCTGATGGCCAAAGGGGAACGCGACAAAGCTTGCGCGGATCTGAACCTGGCCCGCATCATCGGGGGCGTGCCCGAGGTGGAGCAGCTGATCGGGAAGAACTGCGCGGGCGTTCAACCGCGGCGCTGAGCAAAGGGCGGTTCAACGTACAACCACCCGCGCCGAAGACACCCGGCCATCGTCTTCCACCAGCCGTACCACGTACAGACCGGGCAGCACATCCAGATCGAGCTGGAGTGTGGCGGTATTGGACCGGACAGGGCGGATCATGGCCGCGCCCAACGCATCGAATACATGCACCATGCCTGACACGCACCCTGTGCGCACCGTGAATACCCCATCGTTAGGATCGGGAAAAACGGAGAGGCCATGGTGAACAGCCACATCCTCCACGGCAAGGAAAGGTGATGCCGGCAATACCTCGAAGCGGTCCAGGCCGGCTTCAACGAGGTGACCTGGCTCATCGTCAGCGGTGATCACCCGTAATCGCATCGTGGTTGTTGGAGTGATGGAAGCACTGACCTGGAACTCGTGCGTCACCCATTCGCCCATGTCATCCGCATCCACATCCAAGGTCTCAATGGTCACGATATCCTGTCCGTTCTCAAGGCGGATGAGGAATACGTCGTTGCTGGTGCTGTTACCGCCACCGGTGAACCACCATCGGTCATAGCGGATCCAGGGATCAGCGGTGATCGTTCCATCGAACACCGGTGATGCCAGTTCAACCTCGCCATCATCCACATCATCGTTTCCCGCCTCTCCTCCACCGTTGCCGGTAACGTAGGCGCGCGCCCCACAGTCAACCTCCGCATCTGCACCGGGTGCGCAGGCATCGTTGTCGAATTCGGTACCGTCCGGCACATCGCGGGTCCAATCCCCTGAGCCGGCATCGCCGGAAGCGCTCCAGCCGAGATCCAGCGCGAAATCATCCGCATAGCCCGTTGGCAGATAGATCACCGGCGCAGGGGAACCATCCACGAGTCCTGTAACCTCTGAACAGACCGTTCGATGCCCCCAATGGCCCGCGAGCAGTTGGTAATCTCCTCCGAAGAAAGCAGGAATGGAGAAGTTGCCCGCCGCATCAGTGGTCGTATTGTACTGGTAAACAAGGTTGGCCAATTCGACCTGCGCACCAGCCACCGGGGTGCCGGAGCCCTCCTCCAACACCTGCCCCGCGAGCGTGAAGGGGACGAGCGGCACCAGTTGCACATCGAGCACCGTAACTTGGCCGTTGATCAAGACCACATTGTAAACGGTCTGGGTAACATACCCCGGGGAGGAGATCGTAACGCTGAAGGTTCCTGCGAGGGCCCATCCGGTGCTGTATTCCCCATCGAAGCCGCTGGTCACATCGAACGCTTCGGTCCCGTTGATCGTGATGGTGGCTTGATCCACGGGTGCGCTGGTACTGGCGTTGGTGATCAGCCCTTCCAGTCGGCAGGCCTGGGTGTAGGTGGGCGCGAGGATGAAGAGCCCCTGCTGGATATCGCTTACCAAAAGGTTACCACTGGGCAGGAAGGGATAAACACCCCAAGCGCCATTGAATCCTTCACCGGTGAAGGGGGATGTATCGAACCGGCCGACCTCCACAATGTTGCCCGGATCGCTGACGTCGTAGATGGAAACCCCTTCGGTGTAGTAGCTCTGGACCACGTAGTCATTCAGCCAGTAGGTATTATGGATGATGGCGTCGCTGCCCGGGTTGGTCTGCAGCTGATCGAGCAATTGGATGTCCGAAGGATCGCTCACATCATAGGCCGCCAAGTAACTGTCCGGCTTCTCATCGGTGGTGAAGAGGTATTGGCCTGAATCATCGAGCCACGTATTGTGTGTGAAAAGGTTGGGGGTGCCTATCTGGCCTTGCACCACCGGGTTCTGCGGATCGCTCACATCCACGATGCTGAAAAAACCGTCGCTGATGTGGGCAGCATAGAGGATGTTGTTCCGGGCATAACAATCATGCACGTACCAGTTGTCGAATTCGCCCACCTCTACGGGTACTTCAGGATCCTGGGTGAGGTCGTAAAAAATGCAACCGCCGTTGCCGCGATTGGCCCCATTGAGGTAGAGCCGTCCATTCTCATCGATGAAGAGGGAATGCGAGGTGACCCAGCCCTCCCCTTGGAAGATGGTTACGGGCAGTTCGGTGCTTTGCGGAAGCGGCGAGAGGTCAACGATCATCAGGCCCTCTTCGGCCTCCGTAGTGATGTAGGCATGATCGCCCCAGGTCTTGATCTCGCGCCAGATGCTGTTCGGCCCCGGTGTGAAGAAGATCTCTACCGGGTTCGCCGGATCGGTAACGTCCACCACGGCGAACCCGCCGGAACCGACCTCGTTGTCGTCGCCATTCACACCCATCAGCGCGTACTCGTTGCCTTCCTCATCCACATACCCCCAGAGGTTGCTCAGGTCGCTGTTGCGCAGATCCTGGTAACTGAGTTGGCCCAGTTGGGCAATGTTCAATTGGCAAAAACCGGAAAGGGAAAGGAGGACTGCGCAGACCAGGACGCAGGAGCGATACAAGTGGATATTCGACATGCGGGCAAGGTATGCGGACGCTGGGGATCGTGGGGGAACCCTTCGACCGGTGAGTCAAGGGATCCTGCGGATCGTGAGAGTTCCACAGGACGCGGCCGCCCCGTACCTTGGCGGCCACGCATGAACGACATCCTCTGCCCCACGGACTTTACGGCCGCAGCGGCCAGCGCGCAGCGTTATGCCACGGCGATCGCGGCGGCCTCGAATTCGTCCATCACCCTGCTGCATGTGCTGGACAAGCACCACCACCAGAGCGATGCCCTGGCCAGCGCCAGCGCGCAAATGGGCACGGCGGCTGACAAATTGCTGCGCACAGTAAAGGTGAACGAGGTGTTCCGCGAGGGTGACCCCCTGAAGCAGATAATCGCTGAATCCGGTAAAGGCCATGCGTTGATGGTGGTGGGGACACATGGCCCGAAAGGCCTTCGACAATCGTTGCTCGGGGCGGACATCCTGAAGCTTGTTCGGCAGGTGAGGCTCCCCTCTTTGGTGGTGCAGTCCGAAAGTCCTGCGGATCCGCGGATGGAACGGATCCTGCTCCCCGTGGCGGGCCATGCGGATATCAATGGACTGCTGGATGCGGTGAGCCTGTTGGGGAGGACCTTCAGCGCGGAGGTCCATATCTTCCAGATCATCCGGCCCGGAGAAACGCCGAGCGAACATCTTATGGAGAACAAGGCCCTGATGCTCGCGCGAATGGACATGGATGGGATCCGGCGGGTGGAAGCCAACGTGCCCAGTACGGTCTTCAGCATGGGCTTCGCCGAGCAGACGATCCGCTACGCACAGGAGATCGGGGCTGGAGCCATCGCTATCATGGCCAGGGCCAGCGATGATTATCGCTGGATCGCTGATGCTGAAAAGGAACGATTGCTGACCAATGCTCCGTGCATCCCGGTGCTGTGCGCGCTGTGAAGCGGGGCGCGCTCACTTTTGGAATGGTTCCGACCGGAACACCTTGAAGCGATCGTTCTCGTAGATCACCTCGTGTGTCCCGTTCGGTACGAATGCTCCGCGGTCCTTGTTCACCAAAACGATGAGGGGCCCTGCCAAAAGCTGGTCGGTGATCCTACCATCAAAGTAGTCCGCTTGTTGCTTCACGCGCGACCACGCATCCCCTTGGTCGAAGAAATGCGATCGATAGGCCTTGAGCGGTGTGTACACGATGACCATGTAGCCGAGTTCCTCTTCCTGCGAGATCACCAGCGGAGCATCAGCGGGAAGCCCATTCAAGAATGCCAGCACCTCCTTTTGTTCATGCGTGAGCCAGAAGCCCGGCTGGGAGGCACGTAACTGCCGCTTGGTGTTCAAGGCGAAGAACGCAACGTTGTCGGACAAGAACAGCAAGGTGAATGCGGCGGCGATGGCAAAGCGCGCCCTTGGCCAACGGGTCTTTATCCATGGCCACCCTTCGTTCAACACCCAGGGAGCGCCGATGAGGAACAGCGCGGTCCAGGTGTAGCCACGGGTGAAGTGTGCAGGCTGATAGGTGATGAAGAACAGGTCATGATTTTCCAAAGTGAACTGCACCAGAGCCATCAGCAAGAGCATTCTGGATGAACGTTCGGCGATGAGATCCCGCAGCCGTTGGCGTGTGCGCAACCGGGCGCAAGCTGGCAGCAGCACCAGAAGATAGGCGGGCAGGATGGACCGTGCTTCAACGATGTAGGCGGACGGCATGGAAGCGGTGAGTTGCGGATCCATACGTGATGGCAACCAAGCGAAATAGTACCAACAACAGAGCGCAAATGCGGACACAAGCGCGATGGGCACTCCGGCCGGTGTAACAGCGTCCTTCTGGACAAAGCGTTCCACGAGCGACCACGTAAAGAAGACCAGCATACCTCCCACGCCAGCGAACGGGTGCGAGGCCGCGAGCACCAGCAGGCAGAAGACGGCGATCGCAGGCCGTTTCCGGATGAACGCTAAGGCGGCGGTATAGAACAACAGGTGGTAATAGGCTTCGTTCGGCAGCAGCATGCAGCGGCCCAAGCTCATCATCCACCAGCCGTGCGCCGGATCCAGATCCAACAGATGCGTCCAGGTCTCTGCAATGGGCCGGCCTTGAATGATGTTCAACCCTTCGCCCAACAAGGCCAGTAGCCCACCACCCCAGAGCAAGAGCAGGTGCCCCCAGCGCCGCGCGTTCGGCGACGTTGGAACCACCGCATCGAAGAACCGGACGAAGGCCCGGACGGCGAGCAGGCCCGTGACCATACCAAAAAACACGTAGAGCATTCCTGGATCCACCGGGAACAGGCGCCAGATCTGTCCAAGCGCCCAAAGGTGAAGCTGGAGCAGCACCGGTTCTCCCACGTCACCCGCGTTCGATGGCAGGGTGAACAAGAGCCCGCACAGACCATTGTCCGCGAACTCGCGGGCGCAGGCCATGGAGTACGGCAGGTCGTATTGGATGAAGCCGGTCGCAATAATGCCGGGGTGCAGGAGCGCGGCCGCAAAGTGCGAAGCATAGTACGCGAGTACCGGGGAATAGAGGATGAGGATCCACCACCAGGGTGCCGATCGCTGCTTCATGATCCGAGAGCAGAAGGATATGGAGTACGCTGTTGCGAACCGCTGGAGCGGGCGTCCTTCGCCCGCTCCTCTTGCATTTCGGGCTTCCCGCCCACCACTAATCCAACCCCAAACTGATCTGCTTCCCCGGCTTGTACCCGATGATCGGATCATCCGGAGAGCGGTCCTCTCCTCCTTCGTCCGTGGACTGGGCCTTCTTGAACTGCTTGACGGGGCTTTCTTC
The DNA here is from genome assembly GCA_031421755.1 of Flavobacteriales bacterium. GTDB lineage: Bacteria > Bacteroidota > Bacteroidia > Flavobacteriales_F > PHOS-HE28 > PHOS-HE28. Next base: position 3,886 of record JANOPI010000145.1, on the reverse strand, counting down.
CAGGTCTTCCTCTTCTGGAGCTTCGAGATTGCCGATCTCCTCATCGGTGATGAGCATCTGCTGCTTCTCCTCGATCTCAGGCGTCATGGGGATGAAAACCGCGGTGTTGAGGGTGATCTCCTTCACCTTGAGCGGTGTGAGCCGGTTGCCGATAGCCTTCACGCCTTTCACAGCGATGGCTGCGCTGAGAGTGAGGTCCTCGTCGTCCTTGGGAGTGCTGCGCTTGTCATAAGCGATGTGTATGGCGGCATCGGGCACAAGGCTGTGCAGCACGAGCTTGCTGTCGGGATGCTCGGTGATGAAGATCACCGGATCGCGCGTTGGTTCTTCGATGACGAAACGCTTGATGGTGTGCTGCTGCTTTTCGCCGTCCCAATAGACCACGCTCACGGTATCTTTCGGGTTCCACTTCACCACGGTGAGGGTATCATCCGGGAAGTGGGTGCTGAGCACGAAGGGGAACAGCTGGTAAGACCCGCTCTTGGTGATGGCCAAAATGCGGTCCTCCCCTTTGAAGCGGCCCAGGTAACGGCCGTGCCCGGTGTCGTTCAATCTGCGAACGGTCTCATCGAACCAGATGGGGATCGCGCCGAGGGTACTGCCGCCGCGGCCCTGCTGGACCACTTTCTGCACCATGTAGCGCGTAAGCAGGTTGCCTTTGCTGCCGCGTCCCTTCACGAGCATCGTGCCGAAGTCCACGTCGAACTGGCTCTTGCGCAGGTTCGGTCGCGGCCGCAAGGTGATGCGCACAGATTCAGAAGCACCGTCAGGGTTGCAAGTGAAATACTCCACGGTGCTTCCGGGCGCTCCGCCGGTGAGGTCGTATTCCTTGTCGCGCGTTATACCTGTAACGGCGAACCGCTTCATGAAGAAGCCGCCCTTCGGCCCGTCCTGGTAGATCATGTGGTAGATCGTGCGCTCGTCGTTCTTCTTGAAGACGCCGATATGGATCACGCCCTTGCCCACGAACTTCTTGTCGGCCATCTTGGTCACCATCATCTGACCGCTGCGGCGGAACACGATGACGTCATCGATCTCCGAGCAATCATCGACGAACTCGTTGTTGCGCAGGCTCCAGCCAATGAATCCCTCGTTGCGATCCACGTAGAGCTTCTTGTTGGCCACGGCCACTTTCGCCGCTACGATGGTATCGAAGGTGCGTTGCTCGGTCTTGCGCTCACGCCCGGTGCCATACTTCTTTTTCAGTTCCTTGAACCAGTCCACCGCGTGTTCCACCAGGGTGCCGAGCTTGGCGAGTACCTCAGCGAGCTGGTCTTCCAAGTGGCGGATGTGCTCGTCGGCCTTGAAGCTGTCGAACTTGCTGATGCGCTTGATCCGGATCTCGGTGAGCTTTACCACGTCCTCATCCGTGACCGGTCTGCGCAGATCCTGGACGTGCGGTTTAAGTCCCTTGTGGATGAAGCTGATCACCTCCTCCCACGTCTCGGCCTCTTCGATCCTACGGTATACCTTCTTTTCAATGAAGATGCGCTCCAGCGAGGCGAAGTGCCATTGTTCTTCCAGTTCGCCCTTGCGGATCTTCAATTCCAATTCCAGCAGTCGCAGGGTATTCTCCGTGCTTACGCGCAGGAGTTCCTTCACATCCACGAAGCGTGGCTTGTCGTTCTCGATCACCACAGCGTTCGGTGCCAAGCTCACTTCACAGTCCGTGAAGGCGAAGAGCGCGTCGATAGTGGTATCAGGGGAAACACCGGCGGCTAGGTGGATCTGGATCTCGGCGAACTCGGCGGTGTTATCCTCGATGTGGCGCACCTTGATCTTGCCCTTTTCGTTGGCCTTCAGGATGCTCTCGATCAGGCTGCCGGTGGTGGTACCGAAAGGGATCTCGCTGATGATGAGGGTCTTGTTGTCTTCCTTGCGGATGCGGGCCCGGCACCTGACGCGTCCTCCACGTTCGCCATTGTTGTAGGCTGATGCGTCCATCAACCCGCCGGTAGGGAAGTCTGGAACAAGATCGAAGGAACGTTTGCGCAGCACGGCGATGCTGGCGTCGATGATCTCGTTGAAGTTGTGTGGCAGGATCTTGCAGGAAAGTCCGACGGCGATCCCCTCCCCTCCTTGGGCGAGCAGTAAAGGGAATTTCACCGGCAGGTAGATGGGCTCCTTGTTTCGGCCATCGTAGCTGAGTTGCCATTCGGTGGTCTTCGGATTGAAGGCGACCTCCTGCGCGAACTTGCTCAGGCGGGCTTCGATGTAACGCGGGGCGGCGGCGCTATCGCCGGTGAGTGTGTTGCCCCAGTTCCCCTGGCAATCGATCAGGAGGTCCTTCTGGCCCAGTTGCACCAGTGCGTCGCCGATGCTGGCATCGCCGTGTGGGTGGTACTGCATACTGTGCCCGATGATGTTCGCCACTTTGTTGTAGCGTCCATCATCCAGATCCTTCATGGCGTGCAGAATGCGGCGTTGCACGGGTTTCAAGCCATCGTACAATGCGGGCACCGCACGCTCCAGGATCACATAACTCGCGTAGTCCAAGAACCACTCGCGGTACATGCCGCTCACGCTGTACTGTCCTGCCTGGCCGGCACTGGGCACGTTGCTTTTACCGGCACCGGACTCCTGATCGCGCTCCTGTCCGTTCGTTTCCGGGGCGGTCCCGTTGTCGTTCTGCTCGTCGCTCATTGCAAAGTGCCGCACACCGTTTCAGCGCGGCCTTGGTGGTAGTTGTTGGAAAGGCTCAATCGCAGGCAGACATCCTGCCCGAAAACGATCTCGCTGCGGTAGTAACGGAGGACATCATTACCCGGTGGTGCTGGGTACACGTACGGGTCTATCGGGGGCAGCAGGTCGTCTTGCACATGCACCGCATAGTCCTGTGGAGCAAGGAAGAGCGAACTGTTCACGGTGAATTGGAATACCTGCCGGGATTCCGCTGTACCAGGTATGGGTTCAATGAACGTGGTATCGAAAGCGAAGACATTCGGACCGCTGTACTCTGGATCGAACGGGTTGTTGATCAATGTGGCTGGATCCAACTCGTCCTTGTAGCAGGAAGCGATAAGCAATGGCAAAAGGATCATGGCCAACCGGAAGCGGATCGATAAGGATGGCATGGCTTAATGAAAGTTGATGTGCAGACCGGCCATGAAGAGACCGCTCTTTTGCTGCGAAGGCAACCAGACGAGTCCATCGAACTTCACCTTCTCGCGGTCGAAGAATTTCGGGTGGGGGCGGTTCTTGTAGCGCAGGATCATCCAGGTGGAGGTGGCGGCCACAGCGGTGAGAACGCCTGCCGTCGCGAAGAAGAGACCGCGTGTGTCCTGGAATTCATCCTTGTGGCGAGGGATCACCACGTTCTTCAAGCCGGAGAGTTGTGCGGGATCCGCGCCGTTGCGGTAGGCCTCCTCATCGGCGAGCAGCTGGTCATTGGCCTGCTTGTACTTCCGGAAGGTGCTCCAAGTGAGGATCCCCACGCCCACGGTAACCGCTGATGGCAAGGCCACCTCCAGCCACATGCGCTTCCGGAGCCGGAGCCATTCTTCCTGGTAGGCCCGGTACTCTTCCGAGTACGGGAGGCGCACGAAGACCTCGCGCATCTCGTTCTGCAGCACGGTGAAGGTGGTATCGAACACGGCACGCTCCGGAGCCCAGAAGGAAAAATGGTGCGGGCCAGCGGAGAGCTCCACTTCCCGTTGTTGCATGCTGTACTTGTGGTCCAGCACGAATTGGAAGTTGTTCCCGGGATCCACCATCAGGCGGAGCTTGCCTACGGTCTGGGCGACCAGGGAGGACACTGCGAGCACGGCCACCATGGCGCACATGAAGAACCTTGTCTGCTTGTCGGTGGTCCGTGGTCGGTTGTCAGGCCAAGCGGAGCCAGTGCGCGAGCAGATGCCGTCAGCGATGGTCGGCAGCCGGACCATCG
>JANOPI010000144.1:0-9335 GCA_031421755.1 Flavobacteriales bacterium | reverse complement strand
CGTCGTTCGGCCAATTGCCGGGCGAGGTAACTGTACCCGAGATAGCTGCCGGCCTGGTTCTCGTTGTATCCATGGCTCAGCAGGACGAGCCCAACGTGTTCTCGGATGGTCTGTGCGCTGGTGTAAATGGCGATGGGTATGGTTCGTTGACGCGCGGTATCGGACCATGAGATGGTATCCAGGTCGATGTTTTCCTGCAGCGGTTGGCTGGCGAGCCGCAGTGGACATGCACCCAATAGGCCAAGGGCAAGGAGCACGACCCTAATCATTCGGGAGGGTGGGGCATTCCGTATCCTTTGTACGTGCTGCATCTCAGTCCCCGAGGAAGCCGAATTTGCCGGCCTTGTAGTCTTCGATCGCGTCGCGGATCTCTTCGTCCGTATTCATCACAAAGGGGCCGTAGTTCACATAGGGCTCGTTCAATGGTTCGCCACTCAGTACCAGAAGGATGCACGCGCGCTCCGCTTGGATGCGGATCGAGCCGCCTTCGTTTTTCAGTTGAACGTAGTGGTTCTCCGGTGCGGCCACTCCGTTCACCTTGATCGCTCCATCAACAACGAGCACGCCGGTGTTGTACAGCCCAGGCAGCTCGAAACTGAAGTCCGCACCAGCGGTCAGGTGCATGTCGTACATGTGTATGGGCGAATACGCGCTGGCGATGCCCTTCACACCTTGGAATTCGCCGGCCACCACGTGGATGGTGCCTTGACCCTTGGGCAGCACCACCTTCGGCTTGTCCGTGTGCAGGATGCTCTGGTACTTCGCCGGCACCATCTTGTGCTTTCGTGGCAAGTTGATCCACAGTTGAAGCATCTCGAAGGCACCACCTGAGCGATTGAACGTCTGCTCATGGTACTCCTTGTGCAGCACACCGCCACCGGCCGTCATCCACTGCACATCACCCGCGTTGATGATGCCATGGTTGCCCTTGCTGTCATGGTGCTCCACGCTGCCTTTGTATGCGAAGGTGATGGTTTCTATGCCCCGGTGCGGATGAACGCCGACGCCTTGCGAAATGTCGCTCGGCGGAAAATTCACCTCCGCGTTGAAATCGAGCAGGAAGAACGGACTCATGCGCTCTTCGAATCCCTTCCCGTTGGGGAAGAAATTCATCACCTTGAATCCGTTCCCCACCATGTGCGAGTTGGTCGGTGAGAGCACACCTTCAACTCCGCGCTGGCCGCTGGTGGCCAGATCTTCTACGGCTTTCGCAGTGCTGCTCAGCGCACCGCCGATCATGGCCAATGCTGTTCCGAGAAGTCCACGGTGAAGGAATTCCTTGCGTTCCATGTGTGCGGTTCTTTATCTGGTGGCCAAGGTAACGGCGGGCCAAAGCGGCTCCATTGAACCTGTTCAAGTCAGATCAGGGAAAGGAAGCGGAAAGGCTCTTTTACCTTGGCCCCATGATCGTTCTTCTATCGCCCGCAAAGGACCTGGCCATCGAGACGCCCGTGGTGAAGGAAGCCACACAGCCCGTTCTGCTGGATGATGCGGAAAAGTTGGTGAGCAGGCTCAGAACATTCAGTGCGAAGAAGCTGTCCTCACTGATGGACCTCAGCCCTAAACTCGGCGAATTGAACCGAATGCGCTATGAGCGGTGGAGCAGGCCTTTCACGCCGGAGAATGCGAGGCCGGCCATTTTCACATTCAATGGCGAGGTATATCGAGGTCTCGATGCCCGCACCCTCAGTGCGGATGATCTCCGTTTCGCCCAACACCACTTGCGTATCCTGAGCGGACTTTACGGGGTGTTGCGCCCGCTCGACCTCATGCAGGATCATCGACTGATGATGGGAACACCGTTCGGAGTGGGCAAAGCGAAGAACCTTTACGCATACTGGGGCGATCGCATCACACACGCGCTCAACGCGGACCTCTCGTCAACAGCCTCTGAAGTTGTGGTCAACTGTGCATCCAACGAATACGCGCGCGCGGTAGACCAGCAGAAATTGAACGCGCGGGTCATTACACCGGTCTTCAAGGACAAGGGACCACGCGGCTACGGAGTTGTGATGGTATTCGCCAAGCAGCAGCGCGGAGCCCTTGCGCGGCACATCATCCGGCATCGCCTATTGGTACCGGAGGATCTGAAAACCTATGATGGGGATGGATACCGCTTCGTGCCGGAGGAAAGCAGCGCTACGGAATGGGTATTCCTGCGTGACAAGCGACCACCATTGGTCCCGAAGAAGCTGGTGGGTGGCAGGATCCGTTAGGGCTGCCACGTCGAACAGGACCACAGTGGGTCAAGTACTTTCGCCGCGTGAGCCTGCGCATCGCCACCAATACCGTCGAAGCCTTGCTGGACCAGTACCAGCGCGACTTGTCCGTCTTGTACCCGGAAAGTGAAGTGCGCGCGATCGTTCGTGCGGTATTTTTTGTCCGGTTGGGCTGGGAGGCCACCGACCTGATGGTGAAGCGCGGCTCTTTCTTGAGCGAAAGCGAATTGCTGCAGGTCTACTTGCCGCTGAAACGGCTGCGCACAGGGGAACCGCTGCAGTATGTGTTGGGCAGCGTTGAATTCCATGGCCTGCGGATCAGCGTTGACCCCAGCGTGCTCATTCCACGGCCTGAGACCGAGGAACTGGTGGACCTCATCATACGCTCGCGAACGCAAGGCCCGGAGCGCATCATCGACATCGGCACGGGCAGCGGGTGCATCGCCTTGGCGTTGAAGCGTGCCTTCCCGAAGTCGGACGTTCTGGGGATCGATATCAGCACGGATGCACTTGCCACAGCGGAAGCCAATGCCCGAACGAATGGCCTTTCCATCCGGTGGCTAGAGATGGACATTTCCAACTTGGATGCGCGGTTGGAGCCCTGTGATCTTGTTGTCAGCAATCCACCCTATGTGCCGCGTTCAGAAGCGTCAACGCTCGTTGCGAATGTCCGCGAGCATGAGCCGCATCTTGCGCTTTTCGTGGACGACCTTGATCCGTTGCTCTTCTACCGGGTGATCGGTCAGCGTTCGTTGAAGCTTTTGCCACGTGGAGGCGAACTGTGGTTCGAAGGACATCATGCGCATACAGCGGAGGTCGGGCGTCTGCTTGAGAGTCTCGGCTACGCGGACGTACGCGTGCTGATGGATCTCAGCGGATCGCCGCGTTTCATCCACGCGCGCCGATGAGGGGGGTATTCCTGCTTTTACTGCTGCTGATGGTATCGTTCAAGGTCGATGCCCAATGGAGCGATACCGCCAGGGCGCATGACATACAGGAGAAGCCCCGGTTCGTTCTCAATTTCGATGCACGCCGGCAGGAGGTCCGCAGCCGCATCGTCCGTTTCTTCGGCTTGCGCGCGGGGATCCAGGAGCGATACAACCTATATGCGTTCGGTCTGTACGGCTTGGGGGATCCGTTCGAGGATTCAGGGGTGGAACTCCCTGATGTTGGGCGTGACAGCGCGGATGTGCGGTCCACCTTGACCTATGTGAGTGGTACCTATGAGCGGATCCTGTACGATTCACCCAAGTGGCAGTTGAGCATTCCGTTCATGGTGGGCTACGGTGAAGCCGCTGTGGATTACCGGGATACCGCGGATGTGTTCGTGCCCTACCGTCGAACACCGGTGGTCCCGTTGGAATCCGGAGTGAGGGCCTCGTACAAGGTGCTTTTCTGGCTTTATCTGCAAGGAGGCCTGGGCTACCGACGGGTCGCGGGGCCGAGCGCGTTGGTGAATGATGAATTCTCCGGCGCAACATGGAACTTCGGCGTCTCGATCAAATTCGGGAAGATCTTCCGCTACGCGAAGGATAAGCTGGAAGAACGACGGGAACGAAACGAAGGAGAGGATGGACCGCACTGAAGCACAACAACGCATCGCCGCGCTCAGCGCTGAGCTCGAGGATCACAACTACCGGTATTATGTGCTCGCCGCCCCGATCATCAGCGACCGGGACTTCGACTTCAAGCTGAAGGAACTCGAAGCCCTGGAGAAGGAGTGGCCCGGATCAGCTTCGCCGAATAGCCCCACACAGCGTGTAGGCGGCGACATCACCAAGGAGTTCGCGCAGGTGGCACATGTCTTCCCCATGTTGTCGCTGAGCAACAGTTACAGCACCGAAGAGGTGACCGACTTCGTGAAGCGCGTGGAGAAGGAGAATGGACGGACCACGTTCTGCATGGAGCTGAAGTACGACGGGGTGGCCATCAGCCTGAGCTACCTCGATGGAGAACTGGTGCGCGGGGTGACACGCGGCGATGGCGAAAAAGGGGATGACATCACGGCCAACGTTCGTACCGTGCGTGCGGTCCCCTTGAAGCTGCGGGGCGACTTTCCGCCATCATTCGAGGCGCGTGGCGAGATCCTGTTCATGCGGCAGCAATTCGAGAAACTGAACACCGAGCGCGCTGCACGAGGGGAAGATCTTTACGCCAATCCGCGCAACACCGCGGCAGGTTCGCTCAAGCAGCAGGATCCGAAGGACGTGGCCAAGCGTAGGCTCGACAACTTCATCTACACCCTGCAAGGCGACGGACTTCCTTCGCGCAGCCACTATGAGAACATCATGGCCGCGCATGGCTGGGGTTTCAAAACCCCCGATCCGCAGCGCCGCTTCATCGATCGCGCGGATTCAGTGGAAGGCATCATGGCCTTTATCGACCATTGGAATACCGCGCGCCACCAGCTGGAGATGGACATCGACGGCATCGTGATCAAGGTGGATGACGTGCGTGTGCAAGAAGAATTGGGCCTGACGGCGAAGAGCCCACGTTGGGCCATCGCTTACAAGTTCCAGGCGGAGCAGGCCATAACGCGATTGAACGGGGTGAGCTATCAAGTGGGACGCACGGGAGCCATCACACCCGTTGCCGAATTGGCCCCCATTCTCCTCGCCGGCACAACAGTGAAGCGCGCTTCGCTCCACAATGCGGACCAGATCGCCAAACTCGATCTGCACATCGGCGACTTCGTGAAGGTGGAGAAAGGTGGCGAGATCATCCCGAAGATCGTTGGTGTGGACACGTACCGGCGATCCGGGAGCGAGGCGCTCGTCGTATTTCCTGAGATCTGTCCTGAATGCGCGACACCTCTTGTGCGTTACGAAGGCGAAGCCCAGCACTACTGCCCGAACGAGCACGCCTGCCCGCCTCAGATCACAGGGCGCATCGAACACTTCGTGGGGCGCAAGATGATGGCGATCGATGGCCTGGGTGGCGAAACGGTGGTGGAACTCGTTCGCGCTGGACTCATCCACAACGTGGCCGATCTTTTCGATCTGCGGAAGGACCAGTTGCTCGCGTTGGGCAAAGGATGGGGTGAAAAAAGCGCTGCTCAGGTGGTCGATGGTATCGCCGCGAGCAAGGCCATTCCATTTGAACAGGTCCTCTTCGCGCTCGGTATCAGGCACGTTGGGGAAACGGTGGCCAAGAAGATCGCCCGCGCTGTGATCAACATCGACCGACTGACCAACATGACGCTCATCGACCTGGTGGGTATTGACGAAGTAGGGGAGGTGATCGCGCAGAGCATCATGGATTTCTTCGCTGCGGAAGGCAACCGGAACATCGTGGAACGCCTTCGGCAGGCCGGGCTGCGTTTCGAGGTCGATGCATCGCAGCAGCAACCGGTGGGCGATAAGCTGAAAGGCCTGACGTTCGTGGTGAGCGGTGTGTTCACCACCTATGACCGGGATGGTGTCAAAGAGGCCATCGAGCGGAACGGCGGAAAAGTGAGCGGATCGATCAGCAAGAAAACGAGCTTTGTGCTCGCCGGTGCGGACATGGGCCCAGCTAAACGACAGAAAGCGGAAGAGTTGGGGGTGAACGTCATCGGCGAAGAGGAATTCAACCGTATGATCGGGGCGTGAAACTGTTCGATCGCATCAAGGAGTGGCTGGGCATGCGTCGCCTGCTGAAGGAGACCATGCCCGATCGGCGCCCAGTGGCGAAGAACCTCGCGCACTGTGTGAAAGTCGGCATCATTTACCTCGCCGTGGACGAGAAGGCCCACACGGACGTAAAGAACTACGTGAAGAAGATCAAGGACGAACTGGGCCTGCACAAGATCAGCTGTATCGGTTACCAGGACGCCAAGGAGCTGCCGTTCTACCTGCACGCGAAACTGAACTTCGACGCGTTCTGCCTGAAGGACCTCAATTGGTACCGCATCCCGGGCGGCAACACGGTGAACAATTTCATCGCCGAGGAACATGACGTGCTCATCGACCTCACGATGGATGACTACCTGCCGTTGCAGTACATCTTGGCGAAGAGCAGGGCGCGCTTCAAGGTCGGTCGGTTCACAGAGGGCAACAAGCGCTTCCTCGATATGATGATCGATACCGCTGGCGCGCACAGCCTGCCCCAGCTTATCAGTAACGTCGATCGTTATCTATTGATGATCAACCGCAAGGTCGAACACTCATTGAACTGAGGCCTCGGCTTCGCTCGGCCGGACAAAACAGCAAAAACATGGACCATCGTTTCCGCGGCCTCGGTGTCGCGCTCGTTACTCCGTTCCGCCCAGCAGCGTCCGGTGCTGTGCCGCCCATTGACTATGCGGGCCTTCAAATGGTGATCGAACACCAGATCAACGGCGGCATCGATTACCTCGTGGTCATGGGCACCACCGGCGAGAGCGTGACCATCAGCGCCGAAGAGAAGAAGCAGTTGCTCGCCTACGTGATCGAAGTGGTGAAGAACCGCGTGCCCATCGTGCTCGGTGTCGGTGGCAACAACACGGCGGAGGTCGTTCACCAATTGGAGACCTACGAACTGAGCGGCGTTGACGGCATACTCAGTGTGAGCCCGTACTACAACAAGCCCACGCAGGAAGGGATCTACCAGCACTACAAGGCGCTCGCGCAGGCCAGCCTGTTACCGATAATCTTGTACAATGTGCCCGGCCGCACCATGAGCAATATGACGGCTGAGACCACATTGCGTCTCGCGCGTGATTTCGAGAACATCGTGGGCATCAAGGAGGCCAGCGGTAACCTGGACCAGATCGCCATGATCCTGAAGCACCGCCCCAAGGACTTCATGGTCATCAGCGGTGATGATGCGCTCACGTTGCCGATCCTCGCGCTGGGCGGCGATGGAGTGATCAGCGTCGTAGGCAACGCATTGCCCGCTGAGTTCGCCCGACTGGTCGAAGCCGGATTGAGCGGCGATATGGTCACCGCCCGTCGCGAGCACCTCAAGCTCATCGAGTTCATGACCTATCTGTTCGCTGAAGGCAATCCGGGCGGCATCAAGGAAGCGCTGAAGACGCTCGGGCTTTGCGGAAATCAGTTGCGGCTGCCCTTGGTACCCGTGAGCGAAGCCACCGCCAGCAAGATCTACCACGCCATGGCGGATGCAGAGGTGGTGAAGCTCTGAGCAGTGGAAAATCGCCACGGTGTGGCGATATTATCGCCACACCGTGGCGATTTTAATCCAGCTAACAATCCCAAAGCGCGCTCATCGGCACGGCGTGCAGGTCTGTATTGAAGCCCGTGATGGATGGGCCGGAGTGCAGCACGATACCCCGGACCCACTTGCTGCCAGCAGCTTCCCGAAGTGTTTTCAGGCCGAGCAAGTCGTTATGCGTGATGCTCGCCGAGGCCTTCACTTCGATGCCCACGATACGCCCCGCCGGGTCTTCGAGCACCACGTCCACTTCGCGTGCCTTGTCGTCGCGGTAGTGGTACGCTTCCGTCACGGTCTTGCTCCAGCCGCCGACTTTCCGCAGTTCGCCGATGACGAACGTTTCCAGCAGGTGCCCGAACCGGTCGCTCTTCGCCAGTTCGGCTGCTGAATGGATCCCGCACAGGTGCGCGGCGAATCCGCTGTCCGACAAGTGGATCTTCTCCGCTTTCACCAGCCGATTTGAGCGGTTGGTGGTCCACGGTCTCAGGGGCACATGCAGGAAGGTGGCTTCGAGCAACGCCAAGTAGCGGCGCAGCGTGGTGTGCGGCGCATCGATGCCGCGGCTGATATCCGCCAAGTTCATCAGTCCGCTGCTGCGCAAGGCCAGTTGAGTGAGCAGCTTGGGCAGCGCTGTCAGGTCCGTGATGTTGCTGATGTCGCGCACATCGCGTTGCAGGATGCCCGTGATGTAGGCCTTGTACCACGCGCTGCGGCGCGCGCTGTCAGCGCGGCCCATCACTTCCGGGTAGCCACCGGCGAACACCTTGCGTGAGAGCTTGGATCGGTCGCAGGGAGCGATCGTTTTCGCGGGCAATCGCTTGCCGAACACGGCATCGATAAAGCCGCTCTTTCGCCCGGCCAGTTCGTCTTGCGCCATCGGATACAGGGGGATGATCTCCATGCGCCCCGCGAGCGAGTCGCCGAGCTTGGGGAGCACCAGCACGTTGGCGCTACCGGTGAGCAGGAAGCGTCCGGGTCTGCGGTCGCGGTCCACCGAGGCTTTGATAGCGCGGAAGATGTTCGGCGCGTTCTGCACCTCATCGATCACGGCGAAGTCGCCCAGGCCCGCGATGAAGCCCGCCGGGTCGTTCAATGCAGCGTCCAGATCAGCGGGGTCATCGAGCGTGACATACGTCGCTTTCCGCTTCTTGGCGAACTCCTTCACCAAGGTAGTCTTGCCCGTTTGGCGCGCACCGTTCACGAGAACGACCGGCGTGTCCTTCATCGCTATGTCGATGTAATGCCTGAGGTTCCTGGCTTTCATGGCGGTGCGCCCCTTGCCTTGGGCTGCCGCGAAGGTAGCTCAGCAGGTGTAAAATCGCCACGACATGGCGATATTATCGCCACGCCGTGGCGATTTCACACCTAAAGCAGAGCCCTTGCCTTGATCTCGAGGTACTTGTTCAGCACGCTCACGCTCAGGTCTTGCGGGCGCGTGAGGATGGTGAGGATGCCGTGGCTCTCCAGCTCTTTCGCGATGAGCTGTTTCTCGTAGATGAGCTTGCTCGTGATCGTTTTCACGTAAACATCCTCCGTATCGCGATCGGGCAGTGTCAGAAGTGTATCGAGCTCGGTGTTCTTGAAGATCACGGTGGCTACCAGATGCGCGCGGCCCAAGCGTTGCAGGAAGGGCAGTTGCCGACGCATGGCGCTCAGGCTTTCGAAGTTCGTGTACACCACCAGGAGGCTGCGCTGGCCCATTGTACGCTTCACGCGGGCGAAGAGCGTGTCGAAGTCCGTTTCCGCGAAATCCGTGCGCTGGGCGTAGAGCAGCTCCAGCACTTTGCGGATCTGCGATTTGTCCCGTGAGGGTGGCAGCAGCCCATGCACCTTGTCGCTGTAGGTGATGACGCCCGCCTTGTCGTCCTTTTTGATCGCGATATCGCTCAGAACAAGCGAGGCGTTGATGGCGCGGTCCAGGAGCGTCAGCCCTTCGAAGGGCATCTTCATCACGCGGCCGAGATCGATCAGGCTGATGATCTG
>JANOPI010000143.1:0-5238 GCA_031421755.1 Flavobacteriales bacterium | reverse complement strand
CAACGGGCCTTTGCCTTCCAACGCTTCCACGTGCCGCGCATCGCCCAAGCGGAAGAAGATCGGCATGCGGAAGCGTTTCTCCAGTTGTACATCCAACTTGCAGAATATACCCATCCGTTGATAGGAATATGCGGAAGGCATGTCCATCATGACCAAGCGCGGGGGCAATGCACGGAGCAGGTTGAAGGCCGGATCGATCGGTGCTTGCGCCTGGGACAACAGAGCCATTGCCGACAGTGCCACGAAGAGCGAATTCCGCTTCATGGCTTAAGTGCGGCGATGGTTCCCGCATAGGTGATCGCGAAATGGGAAGCGTCATGCACACACGTTCCATTGCGGATCACCAGCGCCTGGGGTGACTCGTGTGTGATCCCATACCGCTCCACGATAGCATTGGAGATCGCCCGGAAGCGGAGCAGATCGAGGTAAAAGACCGTGTGCGCCCCCTTGTCAACAGCGGTCCAAGCGCGCTCCAACCGGTTCAACGCCGTACGGCTGATACCACATGACGTACTGTGTTTGAAGATGAGCACCGGTCTGCTCCGCGACAGGTCGTCCAGTGCGTCAAGCTGGGCAATATCGGTAAGCGCTGTTGGTTCCATTCCGGTCCGAAGATCAGCACGTTCCGGTGAAGTCACCTTCATCTGGTTCAACATGGTGCGGGGTTCCGGGAATCTTGCAAAACACGTTCCGGTGTCCGCGGTGGTTGAGCGGTTCTTCCCCGGATCGCCCCGATCTGACCAGAAGCGGCCACGTGCTGATAGGAGAAGGTACATCCCCAGCGGACCCAATGGGCAACGGCGGTAACGTGCGCTATGCGGCGCGTATGCTGTGATCGTATGGTCATCGGCATACCGTTCAAGCGCTATCCAACGTTCCGGTCCGATCTTGGCGCTGGTAAGGGCACAAAAACGAAGGACATGAAAAACATGATCATTACGGCGGGCATCGCGTTGCTGACCATCGCAGGAGTGAACGCCCAGGACCAACCCGGCACCAGCACCATGGACAAGGCCTGGATCCTGATGAATACGGAAATGCTCAATGTGGAGCTCGATCTGAACGATCAGCAGAAGGAGGAGGTGCGCGGCATCAACGAGAGCTTCGAGAAGAAACATGCCGATATGATGTCCCATGTACCGAAGCCGACCGACGCGGAGGTTTCCAAGAAGGTGGAAGGTCTGATGAACGAACGTGACACGGCGCTACGTGGTGTGCTCAATGTGGACCAGTACGCGAAGTGGGAAAAGAAGCGCCATAAGGGAACGAGCGACCTTCAAGAAAAGGAGAAAGCCAATTTGAAGAAGTAGTTCGGCTACGATCCGCGCGAAAGCGAACAACACGAATAGAGGCCCCGGCAACGGGGCCTCTGCCCTATCCGCCCGTTCATGGCTCGCGTGCTTAAAGGTGTTGATCGCGGTCTGACCGATCGGGATGGGGACCTGTTGCCGGAAACAGAAGCATCCGACAGCAAGGCTGACGACCATCACCCGCAAACTCGACCCGTCATTTCATTTTCAACCCCCATTCACTCACACCCGAAAACATGCTCAAGAACAGGATTGCCCTCATCACGGGCGCAAGCTCTGGTATCGGCGAAGCGGTAGCCCAACTCTTCGCCGCCAATGGGGCCCACGTAGTGCTGGCCGATATGGACACGGAAGGTGCGGAACGCGTGCGCACCGGCATCGAAGCTGAAGGCGGAAAAGCGCTGGTAATAACCACTTATGTGAGCAAGCCAGCAGACCATGAGCGTCTGGTGGATGAAACGATGAAGACCTTCGGGCGGCTTGACATCGCGGTGAACAACGCGGGGATCGGTGGACCGGCCGCGCCGGTGGGTGACTACCCGATCGATGGCTGGGAAAAGGTGATCGCCATCAACCTCAGCGGCGTGTTCTATGGCATGCGCTACCAGATCCCCGCGATGCTGAAGAACGGTGGCGGCTCTATCGTGAACATGGCGTCAATACTCGGTAAAGTAGGTTTCCCCATGAGCAGTGCCTACGCTTCGGCGAAACACGGTGTGATCGGGTTGACCGAGACCGCCGCATGTGAATACGCCACGCAAGGGATCCGTGTGAACGCGGTTGGACCGGGCTTCATCAAGACGCCGCTGCTGGACAAGAACCTGAACGAAGAACAGCTGAAAGGCATCGCGGCCATGCACCCGATGCAACGGCTGGGCACGGCGAATGAAGTCGCGGAACTGGTGCTGTGGCTGGCGTCGGACAAAGCCTCCTTCGTGACCGGTGCGTACTACAACGTGGACGGCGGCTACTTGGCGCATTGACCGATCAGGCGTTCGACTGATGGCGGATCCTGCACAAACCTGATGGACATCAGGGGTGGACCCGCGCCATTATCACATCTTCAGGTCGGGTTCTGCTAACGCCTCCTCGCAATGATCCTTCGCCTCCTGCGTTCGCTGCTGCTCCTGCTGCATGGTGCGATCCACCTGATGGGTTTCGCCAAGGCGTACGGTTTGGCCAAGGTCCACGCGCTTACGCTGCCGATCAGCAAGCCCATGGGCACGGTCTGGGCGATCGCAGCGGTACTTTTCGTCTTCGCGATCGTGTTGCTCCTGTTGGCAAGCGATCGCTGGTGGATCCCTGCGGGTATCGCGGTGGTGTTCTCACAAGTGCTCATCGTACTGCACTGGCATGATGCGCGCTTCGGCACGATCGCGAACATCCTGCTACTGGTCGCGGTGATCGCTGGTGCTTCGGTCTGGAACTTCCGAGCTCAGTAAACCGCGGCGGTCGATCGGACACTGGTGCTCGCCCGTGCTGTGCCGGAACATCGTATCACAGAAGATGATCTCGCGCCATTGCCTCAACCGGTGCAGCGCTTTCTCCGTGCCACCGGTGTGGTGGGTACGCTCCGTCCATGCAGCATGCGCATCACCTGCGAGGGCAGCATCCGTGGTTTCGATGGTCCATGGATGCCGTTCACAACGGTCCAGGTGAACGCCTTTGACGACCCGGCGCTTCTTCTGGCTGGACGCGACGATGAAAGGCATCCCGACCAAAGGACCGCATGCGTACGAGAACGGCACGGCCACCATGCTGATCAAGCTGTTGGGCGTGTTGCCGGTGATGGAAGCGCATGGCCCTGAAATGGACCAGGCCGAAACGGTGACCTGGTTCAACGACCTGTGCATCTATGCGCCGGGTGCATTGCTGGATGATAGGATCACTTGGAACGAGGTGGACGATCATTCAGCGGAAGCGACCTTCACCCACGGCGGACGATCGATCCGCGCGACCTTGGTGTTCAACGGGGCAGACCGCTTGGTGGATTTCTTCAGCGACGACCGCTATGCCCTAGCGGATGGCAAGGCGACAGCTATGCGCTTCAGTAGGCCGGTCCGAGACCATCGTGTCATGAACGGTCTTGTCCTGCCGGGTTATGGTGAGGCGGTCTGGATCAGATCAGATGGGCCATTCGTGTATGGCACCTTCAACATGCGATCGATCACATACGATCCCTAGGTCGAATGCATGGATCCGCTATTTCGTCAATGCAAAGCATCGGGCGGATCGTTCAGCGTCCGCCGGATCAGGAACGCACCCACCAACGCGGCGACCAATGACGAGACCAGGATCGCCGTTTTGGCGTTGACGACGATCGCCGGATCATCGAACGCGAGCAAGGTGATGAAGATGCTCATCGTGAACCCGATGCCAGCCAGGACCCCGACGCCGATCAACTGGCTGAACCGTGTTTCTTCCGGTAAGCTGCACCAACCCAGGGCAATGGCCCCGCCAGCGAACAGCGCGATCCCCAGCGGCTTGCCGATCACGAGCCCGAAGAAGATACCGAGACTGTCCGGCAGCAACAAACCCGGAACCCAGCCTGCACCGAGTACGATGCATGTGTTCGCCAAGGCGAACAACGGCATGATCCCGAACGCCACAGGCCGATGGAGGGAATGTTGCAATCCGTAGGAAGGACTGTTCTCATCGCCGTTACCGAAGGGGATGGCGAAGGCCAGCAGGACGCCCGCGATCGTAGCATGTACCCCGGAGAGCAACATGAGGTACCACATCACCGGACCGATGAGCAGAAAGGGCCACAGGCGATGCACCTTCAAGCGGTTCAACACCACCATCGCCCCGAACAAGCCGAGTGCGCCGCCGAGATAAAGCCATTGGATCCCGTTGGAGTAGAAGATCGCGATGGTAAGGATCGCACCCAGGTCATCCATAACCGCCAGTGCGGTAAGGAATACCTTCAGCGCAACCGGTACCCGATCGCCCAACAAGGCGAGCACGCCGATGGCGAAGGCGATATCGGTGGCCATGGGAATGCCTGCACCCGAAGCCGTGGGTGTGCCGTGATTGAACAAGGCATAGATGCCAGCAGGAACCAACATTCCACCAATGGCCGCCAACCCGGGCAGGAGGGCCTGCTTCCCTTGGCTCAGCTCGCCCACATACAATTCGCGTTCAAGCTCCAGTCCGATCAGCAGGAAGAAGATGCTCATCAGTCCATCGTTGATCCAGAATTCGAGCGGCCTTCCACCGATGTCGGCATGCCAGAAGTGCGCGTAACCCTCACCCCAAACGGTATTGGTGATCACCAACGAGATCGTGGCGCAGAATACCAGCAGAAGGCCGCCAACCTTCTCACTGGAGAACAGATCCTGGAAGAGTTTCGATACCTGCATCGTCGCGAAGGTCGCTCATCCGACCGCCCTTCCGGAATGGATCAGGCATCAACCAACTGTCCATCATCCTACCTTGACACCTGATGCCATCCAACCCCTTCCCCTTCGCGGGCCTCACGGATGCCGAAGTGATAGCCGCGCGGGCGAAGCACGGCCGCAACACCATCGACGACAAGAGCAGCAGCGCCTTCTGGCCTGCGGTGAAGGGCGCTGTGTTCGAGCCGATGTTCCTGCTGCTGCTCGCCACGAGCATCATCTACTTCGCGCTGGGCGAGCACCAGGAAGCGTACTTCATGGCCGGGGCCATCGTGCTGGTGTCCGCGATCTCCATCTACCAGGACTCGCGCAGCCGAAAAGCGTTGAACGCGCTGCGGGCTTTCAGTGCAGTGCAGGCGACGGTAATCCGCAACAACAGTGTGGTGAAAGTCGCGGTGGAAGATGTGGTGGTCGGCGATCACGCCGTAGCCGAAGAAGGCAGCCTGCTTGCGGCCGATGGGGTGATCGTACAGAGCAACGACTTCAGTGTGAACGAGTCGATCCTTACCGGTGAGGCTTTCGCGGTAGCG
>JANOPI010000142.1:0-8101 GCA_031421755.1 Flavobacteriales bacterium | reverse complement strand
ACCGGCGAATGACCAGGATGAAGGTCGCGTCGAATTGGCCGGTTGTGTCGGTGCTGGCGGCACTACCTGAGGAGAAGGAGGCTTTGAAGCCGCCGCATCTTCGGACGCTGACGTGCCGAACGACCAACCCTGCTTGGGCGGTTGAGGTGGTTCCGCGCCCTTGGGCGTTTCTTCAGATACCATGGGTTTGGTAATTGATTCGTTGGGGGGTACGGCCTTCGGGGGTGGTGGTGGCGTTGGTCGCGCACCGGAACCACCATCAGGGTTGTGGTCTGAACGGGAATAGGTGCGCATGGCCATTGGCGCAGCTTTGGGCGCGGGGGCGCGATGTGCTGCTGAAGCGGGTTGTTCTTCGCTCCGCGATCCCAGCGTGCTCAGGGCCGCGGCGATGCAGGAGCAGACCATAGCGACCCAGAGCCCGGATCCAGCGGCCGTTGCCAGCCGACCCGTGAGGCCACCGATCAGGAAATGGGCCATGGGCGAGTCCTTTACATCCAGCAGCAGGGCTACCGCACAGCCCAAAGCGGCTACCGCCAGCACGATGGCCGCGAAGGTCGCGGCGCGCCTGGGCACGAGCGCGGCGACAAGTCCCAGCAGCGCGAACACGAGAAGCAGGATCGCGGCCAGTGAGCGCATCGGCGCGGGAGATACCCGCGTTGTCGTCGCCTCCGCTATTGCGGGGGAGGCTTCCGCTCCTTCCGGCTCCTTCCGATCCAGGAACTTCCGGGCATTTTCCACGGCACCATCGTCCTCAATTTGATCCGTTGGAGTGGACTGATCCTGGTCGATCGCATTTTCAGGCACGGTGTCTTTGATAGAGAGCCCTAGCACCATATCCAGCCCACGCACATGCACGGGCGGATTGTCCCCGATCCGCACGGAAATGAAGGCCAAGAAGAACGAGCCGATCACCACCGCGAAGGCACCGGCGCTCGCCAAGGAGGGCCAGCGCGGAGCGGAGCCGGGAGTGGTGCTCATTGCTGGAGGAGGTGGTGGGGAGCGGGAAGGTAGCATTCGCGCGGATACGGTGATGGGGTGGTCCGCCAGCCTCACGCCGCTTCACGGCAACGCGTATTGCTTCAGTCTTACGCGAGCAAGGCGTGCAGCAGTGCGGGCGTGTCGGCGTGGAGCACCCCGGTGATCATGGCGCTTGGCGCTTCGGGTGGAACTCCGGGGCGGGCACGGCGACTTGCCAGTTACCCGGGATGAATCAGCTTTCGCTGGCAGCGAAGTGGATCGCGTTGGATTTATATACCGTTTCGCAGTAAGGATTGGTCTAGGGTGCGCAGCTTTTTTTTCGCAGCACGAGCCGAAGAGGTCGTTGCGTACCGGGTGCTACGCGACGACCCTTGAGTGAAGTAGTGCGGAAAAAGCGTCTTCGTCCTGATCCTTCGGGGGAGCAAGCAGATCGGACCGATCCTTATTGTGAGAGGGTATTACTCCTGGAAGACCCATGTCCGGTCAGGGACAGGCCTTCTACTTTACGAGCGGAAGGTCACTGGTGCGCAGCATGGTGCGCAAGGCCCTGAAGGGCAAATGGTAGCTCACTTCCCCCTCTACGAAAGGTCCCATTTCGTAAGGTGCATGAACGAAGGTGATGCCATCGCGCAGGATCATCACATTTTCCGTGAGCTTGAACGGCCACTCACGCTTGTCCTTCTCCGGGTAGAGCGTGTAGAGGGATTTTGAAGCGGCCGCTATCAGCGCACCGCGATTCTTGGGATCCACCACATCCCAAAGGCCGATCTCCCGGTCATTCCTCAGGTCGTAGTTCAGAATGCGGGTGCCGAACATGCCATGCGCGGCACCGGGCCATTGCTCGTGTATGGTCACGCTCAGGCACACGCGGGCCGTATCGCGGTAGTTGATGACGGTACCGAGTTCATAAGATATCGGGCCATCTTTCATGCCCTCCACCATCGCCTCATAGTTGCCTGCTTTTCCGCAGATGAAGCGCTCCAGCACGGGATCCAAAGGGTGCCTTGTTCGATCTGCGCGAGTAATGGTGAACAGGTTCAGTGAGATGTCCTGCCCGAGTTCGGCAACGCCAAGCTCCTCGTAGCCACCACCTTCCGAATTTTCAGGATCTTTCGTCGGTTCAATGTGCTTTTCGATCAGGCGCGGAGTGAACACGATATCCTCCTTTTCTGGCACCAGATCGATCTCCATGGCCGCCGGGGATCCTTTGCGCGTGTAGGAGGCACGTGCGCTACCTTCGTCTGGGAGCAGCCCCTTCAGGATGTTCGTTCCCCCGTCTTGCAGCAAGAACACCACGTGCATAGGGTCGGTCTTGCTGGCCTGCGAGGTACCGTTCAAAAGTCCTGGCTCCAAGGGGTCGTCCAGTAGAACGTGGACGGAGGGCTCGCCAGCGGGCCCTATTGTCCGCATCACCCAGATGGTCAGTTTGCCGCCTTCGGGCAACATGGCCGTGTATCGTTGCGATGTGGGCGCTGCGTTCATGGAGGATCTGGAGGGCGCGTCGCAGCTGATCTGAAAAAAAGTGCCCAGGACGAGCATTATCAGCAAGAACAACCGGATCGATTCGAAGATGCGCATGGGGTCAAGGTCCGCTGGACCGTGTTGTTCGGAGCACGAAAGATCTGCGATAAAGACCGAGACATGTCTGAGAGTGACGTGAAGGGGCGGGAAATGGTCAGATACCCTTGTTCCCTAGGTGTGCGGTGGCGCTTTGTTCTGACGGTTGAAAATTCCTTCCCCGTAGGGGAATGCCCCCTCCCCGGTCGAACGAAGAACCGTTGGCCCGGAAGATCGGCTTTCATTTGCGCCCCGAATTCCGGAACGCATGGCCAAAAAGGAAGCTGGAGACCTGGTGATCGTCGAGTCGCCCGCAAAGGCGAAGACCATCGAGAAGTACCTCGGAGAGGGGTACACGGTGCTGAGCAGCTATGGACATGTGCGCGATCTCCCGGAACGCGACCTGAGTGTGGATGTGGAGAATGGCTTCGAGCCCACATACATCATACCTGACGACAAGAAGGAGCGGCTAAGCCAACTGCAGCGGGAAGCGAACAAAGCGGTCACTGTGTGGCTAGCGACCGACGAAGACCGCGAAGGGGAGGCCATCAGTTGGCACCTGAAAGAGGCGTTGGGCCTGGCGGACAGCAAAGTGAAACGCATCACCTTCAACGAGATCACGAAGACCGCCGTGTTGAAGGCGATCGCCAACCCGCGCGAGATCGATATCCACCTGGTGGACGCCCAGCAGGCGAGGCGCGTGCTGGACCGGTTGGTGGGCTATGAACTGAGCCCTATCCTTTGGCGCAAAGTGAAACCGAGCCTGAGCGCGGGGCGTGTGCAGAGCGTGGCCGTCAGGCTCATCGTTGAGCGCGAGCGCGAGATCCTGGGGTTCACCGAGCGGTCCGCCTTCCGCATCACGGCGAATTTCCTGGCCAACGGAAAGAGCCTGGTGAAAGCCGAGCTCCCCAAGCGATATGATACCGAACCGGAGGCATTGGCTTTCCTGGAAGGATGTGTGGGTGCCTCCTTCACCGTGAACGCCGTGGAGAAGCGGCCCGGCAAGCGCTCACCCGCGGCCCCTTTCACCACATCCACCCTGCAGCAGGAGGCATCGCGCAAATTGGGTTACGGTGTGGACCGCACCATGCGGATCGCGCAAGGGCTCTACGAGCAAGGGCACATCACTTACATGCGCACCGATTCGGTGAACCTGGGCGACCAGGCCATCGAGGCGGCGAAGGCGGCGATCATCAGCCAGTATGGCGACCGCTACAGCAAGCCCCGGAAATTCGCTACCAAGAGCAAGGGAGCACAAGAAGCGCACGAAGCCATACGACCTACGGATCTGATGGTCCGCAATGCGGGAAGTGATCGTGATGCGGAGAAGTTGTACGAGTTGATCAGCAAGCGCACGCTCGCCAGCCAGATGGCCGAGGCCGAATTGGAGAAGACCGTGGTGAACATCGCCATCAGCACGCGCCCGCAGGACAATTTGGTGGCGCAGGGTGAGGTGATCCTCTTCGACGGCTTCCTCAAGGTGTACATGGAGGGCAAGGACGATGAGGACGGCGAGGAACAGGAAGGCTTGTTGCCCGACATGAAGCAGGGCGACAACCTGGCTTTGCAAGACCTCACCGCCACACAACGCTACGACCGCCCTGCGCCGCGCTACACAGAAGCCAGCTTGGTGAAAAAACTGGAAGAGCTGGGCATCGGGCGGCCCTCCACCTACGCTCCTACCATCAGCACGGTGCAAAAGCGCGGGTATGTGCTGAAGGAGAGCCGCGATGGGACCGCGCGACCTTATCGGATCCTCACGCTGGCGGCAGGTAGCATCACTGAACGAACGGCCAGTGAGAATACCGGTGCGGAGAAAATGAAGCTTTTCCCCACGGACATCGGGATCGTGGTGAACGATTTCCTAGTGGAGCACTTCCCCACCATCGTGGACCTGAACTTCACGGCATATGTGGAAGGTGAGTTCGACCAGATCGCTGAAGGCACCATGAACTGGCGCACGATGATCGCGGAGTTCTACAAGCCCTTCCACATCACCATCGGTAACGTGAAGGACACGGCCGAACGTGCTACAGGTGCCCGCATCCTCGGTAAGGATCCCGTGAGCGGGAAGGATGTGGTGGCGCGCATCGGGCGCTTCGGTGCCATGATCCAGATCGGCAGCGTGGAGGACGAGGACAAACCGAAGTTCGCCAGCCTGCGCAAAGAACAGAGCATACAAAGCATCACCTTCGAGGAGGCGATGGACCTCTTCAAATTGCCGCGCACCTTGGGGGAGCGCGACGGGGAAGTGGTGAGCGCGGGCATCGGTCGTTTCGGTCCCTTTGTGAAATTGGGCAGCACTTACGCCAGCCTTACTCCGGAGGATGATGCGTTGAGCATCACACTGGAGCGCGCCATCGAACTGATCGACCTGAAGAAGATCGCGAGCGCCACCAAGGAGCTTGGTCTGTACCAGGATGAGCCGATCGTCAGCGGTCGCGGTCGTTTCGGCCCGTTCGTCAAGCACAAGTCGCTCTATGCGAATATCCCGAAGGCGGAAGATCCGGCGGCCATCACATTGGAGCGGGCCATCGAACTGATCGCGGCCAAACAGGCTGGGGCCGCAGCGAGCATCCTCAAAGCCTTCGAGGGCTCCCCTATCCAAGTGTTGAAAGGGCGCTATGGGCCGTACATCACGGATGGAAAGAAGAATATCAATGTGCCGAAGGACAAGAAGCCGGAGGACATGACCTTGGAGGAGTGTACCAAGCTCATGGTAGGCGCGAAGCCCGGCAAGGGTGCGAAAGGCGGAAAGCAGGCTGTGCCCTCGAAAGTCGGGTCCAAAGCCGCTCCCAAGAAGAAGGCTGCCAAGAAGGCGGCACCGAAGAAGGGCTGATCGGTTTCCTTCGCTGCGAACACCGGACTGTCAGCAGGCCACGGTTCAGGCCGGTCGGTACGGCTCTAGAGCTGGCGACTTTTGGCTGGTCGTGGATCGCGCGGTCGCGCGCGGTTTTTTTTTCAGCTTTCAATTTCTCCTTTTCCCGGTCACCCCGATGGACATCAGCATCTACTTTAAACCATCACAACGTTTCGGCCAAAGCCGCCCGGAGTGGCTACCTCATTCCTTGGGTGACAATACGCGCTTTCACACGGTTAGTGCGTCACCCGACCTGGAAGGCGCACAGGTGGCCATCTTCGGCGTGTTGGATGATCCTGGCCACGCCAAGCCGCGGGGTTGTGTACAGGCCCCGGATGCGGTGCGCGAGGAACTGTACCGCCTGTATCTGCCATCCAGCAAAGTGAACGTGGTGGACCTGGGTGACATACATCCGGGCCACACGGCCAAGGACACGCAGCATGCTTTGGCGGAATCCATCGCCGAGCTCATCCGGCGCAACATCATTCCTGTGGTGATCGGAGGAGGGCAGGGGCACACGTTCAGCCAATACCTGGCGTACGAGAAATTGGAGCGCACGGCCAATCTCGCCTGCGTGGATGGCCGGTTCGACCTGGGCGAACCCGGTCAGGGCCTTGCTGAAACGTCCTACCTCAGTCATATGGTGCTGCGGCAGCCCAACTACCTCTTCAACTACAGCAACCTGGGATTTCAGACCTACCTGGTGGATCAGCCGGGGATCGAGCTGATGGAGAAATTGTACTTCGATACGCACAGATTGGGCGAATTGCGTACGAACCTCACTGAAGCCGAACCCGTGCTGCGCAATGCCGATACCCTGAGCGTGGACATGACCAGTGTGCGATGGGCCGATGCACCCGGCACCACCCGCCCCGGCCCAAACGGCTTCCACGGCGAGGAGATCTGCCGCATCATGCGGTACGCAGGCGTAAGTGAGAAGGTGACCTCCGTCGGCATTTATGAGATGGACCCCCTACGCGATCAGCACGGGATCACCGCACAGCTCGTCGCCCAGATGATCTGGTGCTTCTTGGATGGCGTCGGCAGCCGCACCAATGATCTGCCTTGGTTGGACCGCAAGCGATTCACCCGTTTCCGCGTGCCCATCAAAGGCCATGAACAAGAATTGGTGTTCTACAAGAGCACGGTGAGCGACCGCTGGTGGATGGACATTCCATACAGGGCCGAACAGGAAGCCCGTTTTGAGCGGCATCACTTGGTGCCATGCGCCTACAGTGATTATCAGATGGCCTGCCGGGAAGAAGTGCCTGACCGGTGGTGGCGCACGTACCAGAAGCTGGCTTAAGACTGGTACGGCAGCACGATCCTGACAATTCCAGTTCACCTGTGGAACCTCGAACTTCAGCCTCTCCATAGGATCCCCCGCACAGGGGGCGAGTTGAAAAGATCCAACGGAAACCTTTTTTGCTACTTTGGCGGCGGATCGGGACCTGACCGAAGGGGGCTGTATCGCTCCAAGGTGCCGCATCAATTGAAGAGAAACAGCATGAGGGGGATACTTACCGCAGCGGCCTGCGCAGTGGTGGCGAGCTTTTCGTTCGGCCAGCAGGATCCGCAATACACGCAATTCATGTTCGACCGCTTGTCGGTGAACTCAGGGGTGGCGGGAACTACCGGGAACATTTGTGCAACCGCCCTGTTGCGCCAGCAATGGAGTGGTTTCGATGGCGCACCGAAGACCGGTCTGGTGAACGTGCAAGGTCCGATCAACAAGATCAATAGCGGCATCGGGATGTCCGTCTACTTCGACCAGCTCGGTCAGCAGAAAGGGACTATCGCGCGCTTGCACTATGCCTACCTTTTCAAGCCCGGTGGAGGTACGGGAACACTCGGTTTGGGTCTCTACGCAGGGCTTTCCAGCAGATCCCTCGGCAACCAGTGGGTGGCGGTGGATCCCGTAACAGATGACGACGCGATCCCCGACAACGGAACCAGCGCCAGCGGCTTTGATATGGGCGCAGGCATCTACTACACCAATCAAAACTTGTGGGCTGGCTTGAGCAGCACACAGTTACCTGAAGCTGAACTGAAAAATGTCAGCATCAAGAACAAGCGCCACTATTACGTACAGGCAGGCTACAAGCACAGCTTGGGTGCCGAACTGGACCTTCTTCCGAGCCTGTTGATCAAGAGTGATGGAACATCCACTCAGTTCGACATCAACGTAACAGCCATGTACAAGCAGATGGTGTGGTTGGGCATGAGCTACCGCACCGAAGACGCCATCGCCCCGATGATCGGCTATCAGATGGCTACCGGCAAGGAAAAGAAAAGCATGCTGCGTATCGGTTACAGTTACGATGTGACGACATCGGAATTGAAGAACTACAGCAGCGGAAGTCACGAGATCATGCTCAACTACTGCTTCATGGTGAAGAAGAAAGAGGTGATCGAGATCTACGGGCATCCACGCTTCTTGTGAATCGGGGTAACAATTGGAACCACAACGCCGTTGCATGTCTTGTCTGAGCGTGTCTGCTTACCCGGCCACGCGGACCAGGAACTTGCAAGGACCTGAGACGGAACGGCAAAAAAGGAAGACCATGGAACTTCGTCCCATCGTATACCTGTGTGCCATCGGCTTGCTGGCGAGCTGCGGCCAGGGTGGCCAAGGGCAGCTGATCGGATCCCAGAGCCGCCCACCCTGGTACCAAGTGGACCCGTACGGGATGAACTACATCCCGA
>JANOPI010000141.1:0-11294 GCA_031421755.1 Flavobacteriales bacterium | reverse complement strand
CCCGCTCCACTTCCTTTGCTGATGTCACCCCGGCCCTGAGCCGGGGTCGCGAATTCCGCAAAACGAAGAAGCCCCTGCTTTCGCAAGGGCTTCAGTGACTCCGCTGGGGCTCGAACCCAGGACCCCGACATTAAAAGTGTCGTGCTCTACCAGCTGAGCTACAGAGTCCTCCACCACTTCCGGGTTACCCCCTCCGTGATTTTGAGGGCGCAAAAGTAGAAACGCTTTGATCCCCTCCAACTTGAGTTGTACACGGTGGTCGGCAACTCTTCACAGACACCCGCCAATGCTGACCTTTCACGCCTTTTTCTCAATGATCGGCAGCCGCTCGAACGGTTTGCTGCGATCGAAGAGGTAGCGGAAGGTCGCCAGCGTGCGGTAATTCGTTGCACCGAGGTTCTCGGCCACCTTCAGCATGCGCGGGTTGAAGTCGCCGATCCAGGTGAGCACGGTCTCCTTGTAGCGCCCGGTCTTCACCAGCCAATTGCTGGTATGCACGATCATGGCGCCTTCGATGCCCTTGCCCTGCCACTCCTTCACCACACCGAAGACGATGCCGGTCATGGTCTTGGACGTGCCGCGCCATTTGTGCCAGAGGAACTTCAGTTTGCCGAGCAGGTTGAGGTCGCCGTCCACGTACTTGAAGATCTCGTTCAGCTCGGGCAGGTTGATGTAGAAGGCGATCGGTTTGTCCTTGTGGTACACGAACACGATGATGCGCGGGTCCATCACCGGTTTCATGGCCTTGATGGATTTCATGGCCGTCTCGGCGGTCATTGGCTTGAAGTTCTCGTGATCCACCCAGGCCGCATTCAGCACTTCGCGGAAATCGGTGGCGATCTTCTCCGGTGCCATGCCCACGGCATTGCTGATCCGGAAATCCGGATCGTTCTTCATCTGATCGAACTTGCGGTGGAAGATCGGTGGCACGCCGGTGATGGCGGACATTCGATAGAAGAGCTGCTTGAAATAGAGCCCGAAGCCGTAGCCCTCGAAGAGCTTCACGTAGTACGGCGGATTGTAGTTAGTGCCGTAGATGGGCGCATCGGTGTAGTTCTCGATCAGCAGTCCCCAGAACATGTTGCGCTCGCCGAAGTTGATGGGGCCGTCCATGGCTTCCATTCCGCGCGCTTTCAGCCAATCACGAGCGGTGTCGAAGAGCAGATTCGCTGCAGCCTGATCATCGATGCACTCGAAGAAGCCGCAACCGCCCGTGGGTTGCTGCTTGTCGGACTGCGCGGTCTTCGGGTTCACGAACGCGGCGATGCGCCCGATGGCGGAACCGTCATTGGCGTAAAGCACCCAGCGCGTGATCGCTCCGCTGGGATGCGTCTTCTTGTCGAGCAGCTTGTTCTTCTGCGGGTCGAAGACTTTCTCCACATCTTGTTTCAGGTGCGGGATCCAGTTCTTGTCATGGGCGTATATGCGCCAAGGCAGGCGCGTCCAGTCGCGCAGCGTGCGGGCGTCCGTGACCTCAGTGATCGTCATCGGCGGCGAAGATGGCAGAACCTCTGGTCACTTAACGTTGCTTTGCACCATGCCTGTATTTCTGGTCGGTTTCATGTGCAGCGGTAAAAGTCGCATCGGTCGGGAACTGGCTGAGCGCATGGGTTTGCGGCACATCGACATCGACCGGATGATCGAGCAGCGCATCGGGCCGATAACGCCGTGGTTCCAGAAGAACGGGGAAGCGGCCTTCCGCGAAGTGGAGGGGAAGGTGCTCGCCGAACTGCTCACCACCGAGCGCACAGTGATCAGCACGGGTGGCGGCACGCCGATGGAAGGGGACAATATGAAGCGGATGCTCGCAGCAGGAACGGTGATATTTCTGGATGTCCCCTTTGATGAGCTACTCACGCGCGTGGAGCAGAAAGGCGGCGACAGGCCATTGCTGTTCGGGCTGAAGGGCGCTGCGCTGAAGGAGCGGGTGGAAGAGCTCTTGGCGGCGCGTATGCCGGTATACCAGCAGGCCCAAATGCGGGTCTGGGCGAGCGGCGAACCGCATACGATCGCTGAACGGATCCAACAAGGACTGGAAGGGGAGGCGCAGCGTCCCGTTCAGGAGAGGTAGACCGCATCCTTGCGGCCAAGTTCCACGCTGATGTGCTCCTGCACGGTGGTGCTCAACGTAAGGCCCACGATGTCAGCGCGGATCGGGTAAGCGCGGTGTCGGCGATCCACCAGTACCACGGTGGTCAGCTTTTTAAGATTCACTTGCACCAGGTGGGCAGCAGCGTGCATCAAGGTTCGGCCGCTCATGAGCACATCATCCACCAGCACCACGGTGCGGTCCTGCAAAGCCCCCAGATCCGTACTCAACTTCACGGGCCCGGTGAGCGGATCGTTCTTATCCAATTTCAGCTCAACCACATCGGCTTCCACGGCGTTCAGCTCGCGGATCATGGCCGCCAGGCGCTCGGCGAGTTTCATACCGCGCGGGGCCACGCCCACCACGGTGATGCGCTTCTCGCTCCAATTTTCCTCACACAATTGGATGGCGATCCGCCGCAGTTTGCGTTGCACCCGATCATGATCGAGCACCAAGGTGCGTTCAGTTCCCACGGTGGAAAGATATCAGCACACCGACGACCCCGGAGCGGAACGTGCGCAGATAGCACAGGCCCCACTTCAGGCCGGTAACTTCGCACCGTGTTGGCACTCGCGCTGTACGCGATCCTGGCGGTGGCCGCCTTGTACGGATTGCTCTGCCTGGTCTATTGGTGGGTGCAGGACCGTTTCATCTTTATCCGGTTCAAACTCTCCAGCAGCTACCGCTTCGGTTTCAGCGAGCGCTATGAGGAAGTCAACTTGTCGCCGGATCCGTCCGTGGAACTGCACGCGGTGTATTTCCGCACGGAGAACGCACTGGGAACGGTGCTCTACTTCCACGGCAACACGGGCAACCTTAAGCGCTGGGGCCAGTTCGCGCCGCGGTTCACACGGCTCGGGTGGAATGTACTGATGATGGACTACCGCGGCTACGGCAAGAGCCGTGGCAAGCTGAGCGAAGCGGCGCTGCATGCTGATGCGGCGCTGTGGTACGCCTGGTTGAAGGAGCGCGAGCCGGAGGAGCGGATCGTGGTGTACGGCCGGTCCCTGGGATCGGGTATGGCCGTACCGGTGGCGGCGGCCAATGCCCCACGGGCCTTGGTGCTGGAATCGCCGTTCGCGAACCTGTACGATGCCGCGCGGCACCAGTTCTACGCCTTGCCCTATCGCTGGCTCCTGCGCTTCCCCTTCCGCAACGACAAGGCCATCCGCCGGGTCACCTGCGCCGTCCACATCTTTCACGGCAAGCGTGACCCCATCGTGCCATACGAAAGCGCCCTCAAACTCTACGCCCAGGTGCCTGACACCGTGCGCCGCGAAATGGTCTCCTTCGGCCGCGGCTTCCACAGCGACCTGTGGCGCTTCAAGCGGTTCCAACGCAAGATCGAGCGCATCCTGGGCCCGCCGATCCTCGGGCGTTGACCTTCGTGAAGACCCAAGGCGATCGAACGGTCATCAGAACGGTCAACCGATCACTCCAACCCTCGCGCAAGCCTTCCGCGTTTATCTGTGTTCATCTGCGTTCATCCCCGTTCATCTGTGTCCATCTGTGTTCATCCGTGTCCAACCGTGGTCCTCATTCATCAGCGCCCGCAGGGCGCACACCATTCCAACGCGCTGCGACCGGTCCCGTCGTATACCCCTTCGTGGGCACCGACTATATTCGCCGCCCCTAAAGAACACCCATGAACATCCGACTCTGTTTCTCGGCCTTGGCGGCGATCCTGCTAGGCGCTTGCACGGACCAGGCCGCAGGCCAGAAGGGCCAGGTAGTGGCACTGAAGTCCAACATCGATTCCGTGAGCTATGGCCTCGGTACGGACATCGGCCATAACATGAAAATGAGCGGGCTGGATTCGCTCAACGTACAGGCCTTGGCCATGGGCATCACCGACGGCATCGACAGCACGGAGAAGATCACCAGCGAACAAGTGAAAAGCATGGTACAAGCCTATATGGTGGAAGCACAGAAAAAAGTGATGGCTCGTCAGCAAGCGGAAGGCGAATCGCGCATGCGCGTTGGTGAGGAGTGGCTTACGGCGAACGGGAAGAAGCCGGGCGTGCAGACCACACCTACCGGCCTCCAGTACGAAGTGATCACTCAAGGCACAGGCCCCAAGCCCACCGCCACCGATCAAGCGACGGTACACTACCGGGGCACATTGCTGGACGGCAAACAATTCGACAGCAGCTATGACCGTGGCGAGCCGGCCACCTTCGGCGTAGGGCAAGTGATCCCAGGCTGGACCGAGGCCTTGCAACTGATGAACAGCGGCAGCAAGTACAAGCTCTACATCCCTCAGAACTTAGGCTATGGCGCCCAAGGGGCCGGGCAGGACATTCCACCGTACAGCGTGCTCGTCTTCGAGGTCGAATTGCTGAGCATCGCCCCGGGTGATGCGCAGCCAGGACAGCGCTGAGAACGGAACGAACGATGAAAAGCCCTCCGCGTTGCGGGGGGCTTTTCGTTTTTCAATGCGCGACCTGAAGGGCCGATCAGGGCCTGAAGAACACAGCAGCCCCGAACGGATAGCGGAACACATACGGCCCAGCGGCCATGGGCGGCAGGCTGACGTGGACAGTACCACCACCAGCGCCGTTCAAACGCCCCTGGTGTACGACCCGGCCATCAGCGGAGTGGATGGAATAGCCGCAAGGCCCGCCGATGCCTGAAACGGACAAGTCCCCAGCGGAACCTGCAAAAACCCGGAACGCTTGGGCATGGGCCGGCCGCTCCGCCACGGCAGTGGTGTTCTGGGTGCAGGTATCGGGGTAGGTGCCTACGTACTTGGCGGCGCTTTCTACATCCAGACCATCAGCATCGTCGTTTGGCCCCACGTACAAGGTGTCGTGGTAAAAATCAAATGATTCCACCGGTAGTTCCAGATCGCCTCCGAAGCCACACCATTCCGTGCCATCCCATGTGGCCATGCCCTTTGCTGGAATATTCCCGGCATAGTGGAACTGGCCTGCGCAATACAGCAGGCCGTCGCGCACCACCATCTTGGTTACACCACAATGATCGCTGTAGTCGTTCTCGTTGCCCTGTAAGCCCGTGCCCACTGGATGGAACTGGTCGCCATCCCAACGCATGATCCCATGTCCGGCATTGCCATCGTAGATGTGGATTGCACCACCCACGTAGAGGTCACCTTGATAAACCGCCAACGAGCGGCCTGCACCGAATCCACCGAGAATGCCCGGACCCAAGGGTTCCCAGATCGAATCGTTCAAGATGGCCAAACACCGTGAAGGCGGATCGGTATAACTCATGGTGCCTGCCAGAACGAGGTGTCCGTTGTACATCACCAGGTCAGAAACGTAGTTCTGGGGGAGTGTGGCCTGGTTGCCTACAGGCAGCCAATGTCCCCCCCATCTTTTTGCGACCCCATTGCACACTTGGCCATCCACTTGGTCGAAAGGGCCGATCGCATAGAGAGTACCCCCAATGATCCTGAATTCTGCTGGGGTACTGGAAAAATTACCGAACTGGATCCATTCGCCGTTGGCCAAGCCTGCACAATTCTGATACGGAACACTGTCTATGAAGACGATGCTACCCCCAAGCACCAATGTATCTCCCCAGCGTATCAGGCACATTGATTGTGCGATGAGTGGGCCGATGGTATCCCATTGGCCATTTGAGTAGTACGGAATGCCCTGTTCCGTGAAGTTGAAGTCCCCATCGTAGGACATTTGACCACAGAAGTAGATCGCGTCAGTAACAGTGTCGGTGTAGATGTCCCTCATCTGTAGTGTTAACAGAGGGTTCCCTGCCGCCACCCAAGAGGGTTGGCCACGCACCGCCCACGAATTCCAATAGAGGATAAGGGTGGGGAGGAAGATCCGGATCAGAATCCGATTCATCGCTTGATGAACCGATAGGTTACACCCTGGCATACGACGAGGTAGGCACCGAAGTGCAGTTCTGAAATGCCCAAACTCGAGGATCGGCCATGACTGAACGATGTGAGGGCAGAATGAACAAGCCTGCCAGAAGCGTCATAAATGCTAACGGGATGTAACCCATCACCCAATCCCGTCAGGGCGATATGATTGTCATCTGGCCACAACAGGTGTGGACCGGACCGGTCTGGTGTGGATGAAGGCAGCATGGTCGGGGCCTCCGGACAAAAGGACGCGATCATCGCATCGGTGGTGGCACCGGCCCATTCATCCCAGAAGTCCGGTATGCCACCACCGTCGTCGAGCGGAAAGTAGGTAGTTTGATCCGTGCCTTTGCCCGTGTACCCTGCCACGTAGATGTGGCCGTTCGTGTTGCGCTGTAGTATGTCGTAGATCTGGTCGCCTGCATTCGCTGCTGCTTCACCGCCGATGTAGGTCGCGAAGCGCAGAGAGAAGTCCGGACCTATGCAAATAAGAAACGCGTCCTGCTCTACACCTTCATTGGGATTGATGGTGGGTTGATGGTAGTACCCGCCGTATTGATTGAGCGGAACACCAAGCCCCTTGCATTGGCCAGCGATATACAGCGCGCCCTCATCATCGAAGGCCACGCACCGCACCTCGCCCGGGTTGATATTCATTGGCAGGAAAGACGACCAGATCAAGTCGCGCGTTAGCCCAGAGAATCGCATGGCGAACAAGATATTTGCTGCTGGGGTCGCGGAATTGCTGTACCAGCCCGTGCCCGGTACGATCTCGAATCCTCCTCCGTAACCCAAGATCTTGCTCGTGATCACCACATCACCGGTCACAGGATCGATCGCGACCAGGGAACCAGGATCACCGTCGGCATAAAGTGACCAGATCGGATCAACACTGTGGATGTAGGTGTCCCAGACCAATTCGCCGTTCAGGTTGAACTCATAGAGCTTGATGTCACCGTCGTAGTAAGCGGGGTCGCAATAGGCACCAGGTGGACATGCGCCGCTAGGCAGGGTGGGGCAGCTGCACTCAGCAAGCATGACCACACGGTCACCACGCACAGCGATCTCGCTGTTCGGCCATGCGTAGGCGAGGAAAACGCCGGGTGAGATCACTGTCGCATTGTTTGTGACGAAGGTGAA
This sequence comes from Flavobacteriales bacterium, assembly GCA_031421755.1. Classification (GTDB taxonomy): domain Bacteria; phylum Bacteroidota; class Bacteroidia; order Flavobacteriales_F; family PHOS-HE28; genus PHOS-HE28. The sequence goes on along the minus strand of JANOPI010000141.1, from coordinate 4,215 downwards.
CCAGTTCAACTTGTCCTCCTGATTCAGCATAGCGACGAAGCCGCTGGGTACATTTCCTTCCCCGGTGGAACTGGGCCAGTATTCGCTTTCCGCGGTCGGCGGAGGTACATCCAGATAAGCTTCATTCACCGGCCAACTGGCAAAATGGCTTCGTCCGGTGAGGTACACACGGCCATCTGTTGAACTCGCGATCCCGCCGATGTGATAGGCCTCGAAGTACGAAGCCCATGTCAACTCACCTGAGGTCAAGTTGAACTTTGCGATGAAGGTCGTTTTGAGAAGTCCAATGTCCATCATGTGTTGGCCATTCGGGGCCGAAACCGGTAGCTGACTGGAGTTCGTTCGACCGGCGATATAGACCCCGTTGGAACCGGAAGATTGCGTTAGCGTACAGCCGGTCACGCGACAGTATTTTGGATCCTCCCCGCCGAAGAACGACTTGTATTCGAGCTGTTCGTCCGGTTTGAATTTCAGAACGAATGCGACGGTACCACCATCGTAATTCTCCACTCCTGTGGTGACAGGAAAAGTTGCGATCGGTGAACTCGTCGAGCCTGCCGCATAGAAGTTCTGTGCATTGTCCTGGGCGGTCTGCACGATGTAATCCTCCCCATCACCACCGATATAGGTACTCCAGCAAAGTCCCAGTTCATCATAGTTGCCACCCATCATCGGCGGCGCCCCTATCAGCAGCACCAGTGGTTTTGCGGTGTCGTAGGCATCGAACGTGAAACCCACCTGACCGGTATTGTTGTTGGGCACGTATTCGGCGGTCCAGTTCAGCGGCAGTATGGTATTGTCGGGTTCGTACTGGTAGGCTACGGCTTCGGGCAGCACGATCCACTTTTCATCCAACAACAAACGCAAATTGCCGAGGATGTCGAGGTCCATGGTGTTCTGCCCATCGAACACGAGGCGTATGTCATCCGGGTCCGCACCGGGGTGGACCACCAGGGCCATTTTCTGGCCACGCTGGCCGCAGTACAGCCAGAGGTCGATCCCCGCATAGATGTTCTTGTAGAGGACGCGGTTGAAGGCGTGAACATCGGTGATACCGTCCGCGCAATGGGGGAAGTAGAAATTGCGGTGGCCGGGCTGTTCTTCGATGGCCACGGCATCGGGTTGCAGGAAGAGTTCACCGGTGAAGGACATGTCCAGGCGGCGTAGGGTGTCCGGTGTGCTTACGCTGGTATCCACGGCGGCCATTACGAAGCTGATCTGCGTGTCCTTGCGGATGAAGGCCTTGGGTTGCGCTCCGTCGCTGACGAATTGGACGTCTTCGACGGCTTGGCCATCCGACCCCACCACCCAGCCGGGTTCGGGGTTTTGCCAGAAGCCGAAGCCTTGGCGTTGGAAGTCGTTGTAGAAGTCCGGCGGCGGCACGGGTACCTGCGCCTCAGAATGGGGGGGGGGTGAGCGCGAGGGAAAGCGTCAGGGCGACGATCAGCTTCTTCATGGGGCTTGAAGGGGTTTATGGATTCGATCGCCTGCTGGAGAGCACAGGATGAGGTCGAAACTACCCGGCCTGCGCCACAAATCCAAACGTTTTTAAATCGGTTCGCACAGACCTGCGGCGGCAGGTGCGCAGGAATTCCGCCTTACGCTCCTTTGCCCGGCCCATCCGGCATCACCATCCAATGGCTCACCTCTTCGAAGAAGTGGTTGCTGGAGCCTTCGCCGATCCAGAAGTGCGGCCCTGTGGCCTTCCCGGTCTTGCTGGGGTTCTTCACGAAAAAATCATGTGCGAACCGGAGGATCACGCTGTTGCGCTCCTCGGTGGCACCGCTCTTGCCGGGCAGGTACACCGTGTTCTTCGGGAGCCAACCGAGCACGCGTTGTCCATCGGCGGGCAAGCGTTCGGCGCAGGGGATCCACAAATGCTCCTTCATCCGGGTGATCAGCCGAGGAGGTCGTTGGGCGGGGAATCGGCGAACATGGCGGCGGTGAGGATGGCCACCGCGCGGTTGCCGGACTCTTTCGCGGCGGCGTCCGCGCGGCCGAAGAGTTTCGTGCCTTCCTTCTTGATGAGATAGCTGATCAGTTCGTTGTGGATCTCCAGTCCGGTGTCCGTAACGATGCCGTGGCTGCTGCGCACCCATGACCAGAGCAGCAGGGTGCTCAGGCGCACACTGGAGCGGTCGTGCAAGCGGCCGCCTTGTTCCACAACGGGCAGTCCTTTTTCTTTGGCCACCATGGCACCGAGCACAGTGCGCACCGCACCGAGCAGTCCGTCTGTACTGATGGTGCCCACGGGCCGTTGCACCAGGTCGCTCGGCTTGGTCTTGTCCGGCCGCTCGTAGTACATCTGGTGGGCCTTGGGCATGCTCTTGTTGAACTCCATCATGGCGGGGTTCACCAGGCCGGGGTGGCCTACGATGGTACCATCATGGCCGTCCACGGCTTCGCGCTCCTTGTCAGCGATCAGGTCCAGATAGCCCGCTTGGGTTTTGCCGCGGTCATCCGGTGGTAGAATATACGCGGGGGCACCGATGGCATGGGCTTGCCGCTTGTGGCAGATACTGATGGTCATCAGGCTCACGCTGCGCAGGAAGTGCTCGTTCAGGCCGATGCGTTCGCGATCCGGCAGCACGGCGCGATCCGGTGCGCTGAACAGTTGGACGTGATCCGCCGCGTAGGCCTGCGGATCGATGGAGAGCCCTGCGGAATGATGGCTGAGTTCGAAGAGGATCTCGTCGGCTTCCAACGCGGTGGAAAGCGAATCCACCATCACGGTAGCGCGGAAGGTGCCGCGCGGAAGGTGCAGGTGTTCCTCGATGTACTCCATCACCTGCTTCCATAAGCGCGCTTCCTGATGGCTGTGTACGCCGCGCAAGTAGAGGTATACGCCGGCCTGGCGCACACGGAGCTTCACGGCGTTGTAGCTGGCGTACACGGCCAGGTCGAAGAAGCTCGCGGGCACGGCACCGCCTTGATCGCGCACGGAGGACTCCTTCACGTGCAAGGGCCGCGGCGCGAAGAAGATGCGCGTGGTGGAGGCAGGGTTCACGCGCACGCGGTCACCGTTCTCGTCCACGAACTGCAGGCGGCTATCCACGGCGCGCTCCAAGTTCTTGTGGGCGCGGAGCACGCTGCCGGGGTCGTTCGGCGTCATGTTCCACAGGTCGGCGATGTAGCTCTTGGCACCACAGTTCATGCCTTGGATGATCTCCTGCCGGGAGCAACCGCCGAGCAGTTCCACACGGCGCTCGAGCAGTTCAGCGGGCACGGGATCCACCTTCCAGAGGGCCTGTCGGATGTGGGCGGTGTCTTCCAGCCGGTCCACGTTGCCCTGGCGGAATTCTTCGCGGCGCACCAAGCGAGCGGCGAGCAGTTCATTGCGCACGGCGCCGTAGCGGTGCGCGATGTCATGCACGAGCTTCACCAGCTCACCGGTTAGGAGCCGGTCTTCCATGGGTTTTTCGGCGGAGGAGGTGCCAGGCATGTGTACAGGACCTCAAGCGGTGTTGGTCCGAGCGCGCGCAAAGGTGAGCGCGGGGTCGGTCTCTACCAAACGGGCGATAATGGGGTCCACGGTGCGGAACCAGAGCGGAGGCAGCAGGCTCAAGATCATCATTCCGGGGTATCCTGTGGGCAACTGAGGGCCTTTGGCATCGCTGCGCAGGACCTGGTATTTGCGGCTGGCCATATAGTGGTGGTCGCTGTGGCGGGTGAGTTCGAAGAGCATGAGGCGGCCCAGCAGGTGATCGCTGTTCCAGCTGTGTATGTGCTGCACACGCCCGTAGTTGCCGCGTTCGTACAGCTTGCGGCCCAGGCCGTAGTGCTCGATGTAGTTCACCGTTTCCAGCAGCAGGATGCCGATGAAGGCGGCGGCCAGGAAAGCGCACATGACCATTGGACCGAAGATCACGAGCACCGTCACAACCAGCAGCAACTCCACCAGCAGGAAGCGGATCATTTCGTTGCGCACGCCGAAGGGTGAGTGGCCATCCTTGCGCAGCCGGTCCACTTCAATTTGCCAGGCACTGGCAAAGCTGAAGACGATGGTGCGCACCCAGAAGCGGTAGATGCTCTCGCCGTGGCGTGCGGAAGCGGGATCGTCCGGCGTGGCCACACGGCGGTGATGCCCTCGGTTGTGCTCGATGATGAAGTGCATGTACAAGGAGGAGAGGAGCAGGGCCCGGGCGAGGTTCCGCTCCCGGCGCGTGGCGCGGTGCCCGAGTTCGTGGGCGATGTTGATGCCGTAGACCCCGCACA
>JANOPI010000140.1:0-26363 GCA_031421755.1 Flavobacteriales bacterium | reverse complement strand
CGGCCAACGCTGTGGACCCGGGACGGGCCCCGCTGCCCCCCCGCCCGTAAACGGCTGGCGGGGCCCCGCTCCTGGGAACCGCGCACGGGGTTGGACTTAAAACCGGCCGGGCCGCATGCGCCGCCGGCGCCCCTTCCTGCTGGAATGATCCGATCAGCGCAATATCAAGCGACGTACCGTGCGGCCGTCGTTGGAGCTGATGCGGACGAGGTAGGTTCCTTTGGCCAGCTCACCCACTGGTAATGTGCGTCGGGCATTAAGCCCGTTGAAATTGAGCCCTTCGCTGCGCACGATCCGGCCCTCCGCGTCAAGCAGTTCGAGCAGCATGGCACCATCCGTTCGCGCCCGTTCCACCTCGATGGTCACTTGGTCCTGCGCCGGATTGGGCATCACTTCGAAGCGTGTCAAACCGCTCTCTTCTTCGGTGATACCAACGGTGCAGCCATCGTCCGGGTTGCCCCAGAGGATGATGGTGACGAAGCTGGTATCGTTCGGGCATGGATCGCCGATAACGACATAGCCGTACCTCCCGGTGCCATTCAGCGAGGGATTGATCGTGTCGTTGTAGGAGCCGATCTGGAAGCCGGCAGGGCTGATCCAGATGCCGGTCTGCTGCTCCCCGGAAACCAAGGGCTGGAGGAACTGCAGGGTATCATTATAACACAGGTTGAGGGTGTCATTGTTCGCGTTCACACTGCCCGCGTTCGGGGGGTTGGAGCAGTCCACCTCGATCTCCGCTGCTGCCGGCGGGCACCCACCGAGTCCAGGAACGGAATAGACATAGGTGCCGCACGCGTCGGTGACCGGGTTGAAGATGTTGCTGTGCGCTGTGCCGTTGAATGTCCAGCTTCCGCCCAGGTCCGGGGTTCCCAGCAACTGGGTGAACAGGTCCACCGTGGGCCCCTGATCATTGCAGGTCTCCACCGTGTTGTTGAGCCCGGCGGTGGCCGCAGGGGCAGCGTACAGGATCAGCATCTGCTGGGAGGTACTGGTACAGGGCGGCTGCACGATGAACTGGTAGGTATAGAACCCTTGCGGTGACTGCCCCGGAACGAAGAGGCCGTTGGGAACCGGCTGGTTGTTCGGGTCCACCCACGCGCCATACGTATCCGGCGTTCCTCCCAGGAAGGAGAGAAGAGGGACCGTTGGCCCGCCCGTGCAAAGGTCCACGTGCTCCATGTATTCCCCGGCGTACGGATCAGTACCGGGCGCGATGACGATCGTCTGGCAGTCCGTACCCACCACATTGTTGTTCAGGGTGAAGGTGACGCACACCGTGTAGGTACCTGCGGCGAAGGGCCCGAGCCCGGGGAGTTCCTGGTTGAAGTTGGAATTTCCGCCGCCGCCGCCTTGGGCGAAAAGCCCGATGTTCAGGCTGTCAGGCCCGAAGTCCGGCGCGAACGAGGTGAAGTTCGCCTGCTGCGGCATGGAGCCGATGAAGTTGAACGTCAACAAGGTGCAGGAGGTGGGATTGCTGGGCGTGATCACCACGTTGTTCAGGCTTTGCGCCTGGATGGTGGCCGCAACGATCAGAAGGGCGAGCGTAGAAGGGTGTCTCATGGGGTGCTTGGGGATCCCGCCGAAGGGGGTGCTGCGAAAATAGGGCGGTCCTGTTCGGCGATCCATCATTTTTGCCGCGATGCGTGGTCTATTGTCCACAGGGCTTTGTTGCGTGGCCGCGCTGGTAGCCGCGCAGCATCCCCTGATCAATGAGGTGGTTCCGGGTGGCGGCGGGGCCGGCGACTGGCTCGAGGTGTACAACCCGACGGCGCGAACGATCGATCTGTTGGGCTACACCTTCGTCACCTTGGGGCGGGCACACCGCGTGGAGGTCCCTCTTCCAGTGGCTTCCCATGGGTACCAGGTACTCTGGTGCGATCGTCGTACGGAAAAGGGTCCCGAACACCTGGACCTGAAGCTGCCGCGCGAGGGCGGCAGTTTGTTGCTCATCGACCGTGACCGCAGCACGGTGCGCGACGTCTTCAGCTGGTCTGCCCTGCCCACGGGGGTTTCGCTGGGTCGGCTGCGCGATGGCCAGCAGGACTGGGGCTACTTCACCGACCCAACGCCCGGCGCATCGAACTCTGCTTCCCCGGGTGCTCGCCTGCTGCTCCCTGCTCCCGTTCCGGTGGTGAAGGAAGACTCGGTCACCTGCGCCATACCGGAAGGTGCTTGGTTGTGTCGCACGTTCGATGGCCGTATTCCGGGTCCGGATCTGCCCCGGTTTATCGGCATGACCTCGCCCGACACTTCCTGCGTGCTGACCCTTCGGGCATTCGGGCCGGACGCCTTGCCATCGCCTCCGGTGTCGATCACATTTCCACGAAAAGGCACAGGGCCATTCATCGGTCTGCGGGTCGATCCGGACAGCTTGTTCGATCCGCAGCGCGGCATCCTGGTGGCGGGTGAAAAAGCCAACTACGCGCGCACCGGCCGCGATTGGCAGCGTTCCGCCCAGGTTGAATGGCACGATCGGGACACCATCCGACGTGAAGAGGTGCGCCTGTCCGTATCCGGGAGCGGCACGCGCGGCCAGCCAAAGAAGAACTTCAAGCTTTACGGGGAAGAGGAAACGATGCTGCGCGCCGATGCCACGCCGCATGCTTTTTTGCGCGCCGTGTTCTTGGAAGCGGTGGCCCGGGGCGGTGCGGCGTTGGACGTACAGCCGAGCACCCCGCTCCCGCTCTACCTCAACGGCGGATACGCGGGCCTCTACCGCGCGATGCCGGCGAAGAACGGCGAATGGTTGAGCGGGTTCAGCGGCGCGGAAAGCATCGACCTGATCGATGGACCCGGTGCCCGGGCGCTGCAAGGCGACAATGACCAACATGCGCGGTTGCTCGGCATGCTGGAGCGCGGCGCGCCGCTGGATTCCCTGGCGCAGCTCATGGAGGTGAACAGCTTGTTGGACCTGGCCTGCTTCGATCTGTACAGCGGCCGCGCGGATCACGACCTGAACACGCGCTGCTGGCGGCCCAAGGTGCAGGGTGGCCGTTGGCGGTGGATCCTGTTCGACATGGATCTTTGGGCACCACCGGATGAAGGCACCGTGGCGCGTATGTGCTCGGCAACCGCGCCTGAATCGCCCTATCTGCCGTGGCTGCTGGCGCACGAGGAATTGGGGCCCCGGTTGCTCGCTCGTCTGAGCGCATGGCTCGCGGGTTCCTTGGCCACGGACCGGGCCGCAACGCTCACCGATTCACTCTACGATGCGCACGCCCCACAGATGCGTGAAGACCACGAGCGGTGGAAGGAGAGCATGGGCATACCCTCCCCGGAAGCGAGTATCGCCCTCCTGCGGGATCACATCCACAGGCGTCCGGCGCTCCTGCTCGCGCAACTGGCCGATCACACGGACACGAAGCTCCGGAAAGTCACCCTGCGCGTTGTTCCCGAAGGTGGCGGGGAGATCGCTGTGGAGCAGCTTCCATTGACCGATGGCGAAAGGAGTTTCACCGCGCTGGCCGGCACGCGGCTCCAGTTCTCAGCACACCCCGCGCCCGGGTATATTTTTTTCGGATGGGAAGGGGCCAGCGCAACAGGCACCACGATCAGCGTGGACCCTGCCGATGTGAAAAGCTTGCGGGCGGTATTCAGACAAGTGGGTTCATCCGAGTGATGAGTTGCGCGTGGTGAGTGCTGCGTCTGACCGGCCGAGCGCCGTGGAGGGACGGCAGCACTCGTCACTCACCACATACCACTCGCAACTATCAGGCAAGCACCCCTTGCAACAGCGAGGTGAACAGCGCTTTGCCGTCCGTATTCCCGAGGCGTTCATCAGCGGCGCGCTCCGGATGCGGCATCATGCCGAAGACGTTGCGGCCTTCGTTGCAGATGCCGGCGATGTTCTCCAAGCTGCCGTTCGGGTTCGCGTCATCGCGCAGTCGGCCCTCACTGTCGCAGTAGCGGAAAAGCACCTGACCCTTCTCGTTCATCGCCTTCAGCGTATCGGCGTCAGCGTGGTATCGGCCTTCACCATGGGCGATGGGGATCTTCAGCGGGCCTTGCTTCAGGGTATTGGTGAGCAAGGTGCTGCGGTTCTCGGTGCGGACGAAGACATTCTTGCAGAGGAAGGTCTGCCCCTCGTTGTGCAGCAGTGCGCCGGGCAGCAGCCCCGCTTCGCAGAGCACCTGGAACCCGTTGCACACGCCGAATACCGGCCCTCCCTTGCGTGCGAACGCGACCACCTCCTGCATGATGGGCGAAAAGCGCGCGATGGCCCCGCTCCGCAGGTAATCGCCGAAGCTGAAGCCGCCGGGCAACACGATCATGTCGCAGCCCTTCAGGTCCTGCTCTTTGTGCCAGAGCCGCTCCACCTTCTGCCCTATCGTGTGCTCCAGCACGAAGCACATGTCCTCATCACAATTGCTGCCGGGGAAAATGACGACGCCGAATTTCATGCTGCGAAAGTAGATCCCATCATTGGAGCCACGGCCGCAGGTGTGCCGTCAGGCAAGGCCAAGAAAGACCAGTTTCCTTGAACCCGCATTACCATCACCCCCACCTTCCCCAGGCCCCCAATGCGATAATGGCGAGCACCCCCAGCTCAACCCAAACGATCCGGCGGGCTTGCAAGAGTGGCCAACTGATAAAGGCGGCCACGGGCACGGCCACGAGTACGGGCGGTACACGGCCTTCGACGAACCAGGTGAAGAGCGCGAGCAGTCCGCAGGTGAAGCTGAAGGCCAAGAAGGAAGCGCGGGTATTCTTCTCTCGCATGATGCCGCGGGCGTACCCGGCCGCGAAGACGACGGTCCCGCTTACCAGAAAGCCGAGCGCGAGCGCGGTGAGCAGCACGCCACGGAGCCAATGGGGCGCAGGCAATTTCGCCAACGGCACCGGCCGACCCCACGAACCGATCGGGTCCCAGGTGCCCGGGGCGGCCAGATGCAAGGTGCCCCAGACCAGGAAGGTCATGAGTACGAACCCGAGCAACGGAATGATGTACTCCCGCCAATGGAAGGGACGCATAACGGCCAGGGAAGACCAGAGCACCACCACCAGGAAGGCATAGGGCAGAAAGAAGGCAGCACCCAAGCCGATCAACAGTCCCGCATCGAAGAGCGGCCCTTGGATCCGTTGGCTACCTTGGGAAGACCACAGGCGGCGCATGGCCCACAGCACGAAGGGCATGCCGGCGAGCGCAGGATCAGGCACCAGGCCATTGGGGAAAAGCGCCAGAACGATCGGAAGGACCAGAGCGGCCAAGTGGTTGCGCCGGTCGAAGAGGTCACTCTCATTGAGGGTGAAGTTCAATTGAACGGCCAAGGCGAACACCAGCAACCAGGCCACCAACGGAAGTACCCAAGGCACCGTGCTGAACAGAGACCGTAGCAAGCCATAGCCGGGCATCCCTGCGGCGAATCGGGCCACGGGATCCACCGCTGGCGAGGCCCCGGGCCAAAGCAGCAGGAGCAAGGGCAGCAGCGCAAGGAGCACCACCGGCTGGTTCTGGCGGAAGAACTTTACCAGCATGGGTTGGTGATGCTGACGTTCGGGGGGGGTGTCAGTTGTTGGTTGTCAGTTGTCAGTCTGCCGACGTTGGTACACGGGTTGGTTGTCCGTTTCCAGTTGCCGGTTGTCAGGCTGCCGACGCCCACCTGCACACCTCTTGCCGGCCGGCTGTTTCGCAGTGGTTTGGCAATTGGACGGCTGGCGAAAGGCGCCTCGTCTGATCTCCTCGGCAGCCCGTCCACCGACAACACGGTCGCAGCAACACGATCCGACAACCATCTATATTCGCCCCCGCTGAAACGACCAATCAGATGCGTGACTTCTTTTTCGCCTTCGGCCACATTTGCCAAACGACATTTGATTGGCTCCTGGTCTCCCTGGGTTGGGTAGCGCCGGTGGTCTTCGCTTGCGTGCTGGCTTTCGGCGCGATCTTCTGGATGATGTCCCAGGCCAAGTACACGCGCAAGGCGATCGACCGCAAGGAGTACATCTGAGGTTTTGGTTGGTGGTTCTCGGTTGTCCGTTGTCGGGCTGCCGATGCGGACACGTCTGAGGTTTTTCCGCTCGCTGTTGTCCATTGTCGAGCTTCTGGCAGTTTGCCGGAGATAACCCGAATGGCTCCGCGAGTGCTGTACCTGACGAATAAGCCCTATGTCCAAGGTTTCTACCGCGCGACGCGTGGGTACTGCCAACCGAAAACATACCAGTAGGTCAGCACGCCGCAGGACCGACGATGCCACTGAGAACTGACAACCACTCCCGTCGTCAGCCCACCTTGGACCCGGCCCAACTAGTGACAACCGAGAACGGACAACCATACGCGCTAAACCTGCTGAGGTGCGCTCGTCGGTTTCGCTGCGGGCACTTTCACCAGGTCATGTCCGATGTCGGTGCGGACCTGTCGGCCGTCGAAGTCGATCATGATCACGTTGCGGTAGGTGTTGGCGATCGCCTGTTCCACATCCTTCCCGAAACCGGAGACCGCGAGCACGCGGCCGCCGTTGGTCACGAGCTCGCCGCGTTTGTTTTCCGCGGTGCCTGCCTGGAAGACATACGCGTTCATCACGGCCTCGATGCCTTCAATGGGTTTGCCCGTCTCATACTCGCCCGGGTAGCCTTCGGCAGCCATCACCACGGAAACGCAGGTGCGATCGTCGGTATCCACATGGCATTCGCTGAGGGTTCCGCTGCCGATCCCTTGGAAAAGGTCCAGCAGGTCGCTCCGCAAGCGGGGCAGGATGGCCTGTGTTTCGGGATCGCCGAGGCGCACATTGTATTCGATCACGTAGGGTTCGCCATCCACGTTCATCAGGCCCATGAAGAGGAACCCTTGGTAAGGGATGCCGTCTTCGCGCAGGCCCCGGATGGTGGGTGCGGCCACACGATCATGCACCTTGGCCATGAAGTCCTTGTCAGCGAACGGAGCGGGACTCACCGCGCCCATGCCGCCGGTGTTGGGTCCAGTATCGCCATCACCGATGCGCTTATAATCCTTTGCCGCGGGGAGCATTTTGAAAGCCGTGCCGTCCGTGATGAGGAAAGCGCTCAGTTCGATGCCCTTCAAGAACTGCTCGATCACCACGCGTTCGCTGGCGGCGCCGTACTTGTCCGTGGAGAGCATGTCCTTCAGCGCGCTCTCGGCTTCCTTTCGGTCCTTCGCGATCACCACGCCCTTGCCCTGTGCGAGACCATCGGCCTTGATCACATACGGCGCGTTACCGATCAGGTCCAAGTAGGCGACGGCCTCTTTCAATTGCCCCTTGCCGAACGCACGGAACGCGGCGGTGGGGATGTTGTGGCGCAGCATGAACTCTTTGGCGAATTCCTTGCTGCCTTCCAGTCGTGCGCCTTCCGCTTTGGGGCCGATCACGGTAACAAGGCCTTGGAGCTTGGGGTCCGCAGCGATGCGGTCGTGCAACCCATCGACCAACGGCGCTTCCGGGCCTACCACCACGACGCGGATCTTCTTTTCCAGGATGAAATTGCGGACGGCCTTCTGGTCCTTCAGGTCCAGCTTCACGTTACGCCCGTGGCGCACGGTGCCGGGGTTGCCGGGGGTCACATAGAGTTCATCGAGCAAGGAGCTTTGCCCGAGTTTCCAGGCCATCGCATGCTCGCGACCACCACTACCGATCAGAAGGACGTTCATCCGTTGTTCCGCTTTGGCGCAAAGGTGGCCCCGCCTTCCGCGCCGGACCAGAACAAGTTATGCACGTTTCAACAGGGCTCCTCCCGGATCCAAAATGGAAATATGAAAGCTGAAACGAGAAAGGACCTGTAAGCAGCCCTTTCGCGTTTCAGCTTTCCGCTTTCCTGTTTCCTCAATGCTTGTGCTCCACGGGCTTGCGCTTGATGCTGCAGCCGAGGTTTTTGGTAGTGGCGGGCTCCACGGCCTTACCAGCCACGAGCGCGGTGATGGCGTCGTTCAGGTAGTGCTTGGTAACGGCCTTGGCATCGTCCACATTATCATCGATGGCGCCCTTGTACACGAGCTTCATATCCTTGTTGAAGAGGAAAACGTGCGGCGTGGTGCGCGCGGCGAAGGCATCGGCCACCGCATTGTCCTCATCCAGCAGGTAATGCATGTTGTAGTTCTGCGTCTTGTAGCGCGCCTGCATGTCGGTGAAGCTGTCCCCTGCATCGCGCTTGTTGCTGTTGCTGTTCACCAAGGCGAAGCCCACCTTGTTGGTGCGGCAGAAGTTGCCCAGTTCCGGATAGCGGCCCTCCCAGCCGGCGCTGCCCTCGCTGCCTACTACGAACGGGCAGGTGTTGCAGCTGAAAATGACGAGCAGACCGTTCTCCGCATTGATGGCGGACAGGGAGCGATCCCCACCGATCACGTCCTTCATCACCTTGTCGGCCGCGGGCATCGGCGCACCGATAGCGAGGTCCGTGAGGGGATCGTGCGCGGGCAGTACAAAGGCCGTGGCCAGAGCGAGCAAAGAGGCTTTCAAGAGCATAGGGGTCGTGTGTTGATGGGAGCGAAAGTACCCCGGGCACCGGTTCGGGCCACCGTTCGTTAACAAGAGAACACAACCTTGGGGGCGACATTCGGCACCGCATGGAAGCGATCCAACTGGTCATCCCCATGGCTGCGCTCGGCGCATCGCTGCTCACGTTGATCAGCGGCTTCGGGCTCGGCACGCTGCTGCTGCCCGTGTTCGCCCTGTTTTTCCCGTTGGAAACGGCGATCCTGCTCACCGCTGTGGTACACCTGCTGAACAACCTCTTCAAGTTGGGACTGATGGGTGGGCACATCCACTGGCCCACCGTGTTGCGCTTCGGTGTGCCGGGCATCCTCGGTGCGTTCCTCGGTGCGCTGCTGATGCGCTCCCTGGGCGCACGCGCGCCCCTGTTCCAAGGGGTCCTCCACCCCGTTGATCCGCTGGACCTATCCATCGCCGCCCTCATGCTCGTGTTCGGCCTCTTCGAACTTTCCCGTACGCTCAACACGCTTTCGTTGCCCCCGAAGTGGATGGTGCCCGGCGGACTGCTCAGTGGTTTCTTCGGTGGGCTCAGTGGGCATCAGGGTGCGTTACGCAGCATGTTCCTCTTGCGCGCAGGGCTGAACAAGGAAGCCTTCATCGCCACGGGCGTGGCCATCGCCTGCCTGGTGGACCTCACACGTTTGCCCACCTACTTGAGCGACGGTATGCTCCACACCTTGCGCAACGAGTGGCCTTTGCTGTTGGCCACCGTGCTCGCCGCCTTTGCCGGGGCCTGGTGGGGCAAGAAATTGATCCCGAAAGTGACGATGCGCGGCGTGCAGATGATCGTGGGCCTGTTGATGCTGGCCATCGCTGGGATGTTGGCGGGTGGAGTTATCTGAGCGCTTTCTGCGGGGAATTACAGACCCCACCACATACGCGATCGCGCAGAATACCCCCACTCTGCCGAGTGTTTTATACAGGTACCTCTATCCACGAATTGTTCTGGTTCGCAGACTGGCTGTGCGACAGGTCAACAAACACCCCCACTGCAGCAGAAGTTCATGCAGGAAGAGCCAAGACTTCACGCTGACGGAACAGCAGAGGCGAACGGATGCCACAATCTTTGGGGAAGGCAATAAGCAGGGGTTAGCTTTAGCGGATGATCACGAACCCATGAAGTACATCATTTCCGCCGCAACCTTCGCCCTGCTCGCCAATGCCCAAGGGCAGAATCTGGTGCCCAACTGGAGCTTCGAAGAATACACGGAATGTCCAACAAATCTCTCCCAGATTGACAATGCGGTGGCTTGGCAGCGCATCGGTGGATCGCCCGATTTGTACAATTCGTGTGGAGCCTCGGATACTGTAAATGTGCCATCCAGTTTTGCGGGTTATCAGGAAGCACATACCGGGAACGGGTATACTGGCGTAATCACGTACCATCATGACGCTCGGGAGTACGTCCAGGCCCAACTCGATGCCCCACTCATGGTTGGCGTCCGTACTCACGTATGCATGTCTGTGTCACCTGGCGGCTATGCCGATGTAGGTCAGATCAGCCCTGAACTGATGTCCAGTGGAATTGGTATGCGGATGTCTGTGAATGCCTTTCCCATACCGGACGAGTACATACAATACTACTTCAACACAGCTATTATTCACATGGCTACAATACTAGAGGACACAGCCAACTGGACCCAGCTATATGCGGAGTTCATTCCGGATTCAGCTTATCGGTATGTGCAGGTTGGAAACTTCTTCGGGGAAGATTCCACACTTGCGGTAACCGTGGACCCGGATGGTGGCGGGTTGTATGCTTATGCATTCATTGATGACGTTTGTGTTTCACAGGTCGACGGGGTGTGTTCTGCTCTGGGGGCAAATGGCGCGGATGAAGCAAAAAATACTGGCTTCACCGCTCGGCTAGATGAACAAGGGAATTTGCTTGTGGACTGGGGCACTAACTACACCACACCCGCCCACATCCGTGTCTTCGATGTTACCGGAAGAAGCTTGGCCCACATGACTGTTGCATTTCCGCTAGGTAGAGGTTCCTACAACATTGCACCTAGCGCTGGGGGTGCCGTGTTGGTTTTCATCATCTCCACGGAACACACCAACACCCCGTTCAAGCTTCTCAGAACTACTCCCTAAACCATGGACGTGATGAAGAACCCGTTATTGACACTTGCAGTTTCCTGCTTGATTTTTTTTGGCACGACCCAAGCTCAGGTGCTAAACGATTTCAACGGGAACCACTGGCTCGACCCAATGATTGGTATTGGTCCCGGGCCAAGGAGCTTTCTTATTGGCAACGCCGTCATGCCCTTCCCATTCGAGTCGATACTTAACGTGCGCGGTGATTGGATGACAAACCTGACACTCGGCCTGCGTGGTGAAGTCTTCCGCACCCGTAGCGGCTGGTATACGGATGCCAACGACGCGTTCGGCTTGGCCTCACACTGGCGGATGTTGCGGGCCACAGGCCCGAACGACAACCAGCGGATCGAGATCGGGGAGATCTCTTGCAACTTCGGCCTTACCGATGATGTCTTCGAGAACAGGGGCTTCAACATGATCGCCAAACGGTTCGGGGGCAGTGTGTGGTTGCGCAACCGGCGGGGCAGGCCGAATTACGACGCACCAGTGGATGAAGCGGACAACGATGAGGCGCTCGGGAATGGCCTACGGGTGGTGGATGATTCCAGTTCTGTCGGTGGCGGGTTCCCCCTGAACGGCTACAACCGTGTACCACGGCTTGGGTATGTGGGCGTCGGACATACGGAGAACATGGACGAGGTCGCCAGCGCTGGTGATATGATCATGCCATGGACCCGCTTGCACTTGGTACATGGCAATGGCTATCCGAGCTATGCCACGGAGACCCCTGAAGCAGCACCATACCGCCCGTTCTGCCGCAATGGCACGTCCATCTCTGGGAACAGCACCTATGCCTACATCGGGCACAAATACTCCATGCCCACCTACCCGGACAATGATGATCTGGAGACGGACAGCACGGACGTGCTTGCGCTGTGGGGCAACGACAAGATGTTACATGGCGGCTCTCGCTGGAACAACTTCAGTTTCCGTTTCACCCTGGCTCCTGACGGTACGCTAGGCAGTGCATCGGAACTGGAAGGTCTGGAGATCATGCGCCTCCGGCCGCGCCAACTCGAAGAGGGTGCTCGACCCGAAGGGTTCGTAGGGATCGGAGACTATGTGAACAGCTACCCTGAAGGTCCAGAGGAACGCCTTGATGTTCTTGACCGTACGATCCGCATACGCAGCATGGTCCCCGCAGGTCTTTATCAGAACGATGGCCTCAACCGGGTACTCGTAGTGGACCCCACGGATGGGCGGGTGAATTGGCGTGATGCGAGCACGATCGGTTCAGGCGGCAGTGGCGGTTGCAATTGGACCTATGTGCCCGTAGCGGACCGCATGTACACGGCAACGGATCCGGTGAGTGGCAGCGCTTGTCCACAAGTGGATTGGTTGGTGGGCATCGGAAGCATATCCCCCTTGTTCAAGCTGGACGTGCTGCACACCAAAGGCTAGTCGCCTTCATTGGGGGGCATCTGCAGCACCTACAATGGTTCTGCGACGGCGACGGGCAATGTGGGCATCCTCACCACGGTGAACCCGGAGAACGGTACGAACATGGACTATTCGGACGGCATTTCGGCCCGGATCAACGGCTTGAGCAGGACCGGAACGGGTGTAAAGGGCACGATCGCCGTGAACTGGTCCGGCGGGACCGTGAGCCAGGCCACAGGAACACATGGCACCGTGGATGTGAGTGCTGGAACCGCTACGGAGGTTTGGGGAGCACGCGGCAACGTGACCGGTTCGACCGGGACCATCGGTACGGCGTATGGCATGAGTGGCCAAGTATCGGGAACCTTGTCCACAAGCGGTTTCACGAACGCATACGGCATGTTGGCCGAGAGCAAACACTACGGAACGGTATTCAATTCATGTGGCGGGGTGGGGATTTCCACATGGGTGAACGGCTCGAACGTTACGACTAGCTGTGGTTTGCGGGCTGGGTCCAGTTGGTTCAATGACAACACCGGCCCACAAACCAGTTCGGTCCAGAACAGCTTCGGACTCTCTGCCAGCGCGACTGGCGGCTCAGTGGGCAACTTCAGTGTGTTCGGCGCGAATGCCGGCACGGGCTTGAACGATTGGTCCGCATTCTTCCCAGGCAGAACGTTCAGCCCCGGTGGTATTTGGACATCTTCGGACCCAGAGTTGAAGACCAACATCCAGGAGATTGACGGGCCTCTGGATCTTGTCATGCAACTGCATCCCAAACGGTATGAGTTCCTCACGGAGCAGTACCCGCACTTGGGCCTTCCGGCTGGCGAACAATTCGGCTTCCTTGCCCCTGAACTCGGTGAAGTCTTTCCCCAACTCGTAACGGATGCTGTTCAACCCGCCGAGGTGGACTCCGCAGGAAATGAAGTGTTTCCAGCCACCGCCTTCACTGCAGTGAATCTGAACCCGTTGTTGCCTTTGGCGATCGCAGCTATACAACAGCAGCAGGCTTCCATACAGAGTTTGCAAGAGACCCTTACGCAAATGCAGGAACAGCTCGCCGCTTGCTGCACCAATAGTGCGGACCAACGCGTTTTGCAAGCCGGTTCTGGCGCGGCTACCGCCATGGAAACCGATCTGCGCATCATCCCCAACCCTGTGGCTGACCGCACGGAACTGCGCTACACGTTGGCGAATGAAGGACGTGTTCGACTGGAGATCACCGACGCGACCGGTCGCACAATGCTCGTTCAGGACGAGGGCGCACGTGCATCCGGTTCACATGTGTATGAGTGGAGCACAACGCTGCTCGCAGCGGGCACCTATCACTGCGCGCTGTACGTGAATGATGAGCAACTGGTGAAGAAAGCCGTGAAGCTGAACAATCGCTGACCGAACAGGATACTCACGAAGAAGCCCTCGACGTGAGGGCTTCTTCATTTTCGCTTGAGGAACCTCACAACGGGATATTCCCGTGCTTCTTCCTGGGCAGCTTGTCCACCTTGTTGCGCAACATGCGCAGCGCGTGGATCACCTTGATGCGGGTATCGCTGGGTCGGATCACCTCATCCACGTAGCCACGCGCAGCGGCCTCGTACGGGTTGGCGAACTGCTCCTTGTACTCGGCCTCCTTCTCCTTCCACTTGGCTTCCTTGTCAACTGCCTTGGCGATCTCATTCTTGAAGATGATCTCCGCGGCACCCTTCGCGCCCATAACGGCGATCTCGGCGGTGGGCCAGGCGTAGTTCATGTCGCAGCCGATGTGCTTGCTGTTCATCACGTCGTAGGCACCGCCATACGCTTTGCGGGTGATCACGGTGATGCGCGGTACGGTGGCCTCGCTGAAGGCATAGAGCAGTTTCGCGCCGTGGTCGATGATGCCACGCCACTCCTGATCGGTTCCCGGCAGGAAGCCGGGCACATCCACGAAAACGAGTAGCGGGATGTTGAAGGCGTCGCAGAACCGCACGAAGCGCGCGGCCTTCACACTGGCATCGATGTCAAGCACCCCAGCGAGCACCGCGGGCTGGTTGGCCACGCACCCCACGGTGCGCCCCTCGATGCGGGCGAAGCCGACCACCATGTTGCGTGCATAGTCCGCATGCACTTCCAAACTGCTGTCCGGGTCGATCACCGCGTTCATTACTTGGCGGATGTCGTACGGCATGTTCGCGTTCGCCGGAATAACGGTATCGAGTTCCGGGCGCGACTCGTCACCCGCTTCGTAGGCCAACGCCGGCGGTTCCTCTTCGCAGTTGCTCGGCAGGAAAGAGATCAATTTGCGCAGGTCTTGGATCGCGGCCAGTCCGTTCGGTGCTGTAAAGTGTGCCACCCCGCTCTTGCTCGCGTGGGTGCTGGCTCCACCGAGTTCCTCGGCCGTCACCGTTTCGTGCGTCACGGTCTTCACCACGTTGGGTCCGGTAACGAACATGTAGCTGGTGCCCTCCACCATCATCACGAAGTCGGTGAGTGCGGGCGAGTACACGGCACCGCCCGCGCAGGGGCCCATGATCGCGCTGATCTGCGGGATCACACCGCTGGCGCGCACGTTGCGGTAGAAAATGTCCGCGTAACCGCCGAGGCTCACCACGCCTTCCTGTATGCGCGCGCCTCCGCTGTCGTTCATGCCGATCACGGGCGCACCGTTCTGCATGGCCAGATCCATGATGCGGCAGATCTTTTCGGCGTGCGCCTCGGCGAGCGATCCACCGAGCACGGTGAAGTCCTGCGAGAACACATACACGAGCCTGCCGTCGATGGTACCATATCCGGTGACCACACCATCCCCGAGGAAGACCTGCTGATCCAGCCCGAAATTGGTGCTTCGGTGGGTAACGAGCTGGCCGATCTCTTGGAAGCTGCCTTCATCGAGCAGCAGCCCCACCCGTTCGCGGGCGCTGAGCTTGCCTTTCTTGTGCTGCGCATCGATGCGCTCCTGCCCTCCGCCGAGCAGCGCCTGACGCATTTTGGCCTCCAGGGTGTCAAAGGCCGCGTTGGTACCGGTGGTCGTTTCCATCGCGCCGAATGTAGGGGAGACCACTGCGTCGGACCAGCAAGGCACTCGGGGCTTGAGCCACGCAGTCGCAGGGTTCGTTACCAGCCGCTGGAATCATGCGGATCGCGCCGACCAGTTCTGACCAGACCTCTCCCGCCATCTGGGTCCATCTGTATCCATCTGTGGTACAATACGGACCCAGCGCCCGCAGGGCGCTCGAAGCCCTGCACGGCACCACCGCACGCCGCCGCCTACATTCGCCGGACCCATGGCCTGGCGCTTCGCCGATCTCCCCGTCCGCACCAAGTTTCTGATCACACTGGGCATACCGGTAACGGGCCTGGTGCTGCTGATCGGCAAGCAGGTGGACGGCAGTTTGAAACGGCGGGACGTGCTGGGCTACGTGCGTGTGCAAGCCGGGAACATCCGGTTGTTGGGCGATCTGGCGGACGCCTTGCAGCAGGAAGGCGCGCAATCGGTGTCGTGGCTGTCGGGCATCGAAGAGAACGCCAAACGCATGGAGCTGCGGCGCACGGCCACGGACGATGCGCGGGCGCGGCTGGAGGATCCTGATCTGCACTTGGACCCTGAAGTGCGCCCCGGCACCTCATTGGCGATCCTGGACGTGCTCCGGGAGCGGGTCACGGGCAAACGGATCGTGGCCTCGGAAGCGGAACTGGAATACCGTAGGATGAGCAGCCGGCAGATCGAGTACCTGGGGCTGATCTTCCGGCAGGCGATGGACGCGGAGACGAATGAGAAACTCTTCGCGCACCTGAGCCTGCTGAACGCCAAGGAGGCACTGAACGACCTGCGCACGCGGATCACCCGGGCGCTGTCGGAGGACACTATACCGGCCTCCCAGTACGGTGAGCTGAACGAGCGCATCGCCCAGTACGAGACCAATACGCTCCTCTTCCAGCGGGATGCGCAGGAGGCGGTGCAGGAGCTTTACCGGGACGTGTTCCGCGGCGAGGAGGTGAACTACATGCGCACGATGATCGGCACGATCCACGAGAAGCGCACGCTGCGCGGCATGCGCACCACCCCGGCGGAGTGGTGGAACCTGAGCAGCAAAGCCATCGAACACCTGCGGCAGGTGGAGGAAGGGTCCATCACGGACATCATCGCGGCCACCGAGGGCAACTCACGGTTCGCTGAGCGACGGTTGATCATTACACTTTGCGCACTACTTGGCGTGGTGGGTGCGGTGGGCGTAATGGCCTTCGTGATCATGCGGGGCATCCGCAGCACGGTGGACGAGGTGACCACGGCCACCAGCGCACTGAGCTTGGGGGATGTGCGGGCGCACGTGCCGGTGAACGCCAACGACGAGATCGGGCAGATGGCGCGCACCTTCAATGGCATGATCGACAACATCAAGTCGTTGTCGGCGAGCGCGGACGCCATCGGCAAGGGCAACTACGACACCGTGGTACCGCTCCGCGGGGAGCAGGACATGCTGGGCAACGCATTGGCCCGAATGCGTGACAACCTGAAGGCGGCGCGCGAACGTGACCTGGAACAGAACCTCGCTCTGCAGATGGAGAAGGAAAAGCTCGAGAAGGCCAACGAGCGGATCCATGTGCTCATCAAGGAGATCCACCATCGGGTGAAGAACAACCTGCAGGTGGTAGCCAGCCTGCTGCGCCTGCAGAGCGAGACCATTGAAGATGAAAAGCTGCAGCAGGTCTTCGGCCAGAGCCAGAGCCGGGTGGCCAGCATGGCGCTCATCCACGAGAAGCTCTACAAAGGGGAGGATCTGGTACAGCTTGACATCGGTCAATACCTGAAAGAGCTGTTCTCCGAGCTGGTGCAGTTGAACAACGTGCGCGACAGCATACGCTACCGCACGACGATCGACGAGGGGCTCACATTGGACCTGGACACGATGGTGCCCTTGGGCCTGGTGTTGAACGAGCTGATCACGAACTCATTCAAGCACGCCTTCGTGGGCCGCGAGAACGGGCTGATCGACCTGCGCATCGCACGGGTGAGCGACGATGAATTCGACCTGATCTATACCGACAATGGCGTAGGCATCCCGCAAGAGAAGCTGACCCACGATGGTGCCACGCTCGGCATGAGCCTGATCGACAGTCTGGTGGAGCAATTGAACGGCTACCTCACCGTGGAAAGCGATCCGGACAAGGGCACGCGCTACCACATACGGTTCAAGACGGCTTGAGCCATCGGCGCATGCGGCCATGTGCGCATGAGCGTAATAACCTGCTTCAAAAGATCATCGGCCCTATGGGCGAGGGCGCATGCGCACAAGTTCTACCCTTTCGCCAGCTCGGCCTCCACCTCTTCCGTGAGCTCCATGTTGTGGTACACGGCGTTCACGTCCTCGTCCTCATCCAGCATGTCCACCAGCTTCATCACATTGCGGGCCGTGGTAAGATCCGCCGGGATCATGGTCAGCGGGAAGCGCTTCAGTTCGGCGCTTTTGGAGATAACGCCCAGCTGATCCAGCTTTTGGGCCATACTACCGAACGAAGTGTAAGGGGCCAGGATGATGAAGCCTTCCTCATCGCGGATCACATCGTCCGCCCCGGCATCGATGGCTTCCATCTCGAACTCGTCGCCGTCCTTGCCTTTGAGCGCGGCGTTCTCGATAACGAACTCCGCCTTGCGTTCGAATACATGCGCGAGCGAGCCGCTCGTGCCCAAGCTGCCTTCGCATTTGCTGAAGAAGCTGCGCACGTTGGCCACGGTGCGCGTAGTGTTGTTTGTGGCCGAATCAATGAAAATGGCCACACCGCCGGGCGCGTAGCCCTCATAGGTCACCTCGGCGATATCCACCCCTTCTCCACCGGCGGCTTTCTTGATCGCACGGTCCACGATCTCCTTGGGCATATTCATGCCGCGCGCGTTCTGGATGGCCATCCGCAGGCGTGTGTTGGCGTCCGGGTTGGGACCTCCGGCCTTTACCGACATGGCGATCTCCTTCCCGATGCGGGTGAAGAGCTTGCTGAGTTTGGCGTTGCGCGCGAAGATCTTGTGCTTGCGCTTTTCGAATACACGACCCATGGTGCAGGTGGTTCTTTTGGGAAGCTTCGTCCCGAGGGCTCGGAACTGCGAAGCGCGAAAATAGGCGAAGCCCCGGCCTATAGGACCGGGGCTTCATGCGGCGCTTGATAGTTCCCCTTGTCTTGCGCCGCCGCAGTGTCTTCACGAAGGCGCGTTCCACCCTGCTGCTGTCAATTGAATCCGATGAGCGTAAGACCCACGGTTACCGGCATCACTTCCGGTGCTGTGCCTTTCTCGAAGAGCGGGGTAAGGCCGTACTCGGCGAAGAGGTTCCACCCGCCGATGCCGATCTGGGCGCGGGCGGAGATGCGGTATGGCAGCAGGTTGTAGTCACCCTTGTCGCGCACCTTCCTGTTCTCCCCGCTCTGGCGGAACTTCTGTTTGTACATCGTGTCGAAGTACCAGCTTCCGACCACCCCGGCGGCGAAGTGGAAGTTGCCCTTGTTGCTGAAGCCCCCCTTCTCGTGGTATTTCTTCCAATCCTCAGCGGTAACCGGCAGGGGCATTTTTTTGGTATTGAACTCGAACATCAACGGGAGGCGCAGGCCGATCTGGCGCAATTTGTTCTTGGTGAACTGCGGCTGCTCCACCGGGATGGTGTACGTACTGTCCCCGTTGTAAGCCAGCGTGGCATTCTCGCTCAGGTGATAGCTGGTGAATTCCAGGCCGAGCCCCCAGAACAGGCCAGCGTGGTGGCTGCCGAACTCGTATTTCTGCTCCATGAAGTTGATGCTCAGCCATCGGCTGCGCAGGTTGTTCAGCAGCAGTGGCCCGGCCTTGGGCCCATCGCCATAGCGGCCGTCACTTGTCATGAAGGAATTCACACCGAAGTCGATACCGCTCCAATAGGTGAAGGCGTTGCGCCGGTCCGTGCGAGCTGACCGCAGGTCATCGCATAAGGAATCAGCGGACAGGATCTTGGCGATCTTCTCCGTGGAAATGATGCGGATCACCTTGTGGCGGAACTCGATGCGTATGGTGTCGTTACCATCATCATCGTTGTCTTTCACTTGGGCGTACGCTCCTTCTTTGGAATTGAGGCCGAGCTCCAAGCGGTGGTTCTCCAGTCCGCGTTCCAAGGTCGTATCGGCTCGGAGCGTATCGGATTGGGCCAGCGCTGCCATGGGCAAGGATGCGGCGATCAAGAGCAGGTTCAAAGGCTTCATGCGCGTGGTGTTCTGCACATAGGACAGGGAGATGGGCGGTTTGTTACAGCGGTGCGAAATGATCCGCGCTTTTGGCCAGCAGCGCCACCTGTGAGAGGCCGTTCCCATAAACGCGATGCTACTGGTACAAAAAGCGCTGGCCCCGATTTCTCGGGGCCAGCGCGGTACGGTCGGTTGAACGCCTTACGCTTCCGGACGGAAAACAAAGCGCATGTGCTCGGTCTTCCAGGTCCCGGAGGGGTTCTCACCAATGTCGACCTTCTCCAATTTGCGCAGCACGTAGGCACGCAACTCGGCGTTCTCACTGTTGGCGGCGATCACCTCCACTTTCCCGGCGGCGTTGATCACGAAGCTCACCTCCACTTCCCCGTCCATCGTGCGCTTGCGCTCCAAGAGCGGATAGGTGACCAGGCGATCGATCTGATTTTTCAGTTCCCGCTCCTGTGGGCTGGGTACATGGGCACGGAGGGGGTCGGCCGGCGGGTTGGCGATCGCGGCCGAGAGGCCGAACGACAGTGCGAGCATCGGCAGGCTGAGGCGAAGGATGGCATTCATGGCGGATCTGATTTTCGAGCGTTTGTCTATCGGACGCCCAAATGTCCCGACTTGTTACAGGCCGCATCGGAACTCTTGACGGATGGCGAACCCGCCGGGATGAGCGGCCGATCCATCGATGGCTGAACAGCCGGACACCGCCTCTTTGCGGGGGCGGTGTCCGGCCAATTGAACTGTGCTTACTTCTCCGGCATGAACCGGAAACGCAGGTGGGTGGTTTTCCAGGTACCGGCCGGGTTACTGCCGATATCCACTTTGGTGAGCTGTTCCAGGACGTATACCTCCAGAACCTCGTTAGTGCTTTCAGCGCGCAACACGTTCACCTTTCCTTCGGTATCGATCACGAAACTGACCACTACCTCACCATCCATGGTGCCGGCGGCCGCCCTGAGCGGGTAGGTCACCAACTTGTCGATATGGCGTTGGAGGGTGCGCTCCATAGCGGAGGAATTGGGTGTGATGGTCTTGGCCACGGGCCCTGAGGCGAAGGCGGCACCGAAAGCGAAGAGGGTGATGCTGACGATAGCGGTGCGGAGGAGGAAGGTGTTCATGACTGTTGGTATTTGGAGTTGTTGATGTTTGGTGACAGGGCGAAATTGGAGCCCTGCCCGGCCCACCGTACGCAGGAACGATCGGTCGGCGGTCCTGCGGTGACCGGCGGCCCGGACCTTCGTTCAGGTCTCCCCCTATGTGGGTATAAAAGCACGCGCCGCCGGATCTCCGGCGGCGCGTGCTGTCAAACAGCCGTGGGTACCCCTACACCTCCGGCCGGAAGTTGAAGCGCATGCGTGTGGTCTTCCACAACCCTTCCGGGTTGGTGCCGATGTCCACTTTTGCAAGCATCCGTAGCACGTACTCGCAAAGGGCGGTATTCGGGCTGTGGGCGTTGATCACCTTCACTTTGCCCTCCGTATCGATAACAAAACTCACGAGCACTTCACCATCCATCCGGTTGGTGCGCTCCAGGAGCGGATAGGTAACGTACTTATTGATCTGGCGATCCAGCTCGCGCTCCAACACGGTGATGGCGGCGGCGGGCACGGCCCCTGTTGCATCAGCGCCCGTGAGGTTGCTGGTGGCAGGACCTGCAGCGCGCGCGGATCCGAAAGTGAAGACGGTGGCGAGAACGAGCGTGAGGCGTGCGGAGCCTGCTAGGATGATGTTGGCGGAAGCTTTCATGGCGGTGGTCGTATGTGCCGGTTTCTGGTCGTGAGACGGAACAAAGGCAGGGTCTGTTACAGTTGCCGTGTGACGGATCGATGGGCGGTTGATGGATGGTGATGAGCGGCCAAGGCCCGCTGAACGGGCACAAGAAGCGCAATGCCCGAAGCGGGTATCGCCAAAAGATCTGCAAAAATTCCGAATGATCGTGAACGGGATACTACCTGTTCTTTGTTATCGCCCTTTGCTGGCGGAAATGGCCAGGTTCTGGCCCAGGCGGAGCTTCCAGCCAGTGCGGGCGCCTTGGGGGGCCACTTCCACGCGCCCTACCCCACCGGTAACAGCACTGATCGCCTTGTTCGCTGCGGCGAGCGCATCATCACGGTCGAAGCCCATGGATCGCTCATCCGTGGCCAATACACCCTGACGCACGGTATTGGCCAGCGCCGTACCAATGGGGGTTCCACCGATATCATGGGCAGCCGCGATCATTGGAGGATGCTCCGCTGCAAGCGCCTGCGGTGGCGCCTCGGGCACGTGTGGGACCTGCCCGGGCTGCTGGGCCAACTGAGGAGTGGGCTGCAGTTGATCGGGCACCCCGGGTTCCTCCACAAGTTGAGGCTCTGGTGCAGGTGACCCGATCGGCAGGACGGGCGGTGCGCTCGATGGGTGCTGTCCGGGCGCATCCGCCCGTGTCGGCGCGTTCGGACTCTTCTCTTCACCCTCTGGTAGTGTCTTCGCCCCTCGCTCTCCCTCAGGATCTCCGCTCTCCCTCAGGGTCTCCGCCTCGGGACCCGCATTCTCCCTCAGGGTCTCCGTCTCGGGACCCTGAGGTCTTTGCACTTTCTCCGATTCGGCTACAGCGGGTCCGTCATTCTGGTCGATGCGCATCATCCACCAGACGAAGCCCAACAACAGAGCGATGCTAGCAGCGGCGGCATAGCGCTGCCACAGCGCGATCACGCGGACCTCGCGCTTCTTCAATCCTTCCTTCTCGTGGAAAACGATGCGCTCTACGCGAACCTTCGCGGCAGCGACGAGACGCTCCTGGTGCCGCGCTGCGGGATGAGCGGCCAAGTAGTTCGCGAGTGTACGCTTCTGCTCCTTGTTCAGATCACCCTCATGGAAAGCGATCAGGAAATCAGTGAGGCGATGGGCGTCCGGCATGCCCAGCGGGGGGAAGTGCCGCTTGACGGTGGGCTTGTGCTCGAAGGGTATTTTATCCGCACCGGTCTTGCTGGCCACCATGCGCTTGGCCTGTTGTTGGAGCTCCGGATACTCATACAGGAACTTGTCCAGCGCCAGCTCTTGGGCGTTGTCCAGATCGCCTTCGAGGCGCGCCACCAGGAACTCGTTCAACCGGACAGCATCGGGTGCGCCGACCGGGGGCAGCTGCTTCTTCAGTTCGTTCTTCCAATCGATCGGATCCGCAGCCCCGGCATCGATCGTGGGCAGTCTACTGAGGTCGGGATCCAGACCAGGATTCGCTGCGAGGAATACATCCAGCTCGCGGTTTTGGGCGAGCGAAAGGTTCCCCTCGATCCGGTCCAGCAGCCAGGCTTCGTATGTGGTTCGGTCCAGGATCATAGCACGATCTCCAGTTTGCCGATATATTCCTTCAGTGCTGTGCGGCCTCGGTAGATGTACACCTTCACCTGCGTCAGGTTCAGCCCTGTGAGTTCGGCGATCTCCTCGTAGGTATAGCCTTCCAGGTCGCGCAGCAGGATCACCGAGCGCTGCACCTCCGGCAAGGTGGCCAAGCCTGCGTCGAGGATCGCTTTCAGGTCAGGTTGTGCGCCTTCGCTGCTGTAGTGCAGGTCTTCGTGGTGCTCCTCCAGCCGCGTGCTGCGTTGCCCTCTGCGCACCGTATCCACCATGATGTGGTGTGCCGTGGTGAAGAGGTAGCTTTTCGCCTTGGTCGGATCCACCTCTTCCACTTTCTGCCAGAGCCGCGCGAAACTCTCCTGGACCACATCCTTCGCCGTATCCGTATCGCGCAGATGCTTCAGGGCGAACCGGTACACGCCATCGCTGTGCAGGTCCACGCAGGAATTGAAATCGTTGAGTGTCAAAGCGCCGGGGAATTGCGCGTGTGTGTATCTGTGTGAGCGACGTCGCAGGTGCTGGGGAATGTCGCTTTCCAGGTGTAGGACAGCGAGGTGCCGGCGAAAGTTACAGGCGCGCTTGGGTTGACCTTCAAACCCGTAACTCGCCACCATGGGCGGTGGCTTGAAGGACGTGTCGGGGAAGCGCTGGTTCATTCCGGCCTTGCTTCTGGCCAACTCGTTGTGCGTATTGTCCTTCCGCCATTTCGTCTCGCTGGATGGCCCGATGCACCTGCTGCACGCCGCCGTTCTGCGCGATGCGTGGTCAGGGAAGATCAGGGCAGCAGAAGGCATGTGGGTGGACGCCAGAAGCCTGGACCTGAACCTGGGGGACCTGCTGCTGATCCCGCTTTCAGGCGTTCTGCACCCGTTCGCACTGCACACCTTGCTCGCGGCCCTTGTCGTGTTGTGTGTCTGCATCGGTGCCTGGCGATTGAGCCGTGCGTATGCGGTAGCGCTGAACGCGGCCTGGCTGCTGGTGCTTCCGTGCGCCATCGGGTTCACCTTGTTGTTGGGGCTATTCCACTTCATGATCGCAACGGGTATCGCGTTCGTCCTCTGCGGCTGGTGGGTGTCGCGGCCCTCGGTCCGCTGGCGCGAAGTGCTCCTGCTCATGCTCGGATGCGCACTGGGCACGTTCGCCCACAAGGCTGGCGGCGCCCTGTTGCTGCTGCTTGTGGGCCTGCACGAAATGGTGCTGCGCATGTGTGATGCCACCGCTTGGCGCTCGCGCTGGGCCTCTTTGCCCACCCGTGCCGCTCCGTTCCTGGCGACCATCACCGTGCTGGCGGGCCTTACACTGCTGGCGTCGCGATTTTCGACCTCGCCCGTTCATCCCCATGAGCCGCACCGGCCGTTCTGGGAGTTGATCACCCTTCGTCCGTTGTTGCTCGTGGACAGCCATGCTGAGTATCCGTTCCGCATCGCGTTGGGTGCTGCGTTCATTTCACTCCTGGGCTACGCCTTGTGGCAACGAGGACGCACGTCGCTCAAGGTCGCACCACCAGATGCCTTGCTGTTGGCGGGGACGCTCCTACTGCTCGCCTCGCTCATCCGCACACCGAAGACAGAATTGCTCTACATCACGGATCGGGCACAATGGCTGGCCTTGCTGCTCATATCCTGCTGGCTCAGCGTGCAGCGCTTTCCCCGCACGTTCATCCATGTGGTCGGCTTATGTATTGTGGCGTTGCACGCCGTCCGACTGATCTACATCGAACGCCGCATGCACGGAATGGAGGAGCGCGACCTCGCCGTGATGGCCGCCGCACGATCCTTGGAACCTGATGCATTGGTGGTGCCGGTCGTACTGGATGACGACTGGCTCGCCCGCCACCTGACGGCGTATGCGGCCATCGACCATGATGGCCTCCTGTTCACAGGACGAGATCATTTGTGGATCACCTGGGATTCCCCGCCGAGCGGATACCTGCGCCACTACATTTTTTCGCCGGAAAACAGATGGGGCTGGATCGGGACGCACATAGAGAAGGGTTATGCGCCGGAAGTGCGGCAGGTGCTGGTGTTGGGGGCCATCGATGGGACCCGGTCGGCGGAATGGCTTGCATTGGATACCGTTCTCCAAGAGCGCTATCGCCAAGTACACGGCAGTGGCTATGCGCACCTATGGTCCCTGGAAGGACCTTGATACGACACACCAGCAACCCTTCACGGCAGACCCGTCTTCACCCCGGACTGCTGAGCGCCCAACACAGGCTTTCCGCGATCGATGACGAACTTCACCTTCGGCAAGCCAGCCGCACCTGACCAATGACCTCATGAGAAACCTCGGCCTGCTCGTTATTCTTCTGGCTGTCCACGCCCGTGTGAACGCCCAATTCGCTCCGCCAACTGCCATCAGCTATGCGTGGTGCGGTGTGCCCACCACCGTGCGAGCAGGCGATATTGACGGCGACGGCGATGTGGACCTGGCCTGTGCGGCACGGTACGACGGCCGGCTCACCTGGCTGGTGAACGATGGCACGGCCGCATTCCCGGAGCCTCGGGCCATCGGTCCTGGCTTTCCGGGTGTAACGGAAATGCACCTGACGGATCTGGACGATGATAACGACCTGGACCTGGTGGCGACATCAGCGCTGCTCAATGAGGTGATGTGGGCGGCGAACGATGGAACGGGCACCTTCGACGACTACACACTTTTGGCGGTGATCGACAGCGCCATGGGACTCACTATCACCGACATGGACGATGACGGAGATCCGGACCTGCTTGTCACCGGATACAACGCGGGTGCCGTGTTCCTGGTAGAGAACATCGGGAGCGGCACCTTCAATGCCGCCGTCACATTGGTCGCAGGACTATCCGGGGCCAAGGATGTGGATGCTGGTGACATCGACGGCGACGGCGATGATGACCTGGTGATCTCGGCCTATGCGACCAGCGGCTTCCATTGGTGCGGGAACGACGGTGCGGGAAATTTCGGCGCTCCGCAGCTCATCGACGCGTCGAACACCGCGCAGGTGGCCGAAGTGGCGGACCTGGACGGGGATGGCGACCCCGACATCGCGACAGGTCTGGAAAGCGGCATGCTCCGCTGGCATGTGAACGACGGAACTGGCGGTTTCACAGCAGGTGCCGCCTTCCTATCGCCTTCACCACGCACGCGCTGTATCGTTCTGGATGACCTGGATGCCGATGGCGATACGGACATTCTCGCCGTTCCGCATATGCCTCCCTTGAGCGGCCAATTGTCCTTCCTGGAAAACCTGGGTAGCGGCACATTCGCTGGCAGCGAAGCACTTTACGGGGTCAACAGCGCCGTGGTGAACGCGGAGGTCGCCGACATCGATGGGGACGGCGCGTTGGACATCGCGTACACCGGCACGTCGCAAGAGGAGGTCGGGTGGATGCGCGGCAACGGTGATGGCAGTTTCGCGGAGCGACGCGTGGTGGCGCCGCCTGCGCAAGAGCCGGCCAACGTGCTCACGACCGATCTTGATGGGGACGGGGACCTGGATGTGCTCATCGGCTCCTTGATCGACGGAAAGGTCAATTGGTGCGAGAACAATGGAAGTGGCGTCTTCGGCTTTCCACGCATGATCACCGATCAGACCTACCGCGTACGCGATCTGGCCGTGGCTGACCTCGACGGTGATGGGGACACGGACGTGATCTCGGCCTCGACCAACGACGGCAAGGTGGCGTGGTACGCGAATGACGGTAGCGGCACCTTCGGTCCGCAGCAGGTGTTGAGCACCGCGCTCACCAGCAACTTCACCGTAGCGTCCGGCGACATGGATAGTGATGGTGACACGGATCTGATCGCCACGGACTACTACGCGGGGGAACTGGTCATCTTCCTCAACGATGGTCAGGGAGCCTTCGGAGCCTTCCAAGTGATCGCTTCCGGACTTGGGAGCCCGCGCTATGCACGTGTGGGCGACCTCGACGCCGATGCGGA
>JANOPI010000139.1:0-3622 GCA_031421755.1 Flavobacteriales bacterium | reverse complement strand
TCATCGTCGCTGTTGTTCACAAAGCCCGATGGCTCGTCGCAGGATTCCGTTGTGCTGTCCGGATCTCCGAAGCCGTCCAGGTCCGCATCAAAATACCAGGTGACGATGGTTACTTCCGACACGGTGATCTGGGCGGATGCGTTGGCACATCCCGGATCACCGATCACGGTGTAGGTGTAAATGCCCGGAGCCATCGTCGCCGGGTCGTAGCTGTTGTTCGTCACTGTGCTTGGCCCGGTCCACGAACCGCCTGGTTGAGCTTGCGCCCCAAGCTGTTCGAACAGATCCACCGCATTGCCTGAGGTACAGACGTCCAGTGCGTCACTCACCCCGGCATTGGAAGCTTCATTCACAATGACCGGCGCGGTGGCCGCGAAGGCCTCACAGCCGCCCGAGGCGGGTATCGCATACGTGACCACATAGGAGCCTGGAGCACTCGCACCCAACACCACATCGCCGGTACCCGGGTTGATCCCAAGGCCATTCGGAGCACTGGAGAAGTTCCCGCCAGCGGTACCGATCAACGTTACATCCGCCGTGCCGTTATTGGTGCAATACGGTGATCCATCGTAGCCGATGCTGGCGTCGGGGCCGGGGGTCACAGCCATGGTGATCGTGCCGCTCGTTGCCGTTGTGCTGTTCAAACAAGCGCCGTCACTTATCGTGATGACGCAACTTACCACGTCATCATCAGCAAGTGTCGAGCTGGTGAAGGACCCCGCGGCGCCATTCTGCGCGCTTGTTCCATTCACCAGAAAGTCGAAGACGAGGGTGCCGCCACCTGTACTACTGGCGGTAGCGGTGAATGCGACGGTTGTTCCGGCGCAGATCGGACCAGCTGGATCCGCGGTTATCTCTACGGTCGGTGTAATAGAGGTCGCGACATCGGCCGTGTAAACGATACTGGTCGCCGTGGTCGTACCCAAGCAGTTACCGCCAATGATCGTGATGGTGCATACCACCTCGTCCCCCTCTTCAAGGATGCCGAGATCCAACGTATTGTCAGTTCCCTGTTGAGCGGTGGCCCCATTGAGGTCGAAGTCGTAGCTGACGGTCCCTCCGCCCGTGCTGCTGGCAATGGCGGTGAAGGTCACGGTGGTTCCCACGCAGATCGCTCCGGCAGGGTCAGCGATGATGCTCACCGCTGGCGTGATCTCATTCGCCACGACCATCGCGATGGTGTTGCTTGAAGCCGTGGTAGGGCTAACGCACGTTCCGCCCGCTACCGTGATCGTACAGTTGACGACATCGCCATCGGCCAATTCATCATTGTCCCATGTATTGTCCGTCCCACTTTGTACGCTGCTCCCGTTCACCATGAAATTATAGGCGACCGTGCCACCGCCCAAACCTCCAGGCGTGGCCGTGAACGTCACAAGTTCCCCGGTACAGACCGGGCCGATAGGATCCGCCACGATGTTTACCGTGGGTGTGACCGTCTGGTCAACGGCCATTGTGATCGTGCTGCTGGTGGCCGTGGTCGTGGACAGGCAAGCGCCTCCTATGATCGTGATCGTACACACCACCAGATCCCCTT
Source organism: Flavobacteriales bacterium (assembly GCA_031421755.1). Taxonomy (GTDB): domain Bacteria; phylum Bacteroidota; class Bacteroidia; order Flavobacteriales_F; family PHOS-HE28; genus PHOS-HE28. The sequence continues at coordinate 2,085 of JANOPI010000139.1, read as the reverse complement.
CTTCAAGAATACCGAGGTCCAAGGTGTTGTCCGATCCTTGCTGCGCGGTCACCCCGTTCAGATCGAAGTCGTAGCTGATGGTGCCGCCGCCCGTGTTGCTCGCCGTGGCCGTGAAGGTGACGGTCGTTCCTGCGCAAATGGACCCGCTGGGGTTGGCCGATAGGCTCACCGCTGGTGTGATCGATGTGGTCACCGTGATGGTGATCGTATTGCTCGTCGCCGTTGTCGTGGATAAGCACGTACCTCCGATCACCGTGATGGTACACAACACCTCATCCCCGTCTTCAAGGATACCAAGGTCCAAGGTGTTGTCAGGTCCTTGCTGCGCGGTCACCCCGTTCAGGTCGAAGTCGTAGCTGATGGTGCCGCCACCCGTGTTGCTCGCCGTGGCCGTGAAGGACACCGTCGTTCCCGCGCAAATGGCCCCTGCAGGGTCTGCCGTAAGGCTCACCGTTGGCGTGATCGACGTGGTCACCGTGATGGTGATCGAATTGCTGTTGGCCGTTGTGGAGCTCAAACAATTGCCGCCGGCCACGGTTATGGTACACGTCACTTGTTGTCCATTCGTGAGCGTGTTGCTGCTCCATGTATTCCCGGAGCCGTTCTGCACGCTCGTTCCATTCACCTTGAAGTTATAGGTGACCGTGCCCCCGCCCGTGTTGCTCGATGTTGCGGTGAACGTGACGTTCGTGCCCGCGCAGATGGACCCGTTCGGGTTAGCTGAAATGCTCACAGAAGGGGTCACTGTGTTCGATGTACCGGTGCAGACGCAGACTCCGCTCCAGGTATCACCAGTAGTACACCCACTCCCATCATTGCAGGCCGTACCGGGCAGTGCAGTACCGCCGATGGTACCCAGGCAATCGACCACTTCCGAACATGGCTCGGTGATGTACTGCGCGGCATATGGGCAATTCACCAATAGATTCGAATAATACGTTCCTGCCGGTAGATCCTCCCATGTGAGGTCCTCTCCTCCACAACCATTGGAACCACTGGTGGTGAAGAAGATCGACCCACCCTGGTCACAGTCGGGATAAAGGTAGCCCACACTCAATCCGATGATGTTGCTGCCCGTACAACGTCGAAGCGTAAGGTCCACGCAGGCCGGGATCACCAAACGATACCATCGATTGGTCTGGTCGGATGTGATCGTGCCGCTCACCGGCTCATTGTCCGTCTCGGTCAAGGTTATCTGTATGGCGTTGGTACACGGCATTGATCCGGAACAATCGCAGTTATCATCGATCAGATCATTCTCGGTGAGCGGATCACCATCGTCGCAGGCCGATCCGATCTGTGCATCGCCACCCGGGATACCATCGCAATCCGTGCGGTAATCGAATTTCACCAGGAAACCATCCCTCACACCACCGAATGATTGTTGGTACCCAGGGACCTGGTTGAGCGCTCCGTTCGGGGCGCTTGAATAGGTTTCACCGACGAAGTACAGGGTTCCATCGGGCGCGGCGGCCGAGGTGTACCCCATTTCATCGGCGTTGCCGCCGTAGTACGTGCCCCACAGCCAGATACCGTCCGGATCGTAGCCGGCTATGAACGCATCCCCACCACCACCATAGATGGGCTGATGGGCGTGCAGGGCGATCGCCGGGGAGTTGTTCGTTGAAGCTTCGCCGGAGAGGTAGACGTTCTTCTCCGGGCCAGTGGAAACACCGTATCCGGCCTCTACGCCCGCACCACCCAAATATGTACCCCAAAGACGTTCTCCGTCCGTGGTGAATTTTACAAGGAAGGCATCACGGCCATTCCCATACGTTGATTGGTGGCCCGATCCGAAGTGAATAGCTCCAACGGGAAGAGCGGACTGTGTTTCACCTGTCAGATACGGTTCTCCATCCACATCCACTGCGCAGTCATACCCATACTCCGAATTATTGCCACCGTAGTAGGTGCCCCATTCGCGGGTGCCTGCCGGGGTGAATTTCGCCAAGTACGCATCAGAACCGCCCCCACCATCCGATCCGAAAACCGGTTGGTGACCATCGGTGGTGGCGATGGAATTGTCCGGTTGATTCCCGGATATGCCACAGATGTACACGTTGCCATTCGGATCCACCGCGCATC
>JANOPI010000138.1:0-4303 GCA_031421755.1 Flavobacteriales bacterium | reverse complement strand
TTTCTGCCCCTTCGGTATCGCCGCTGAGGTAGATGCGCCTGCCTTGCCAGGTTATGAGGTACGAGTAGTGATGGCTTGCGAAACGGTGCTTGGTGCGGAAAGTCTCCACGTTGAACTGCGCAGCGCTGTATGCTGTTGCGGAGAGATCCGCGCGGCGCTTCTTTTTCACCTTCCATGGGCCATACACGGTGCCGGAGAGCTTCTTCACCAACTTTTTTCTGTAGTGATCGGGATGTCGATGCGTGAAGATGTGCGTGGCGTTCGCCCGGATACTGTCGATCTCGGAAGTCGGGTACTCCATGTAGCCGAACGCCCCGGACTTGTAGGGGAAGTCCACATAAACATTGAGCGCACCATCTGTCATGTAAAGCCCGCAGTTGCCGATGAAGCGGACGGTGATGGCCTGGGACTGGGCTGCGAGGAAGCCCGCCAAGAGGAAGAGCGCGGTGGCCAGTGGGACACGAAGGTGCTGATAGCGCATACGGTAAGATACCCTTCTTGGATGGTCGTGCGCGGTTCTTGTTGCAGTGGATAGACCTGCCCGGGCAGCAGCCGAAAGTAAGGACGGAGATGCCGCTGCTCGGACAGAAGCCGATCGGGTATCTATAGAACGTCGGGCCGCAAACTTGGATGCCACTCCGCCAACGCACGATCTTTCGCCCTCCTTGTCCAGATCTCTCCATCCTGTTCGTCAAGGGATCGAAAACCATACGAACGGGCCCCGCCCACAACACACACAACCATGAGCAAGTACATGTTCCTTTTCCGCGGCGGCGAACCCGGCGTGGACCCGATGAGTGATCCGGCCGGCTTCGGCGCGTACATGATGACCTGGAAGACCTGGATGGCCGACCTCGCGAAGACCGGTAACTACCTGGGTGGTGATCCGCTGGAACCGCACGGCAAGACCATCGCTGGCAAGGCGATGAAGATGACCGATGGTCCCTTCATGGAAGGCAAAGAAGTTGTTGGCGGCTATGTGATCGTGGAGGCGGCCACCTTGGATGAAGCGGTAGCCATGAGCAAGGGCTGTCCCATCTACACGCACGATGGCGTAGTGGAAGTGCGCAAGGTGCAGCACGTCGACTTTTGAGCGAACCCCGTCCGATAGAAGAACTTACCGACCGTCTTTTCCGCCACGAAGCGGGAAGGATGGTCGGTGCGCTCACGCGCTTGTTCGGCACCCAACACCTGGAGATGGCCGAGGATGTGGTGCAAGAGACACTGCTGAAAGCGATGCGCGATTGGCCTTACCATGGCGTGCCCGACCAGCCCGCCGCGTGGTTGCACCGTGTGGCGAAGAACATGGCCATTGATCAGTTGCGGCGGAAGTCGCGCGGCGTGGAACTGCTCAAGGAGAATGCTGCACTGTTGCGCAGCGAGTGGACCATGAGCGCCACAGTTGCCGAGGCCTTCACCGAAGAAGCGATCGCGGATGATCAACTGCGGATGCTCTTCGCTTGCTGCCATCCCACCATACCGCAGGAGCAACAGGTGGCACTGGCCTTGCGCACGCTTTGCGGTTTCAGTGTCCCTGAGATCGCGCGCGCATTCGTTACCAACGAGGAGGCGATCAACAAACGCTTGTACCGCGCGCGCGAAGCGTTCAGGGCCTTGGGGCGCTTGGAGTTCCCCGCGCCGCAGGAATTACCCTTGCGCTTGCGCCCGGTATTGGCCACCATCTACCTGCTCTTCAACGAAGGGTATAACAGCACCGAGCACAGCGACCACATACGAGAAGACCTGATCGAAGAAGCGTTGCGCCTGTGCGACATGCTCGTGCGGCACGTTACCACTGCGCGACCGGAATCGCATGCGCTATTGGCGTTGATGCTGTTCCATGCCGCGCGCAGCGAAGCCCGGCTGGATGATCGATTCGAAATCGTTCTGTTACAGGATCAGGATCGCGGAAAATGGGATCGGCGACTGATCGCATTGGGGAATGATCATCTGCATCAAGCCTCGCAGGGGGAAGTGATCCACGCCTACCATATCGAAGCAGCGATCGCTTCGGTGCATGCCCATTCGCCGACGTTCGCTGCAACCGACTGGGGCACCATCGTGACCCTGTATGATCGGCTGCTGGCGATAACACCTTCAGCCATTATTCGTTTCAACCGGGCCATCGCTCTGGGTCGTGCGCAGGGGGCGGCGGCCGGGTTGAAAGCGTTGGAAAAGCTGGAGGGCCTCGAACAGTCGCACCTTTTCCACGCCGCACAGGGTGATCTTCTGAGGGACTTGTCACGCATTCCTGAAGCGCGTGAAGCGTACGCTTCAGCGCTGGCCTTGGCGCGATCGGTGACGGAGCGCTCGCTGCTTAAAAAGAAGATCACGGATCTCGGCGATCCACAATGCTGAGCAGTGTTGGGGGTTCTAGGGCAGGCAGGTGCTGAATCTTGTTCGGTTCGGTGTGCGGTCGGTAGCTTCGCGCCTATGTCCATGTTCGTCCAAGCCGCCCCTTACGTTCCTAAGAACAAGACTTGCCGGCAGGCAGGCAGGTCCGCTGGCGTTACCGCCGCCTCGCTCTTCGATGACCGCGATGCCGCGATCAACATTCCCGCTTAGGCGGGATTTCGCTCCTTCGTCGCTCAACATGCTTGACGCATCAACACATCAATAGAACCAGTACCTCGCTGGTACCTTCACGCCATGTCTACGTTCGTTCAAGCACCTCCATACGTCCCGAAGAACAAAATCCGCGTGGTCACTGCTGCATCCCTGTTCGACGGGCATGACGCGGCGATCAACATTATGAGAAGGATCATCCAGGCCACCGGCGCTGAGGTGATCCACCTGGGGCACGACCGCAGCGTGGAGGACGTGGTGAACACGGCGATCCAGGAGGATGCGCACGCCATCGCGATGACGAGCTACCAGGGCGGGCACACCGAGTACTTCAAGTACATGCACGACCTGCTGAAGGAAAAGGGCGCAGGGCATATCAAGATCTTCGGTGGCGGTGGCGGAACAATCCTTCCGGAAGAGATCAAGGAACTGCACGCGTACGGCATCACGCGGCTCTACCACCCCGATGACGGCCGTGCGATGGGCCTGCAGGGCATGATCAACGACATGCTGACCCAGGCCGACTATGACCTGAGCGACAAGATCAACGGCGAAGCGAAAAAGCTGACGCCGCAGAACTGGCCCGCTATCGCGAAGCTCATCAGCACGGCCGAGAACCATCCCGAGGTCTTCGCCAAGATCGCGGACGAGATCCACAAGAAGGCCGAAGCGAACAAGGCACCGATCCTCGGCATCACCGGCACGGGTGGTTCGGGGAAATCATCCATGGTGGATGAACTGATCCGCCGTTTCATTCTGGATCAGCCCACGAAGACCATCGGTGTGATCAGCGTGGATCCGAGCAAGCGCAAGACCGGTGGAGCGCTGCTGGGTGACCGCATCCGCATGAACAGCATCCGCGGCGAACGCGTGTACATGCGTTCACTCGCAACGCGGCAGAGCAACCTCGCGCTGAGCAAACACGTGAAGGAAGCGGTCGATGTATTGAAGGCAGCAGGCTTCGACCTGATCATCCTCGAGACGAGCGGCATTGGCCAGAGCGATACCGAGATCCTCGACCACAGTGATGTTTCACTCTACATCATGACGCCGGAGTTCGGCGCGGCCACGCAGCTGGAGAAGATCGACATGCTCGACTTCGCCGATGTGGTGGCGATCAACAAGTTCGACAAGCGTGGGGCGCAGGACGCCGTGCGCGATGTGAAGAAGCAGTACAAGCGCAACCACCAGTTGTGGGATGCGGACGATGAGAAGCTCCCGGTTGTTGGAACCATCGCCAGCCAGTTCAACGACCCCGGCACCAACAACCTGTATGTGCGGTTGATGGAGACCATCAAGACGAAAACGGGCGTCGACTTCCACAGCACTTTCCACGCCCACGACGAGATGAGCGAGAAGGTGTGGATCATCCCGCCCGCGAAGAGCAGGTACCTCAGTGAGATCAGTGAGAACAATCGCCGCTACGATGAACGTGTGGAGAAGCAGGCGGACATTGCGGATCAACTGTATGGGCTGCACTCGGCTGTCATCACCTTCGGAGGACCCGATCTGCTGAATGCGCCGCTGGCTTCTGGCTCCTGGCCACTGGCTACTTCCGGTGGAACCGATATGCAGCCAGCAGCCAGTAGCCAAGAGCTAAAGGCTCTGATCACCAAATTCGAAGAACTCCGCAAAGACCTCGACCCCCACCTCTGGTCTATGCTCACCGGTTGGAAGGAAGAGGAAGCCAAGTACAGCGGCGAGTTCTATACCTACTTGGTCCGTGGGAAAGAGATCA
>JANOPI010000137.1:0-25761 GCA_031421755.1 Flavobacteriales bacterium | reverse complement strand
CGCACAACCGACCGGCCTGGTACCAAGTTGATCCCTATGGGATGAACTACATCCCCATGGGTGCCTATGTCATGGGCCCGAGCGACCAGGACGCGCCGAACGCCGGTGTGGCCAAATCGCGCACGGTTTCCGTTCAAGCGTTCTATATGGACCAGACGGAGATCAGCAACAATGAATACAGGCAGTTCGTGGAGTACGTCCAGGACTCCATCATGAAGCGCCTCTTGGGCGACGCTGATATCGGAGAGCATGTGCTCACAGAAGATGAATTCGGCGAAGAGATCGATCCTCCCGTGATCAACTGGACCGAGAAGGTGGATTACGACGACGAGGAAGTGCGTGAGGCCATCGCCGACATGTACTACCAGAGCAGTGAGCAATTCTATCGCCGCCAAGAGATCGACACGCGTAAGCTCCTGTTCGAGTACTACTGGATCGATCTGCAAGAGGCCGCGCGGAAAGCCGGTCGTGACCAAGACCTGAACGCTGGGGGGTACACCAACTCGAAGGGCCAGAATTTCTCCATCATGGGCCACAGCGACAGGAGCAAGTTCATCATCAAGGAGGTGATCAATGTGTTCCCGGACACGCTCACGTGGGTGCATGACTTCACCTACGCGTTCAATGAGCCGATGACCAAGAACTACTTCTGGCATCCGGCATATGACGACTATCCGGTTGTCGGCATTTCTTGGCAGCAGGCGAACGCCTTCAACGTGTGGCGCACGCAGAACATGATGAATGCGTGGTTGCAAGCGGGAGGTGAACCATTCATCAACGACTTCCGGTTGCCTACGGAGGCCGAATGGGAATACGCCTCGCGCGGTGGATTGGACCTTTCTCCCTATCCATGGGGCGGTCCCTATATCCGTAACCGTCAGGGCTGCTTCTTGGGCAACTTCAAACCCTTGAACGGCAACTACACCGATGATGGTGGTTTCCACACCGTGCCAGTAGACAGCTACAGCGCCAATGATTATGGCTTGTACAACATGGCGGGCAACGTGGCCGAATGGACGAGCACCGCGTTCGACGAGAGCGTGTATGACTTCGACCATGACCTGAACCCGGAATATCGTTACGACGCCTTGGCCAACGACCCTCCTTCATTGAAGCGCAAGGTGATCCGTGGCGGTTCGTTCAAGGACGTGGGTCTCTATCTCCAGACCGGTACTCGCTGCTTCGAATACCAGGACACCGCCAAGTGTTACGTGGGCTTCCGCTCCGTGCTCACTTACCTGGGCCGTGGCAAGGCCGTGAACGCCGAAGACCTCTAGATCAAGGAATCAGCGCCCGTTACTTTCCCGTAACGAGGGCATTCAACCCGTACTCTTTCACAAGCAACCCAAACGAAAGGAACAACGATGAGACCAGGCAGCAAAGCATGGAAGAACTTCATGGCCAAACTGTACGGAATAGGTGCAGCCGTCGTGATCGTAGGTGCCCTGTTCAAGATCCAGCATTGGCCGTTGGCCGACTTTTTCCTGATCCTGGGTTTGTCGACCGAGGCCGTCATTTTCATGTTCTCCGCTTTCGAGCCGCCGCATGAGGATCCGGATTGGAGCTTGGTTTACCCGGAACTCGCCACCGGCGAGCATGCCGATGGGGATGATTTCAAGAAGGAGGACCAGCGCTCGATCACTGAGCAATTGGACGACATGCTGGAAGGTGCCAAGATCGAGCCTGAACTGATCGAGAGCTTGGGCAATGGTATGCGCACCTTGAGTGACCAGGCCAAACAACTCACCGATATCAGCAGCGCTGCCACGGCCACGAACGACTACGTGACCAACTTGAAGGGCGCTAGTGACCGTGTGAGTTCCCTGAGCGACAGCTACGCCAAGGCGAGCGAGAGCTTGGTGGGCTTGAGCCAGAATGTGGACGCTGGCAAGAACGCCGGCGAAAGCCTCAGCCGCATGAGCAAGAACCTCAGCGACCTCAACGAGATGTACGAGATCCAACTGCGCAGCAGCCGTGAGAAGCTCGAGGCCGCCAACCAGATGTTCGAGGGAATGGGCGAAATGCTCACCCACCTGAAGAACAGCGTGGAGGATACCAAGCGTTACAAGGACAACATCGCCGAATTGAGCACCAACCTCGGCAAGCTCAATACGGTTTACGGCAACATGCTGGCCGCCATGACCGTTCGCGGCTGATCGGTCCCCGCCTCACCCTAAAATCCCCACGACCAACCCATGTCAGGCGGAAAGCTGTCCCCGAGACAGAAGATGATCAACATGATGTACTTGGTGCTGACGGCGCTGCTCGCGCTGAACGTATCCAAGGAGATCCTGGACAGTTTCATCACGGTGAACAACGGCTTGGAGAACACCAAGAGTTCCTTGGCCGACAAGGCGAATGAGACGTATACCACGTTCGCCAGCTACGCTCAGCAGAATGCGGAGAAGTATGGTGCGGCCTATGCCTCGGCCCAGGATGTGCAGAAGCTCGCGAGTGATCTGGTGAACTACATTGACTCGCTCAAGGTGAAAGTGATCGTGGCATGCGAAAAGTTGCCCACGGACAAGATCATCGCCAAAGACGCAGCTGGTCGGGACACTGTGTTGAGCCTCCAGTTCCTTAACAAGAAGGACAGCTATAACGAGATTACGCACTTAATGGTCGGAAGCGAGCCGGCGAAGCCGAAGGAAGGCCCGTGGTCCGCAACTGAACTGCGGACCAAATTGGAAGAGTTCCGTGAAAAGGTGAAAACCGCAGGCGCAAAGGAGCCGTCATTGGTGGCGAGTGTGGAACGGATGTTCAACTTCGAAGACCGTACGGATGCCGGTGGCACGATGAACAACTTGCAGTCCATCAATTTCTACCACGTTCCGCAAGTGGCGGGAATTACCATCATGTCGAAGATCCAAGCGGACATCCGCAACATGGAGACGGAAATGGTGGACAAGCTGCTCGGCAATGTGGAAAAGTCGAGCTTCAAGTTCGACAAGCTCACAGCCATCGTGAAGCCTCAGAGCAGCTATGTGACAACCGGCAGCAAGTACAATGCGGAGATCTTCTTGGGTGCCTACGACGACAAGAATGCCCCCGAGGTTTACGTTGTGCGCAATGGAGGTAAGGTGGATACCACCTCAAAACCTTTCAAGATCATCGGCGATTCCGAAAAGCTGCCAATGAACGGCGCCAAGGCGATCCTCTCCGATGTGGCGAGCGGGGCCGGGCTGAAGCAAGTGACTGGGCTTATCAAGTTCAAACCCGTCGGTGGTGAGGAGCAGATCGAATATTTTTCCACTGAATACGAAGTGGCAACACCGACCTTGGTGGTGAGTCCGACGAAAATGAACGTGTTCTATCGCGGCATTGAGAATCCGGTGGAGATCAGCGTGGCGGGGTATAGCGCCAAGGACATCTCCCCTGGCATTTCCAACGGCAGCTTGAGCAAGTCGGCTGAAGGATTCATCGTGAAGCCTGGTGCCGGGCCGACCGCGATGGTGAGCGTAAGCGTAACGAATCCTGACGGCACGAAGAAGGCCATGCCCGGCAAAGAGTTCCGTGTGAAGGACATTCCCAAACCACAACCATTCTTCGGCGGGAAGACCATCACCGACATGAACATCAAGAAGAACGAGCTCACCGCTGCCGCCGGTGTGATCGCCAAATTGGAGAATTTCCAATTCGATCTCACCTTTCAGATCGTGGAGTACACCGTTTCGGCCACGCTTTCCGGCAGCCTTGCTGAAGAGCGCGTTCAAGGAGCTGCGATGTCTTCCAAGGCAAAGGAGATCGTGAACAAGGTGAAGACAGGCCAAAAAGTCTATCTGGAGAATATCAAGGCCAAAGGTCCTGACGGGAAAGTGCAGGCCATCGGTACGCTGGCCTTCAAGGTGCTTTGATCGGGTTTAACCAACCATTGTACGGATGAACAACCGTGGAACCTTTCTGGCAAGCGCTCTGGCGACCGCTTGCTGCATCTCGGTGCCGGCGGATGCGCAGACCGTGTTGGACGGGGCGTACATCAAAGAGCACACGAAGACCCAACGGGTGGTACCCTACCCTTATATCCGCGAGGCGGACGTTATGTGGTACCGCCGCATATGGCGGGAGATCGATGTTACCGAAAAGCTGAACCATCCGCTTTATTTCCCGCTGGAGCCGATAAACGATCGCAAGAGCCTTTTCGATGTGGTCAAGAACGGCCTGCTCATCGATGGTTCCATCACAGCATACGACCCCGGTGTGGACGGCTGGAGCGATGAGTTCAAGCAACCCTTGCTCACTGCACAGGTGAAAGAGAAACTGTCGCGCGTAGATTCGGTCATGGTGGACCGTCTGGACGGCACGGGGCAAGATCTGGAGGTCATGACCATCGAGACGAAAAGCGAGAATGTTAAGCGCTACCGACTCAAGGAAGACTGGATCTTCGACAAGCAGCGCTCCTCGATGGACATTCGGATCATCGGCATGGCACCACTGCGCGAGAAGATGAATGATGACGGATCCCTGCGCGGCTACGAGGTACTTTTCTGGTTGTACTACCCTGAGTTGCGGTATGTATTGGTGAACTGGGAGATCTTCAACCGCGAGAACGACGCCGAGCGCCGCTCGTTCGACCACGTGTTCTGGACGCGCCAATTCAGCAGCACGATCATCAAGGAAAGCAACGTGTACAACCGCCCACTCGCTGAATTCAAGACCGGGATCAATGGCGTGCTGGAGAGCGAAGCCATCAAGCAGAGCCTTTTCGAATTCGAGCATGACCTCTGGAATTTCTGACGTGTTCAGGATGAACTGAAAGAAGCCCCGTTCGCATCGCGAACGGGGCTTCGCCTTTATCACATACGCCGCGAGCATGGCGTGGCGTTCCTCAACGTGTGCCAACTGCTTCGTGCCGGTCCTCTTGTCATACTCGCGGGACCGCTCTTCGCACAGGGGATCCCCGCTTGCCGCACGGATGAAGTTGCTCGTCCGGAGCCTGTATTGAGGGAAGCGGATGTGATGTGGTGCAAGCGTGTATGGCGCTCCATTGACCTTGGGGATCCGGTGAACCGGCAACTGTCCGCCGGTTCAGATAGTTCAGCCGTTTGCGGATCGCTGTTCGATGTGATCCGGTTCTGCCTGACGCAGGAGGCGTCAATGACCGCCTACGATCCTGGACCAGCTGGTACGGACGACCGGTTCACGCGGGCATTCCGCGCTGCGGAGGTGGACAGCCTGATCGGCCGTGTCCATTCCAGTGATGTTATCGGCTACCGCGTGAAGGAGGACTGGATATTTGAGAAGCAGCACTCCGTTCTCGTCGTCCGCATGATCGGGTTGGCGCCCTTGGTAGAGGTTCGCGGCGGCGATGGCGAGTTCCGGGGCACACGTGAACTATGCTGGCTCTACTGGCCTGAATGCAGGAAGGCACTGGCGCAATGGCCGGTGGCCCGCGCATTCCCTGATGGTTCACGACCCAGCTATGAACGGTTGTTCGGCATGCGCCGGTTCACCGGTCCTGCGTTCAAGATCAGCAACATGCAGGACCGTTCGCTCCACCAGGTGATCACCGGCATCGATGCGGTGCGTGAGGCGGTGAAGCTGGAGCGGCAACTGCACGACTTCGAGCGCGACTTGTGGCACTATTGATCCGCGTGGAACGAACGCCCTGAAGCGGGTATTTTCGCGCCCCCTTTCGCGAGGCCACCCCCCGGGCGGTCGGAGCGGAACAGACCGAACCCTCTGCGTCATGATCAGTGTCAGCAATCTCACCCTCCACTTCGGCGAACGTCCGATGTTCGATGCGGTGTCCTTCTTTATTGGAAAGGACGACAGGATCGGCCTCGTTGGTCGGAACGGCGCTGGGAAGAGCACGCTTCTCAAGATACTGGCCGGCGAGGACAAGGCGGACAGCGGCGGCATAGAGAAGCCCCGTGACCTTACGATAGGATATCTGCCACAGACCATGAAGCACGACCTGTCGCTGAGTCCGCGGCAGATCGCCATGAGCGCCTTCAAGGAAGCGGAATGGCTCACGTCGAGGATCGCGGGGATCGAGACCGAATTGAACGCCTCGTTGGATGACGAGAACAAGATGATGGCACTGGCCGAGGAACTGGCCCATGCCCACGAACGATTGAACCACCTTGGTGCGGGCGATCACGACAAGCAAGTGGAAGAAACATTGCGGGGCATCGGCTACAGTGAAGTGGACATGGATCGGCCGCTGATGGAACTGAGCGGTGGATGGCGCATGCGTGCGGAACTCTGCCGCATCCTGCTCATGAGTCCGGACCTGTTGCTCTTGGACGAGCCTACCAACCACCTCGACCTGCCTGCGATCCAGTGGTTGGAGGATCTGCTCACCACCTACCCTGCGGCACTGGTGCTCATCAGCCACGATAAGACGTTCCTCGATCGCCTCACCAAGCGCACGATCGAAGTCGGCGGTGGTCGTTTGATCGATCGGAAGGCATCATGGACCCAGTTCGTTGAACTGCGCAAGGATGAGATCGCCCGGCAGCAAAAGGCTTACGAAGAGCAGCTGCGGTACATCGAGCATACCACGGAACTGATCAACAAGTTCCGGGCGAAGAAGGACAAAGCGGCGTTCGCACAAAGCCTTATTACCAAGCTGGAGAAATTGGAGCGCATCGTTGTGGAGGACGATGCGGCGCGTTCCATGATCGTGAAGTTCCCCCCGGCCCCGCATAGCGGGAAGCTGGTTCTGGAAATGCACGGAGCCAAGAAAAGCTACGGCGATCGCGTGATTCTTAGCGATGCGGAGCTCACCCTTGCCCGCGGTGAAGCGGTCGCGCTCGTCGGTGCGAACGGTACCGGAAAGAGCACCGTGATGCGCATGCTCGTGGGTGAGGAGAGCCATGAGGGCGAGATCAAGCTGGGGCACCAGGTCACCATCGGCTACTACGCGCAGGACATGCCCGATCGCTTGGACCCCTCCATGACGATCAAGGAAACGGCCGATCAAGCGGCCAGTGAGGAGAATCGCACGAAGGTGCGCGGCATGCTGGGGGCTTTTCTTTTCAGCGGCGATGACATCGACAAGAAGGTGAAAGTGCTGAGCGGCGGCGAGCGTGCCCGTGTGGCCTTGTGCTGCATGTTGCTGCGTCCGCTGAACTTCATCCTGCTCGATGAGCCTACCCACCATTTGGACATCCAGAGCAAGGAGGTGATGAAGCAGGCGTTGAAGGACTATGACGGAACATTCCTGATCGTGAGCCACGACAGGGATTTCCTCCACGGCCTCACCAATCGCCTGTTGGAAGTGAAGGATGGCCGCCTGCGCGATCATCACATGGACATCTTGGAGCTGATCGAGCGCAACAAGGCGGAGGCCAGCATGAACGACACGGTGAAGCAAGTGGCCGCTAAGGCCGCTACCGTGAAGGCCAAAGGCGATGAGCGCCAGCCCCGCAAGGAACACGAGAAGGAACTGCGCCGGTTGAAAAACGAAGTGCAGCGTTGCGAACAGGAACTCGCCAAATTGGAGACCGAGCAGAAACAGGTGCAGGACAAGCTCGACAATGGCGCATCAAGCAAGGAAGCCGAGCAGGGCTACAAGCGCTTGGGCGAACTGACCTCCCTGATCGAGACACGTATGCGCGATTGGGAGCGAGCGGGCAGCGAGCTCGAAGCCCTGGCCAGCGATCTCGCATAGCGGGATATCCCGGTTCGCCATTTATTGTGCGTTACCCGGCCTCGGGTACTGGCATTCATGCTCCACAACCAACACGTGGAACCATGGCCGCCATCAAACTGCCCCCTCGCCAACGGATGATCAACATGATGTACCTCGTGCTCACCGCCATGCTGGCGATGAACGTGAGCAAGGAGGTGCTGGACGCGTTCGCCGTGCTCGATGCGGACCTCGTGCGCAGCGAGCAAGCGCATGAACAACGCTCCCGCATGGAGTATGCCGCCTTCGATGATGCCGCGAAGAAATTCCCTGACCGCTTCGGTGATCTGAGCGCGCAGGCCCATCGCGTTGAGTCCTCTGCGGACAGCCTCGTTCGGCACATCGAAGGCATCAAGACGCAAGTGATCGCTGAAGCGGAAGGCCTGACGGAGCAAGAACTCGTAGGGAAGTCGGCGGACGGAGAGGACACACTTAGGGCGTTGGCCCTTGTGGAAGCGAAGGACGACCGCGACGTGCTCACTCACCTGCTTGTCGGTTCTGAGCCTGCTGAACCGAAGACCGGGGATGGTTCAGCGAGCGACCTCAAACAACGCATCGCGCGTTTCCGCGATGAACTGAAGGAACTCTGCGCGGCGCGAGGACCGGAAATGGCCAGCGCACTCGATCTGCTCTTCGACCTGGAGGGCCGCAAGGATGCTTCCGGTACGATGAACAACTGGGAGAGCATCAATTTCTATGAGGTGCCGCTGGTTGCCGGTATCGCGCACCTGAGCAAATTGCAAGCGGACATCCGCAGTGCGGAGAACGACGTGATCCGTTGGTTGTACCGCTCGGCAACATTGGACATGACGGTGATGAGCGACGTGGCCGCCGCCGTGATCCCGCACAGTCCCATCGTGATGGTGGGTGACACGTTCAGCGCGGATGTCTTTTTGGCCGCCTATGACGCCAAGAACCGCCCCGTGATCACGTTGAATGGTGGTGGTTCCCTGCCTTTGGCGGCTAATGGCAAAGGCAAACTGCGCATCAAGGCCGAGGTGGTGGGCGAACACACCCTCAACGGGACGATCCAGGTGCAGGGAGCGAAAGGCTCGGAATCGTATCCGTACAGTGTGACATACCAGGTGATGGCACCGATGCTCGTGGCATCACCGACGAAAATGAACGTGCTCTATCGCGGAGTGGCGAACCCACTTTCGTTTTCAGTACCGGGGGTAACACCGGAGCAAGTTCGCCCCTTGATCGACAACGGCACAATGGAACGCGGCAAAGACGGCTGGTTCGTGAAAGTGAACACACTTGGAACGGCTCGTCTAAGCGCCATAGTGACCCAGGCGGATGGCAGCACTCGCATGATCGGTCCGGTGGAGTTCAGGGTGAAGGACCTGCCCCCGCCAGTGGCCATCGTGAACGGTCTGACGGCATTGGACACCAAAGCCTCCCTGCGGAAATTGAAGCCTGCCAAAGGCATCGCGGTGAAGCGGAGCGAGGGCTGCGAATTCGAAGAACCGTATGTGGTACGGCAATACACGATCGCAGGCATGGTGAAAGGGAACCCCGTGGACAGGACCGTTCAAGGAGGTGTATTCGATGAGGAGACGAAAAGGCTGCTGGAAGCGCTGCGTCCCGGGGATCGCGTCTGGTTCGAGAACATCAAGGCGCAATTGGCCAACGGCGCCGGGCCGCAATTCAACCTCCCTACCATGAGTTGGAAGACAGTGAACTGATTATCCGGATCCCCGAGCTATATTCGCGGCCCAAACTGCGGGGTGGAGCAGATGGTAGCTCGTCGGGCTCATAACCCGAAGGCCGTAGGTTCGAGTCCTACCCCCGCTACAAAGAGAGCCCTGACGCGAGTCGGGGTTCTTTGTTTTCAGTGAGGATTTTGCATTTCACTCCCCCGCCGGGGGAGTTGGAGGGGTCTACTATGCACAAAGCAGGATACGTCAATATCATCGGCCACCCGAACGTGGGCAAGAGCACCTTGCTCAATGCGTTGTTGGGGGAGAAGCTAGTGATCGTGAACCCTAAGGCGCAGACCACGCGCCATCGCATCCTGGGCATACTCAACGGTGAAGCACACCAGTTGATCCTGAGCGATACGCCCGGCATCCTGGACCCGCAGTACCCCTTGCAGAAGAGCATGATGCGGGCCGTGGATGAGGCCTTGAACGATGCCGACATCCTGATCGTGCTCGTTGAACTGGGCGAAAAACCGGAGAACGCCGAAGCGGTGGTAAGCCGTGCTGCACGCTTCAGCGGCCCGTTGCTTGTGCTTCTGAACAAGATGGACAAAGGCAGCGATGCCGACCTTGTCACGGCGCTGGAGGCGTGGGAGCGCGTGTTCCCTCGGGCCAAAGTGGTGCCCATCTCGGCGCTCCATGGGTTCAATGTGGATGTACTGCGCGAGCGGCTCATCGAACTGCTCCCCGAGCACCCTCCATACTTCCCGAAGGACGACATGAGCGACCGCGACCTGCGGTTCTTCACCAGTGAGATGATCCGGGAGAAGGTGCTCGCCCTGTACAAGCAAGAGATCCCATACAGCACGCAGGTGGTAGTGAACAGCTACGAGGAAGGAGCCGAGCTGGTGAAGATCCAGGCCGACGTTATCGTGATGCGCGAAAGCCAGAAGGGCATCATCATCGGGCGTGGCGGCGGTGCGTTGCGGCAGCTTGGCACAGAGGCGCGCAAGGCCATCGAGAAGTTCTGCGGCACCAAGGTATTCCTGGACCTGAAGGTGAAGGTGGATCCGGATTGGCGCGACGACAAGGACAAGTTGAAACGATACGGATACTGAAAATGGAGTGGCGAGTGGTGAGTGGTGAGTGGCGGGTCGCGCCGTGCGGGACTGTCGCCGTATTCACTCACCACTCACCACTCATCACTCGCAACTTGGGTTCATGAGCAACATCGTCGCCATCGTAGGCCGCCCGAACGTGGGCAAGAGCACCCTCTTCAACCGCTTGGTGGAAAGCCGGGACGCCATCGTGGACCCTACCTCCGGCACCACCCGCGATCGCCACTACGGCAAGGCCGAATGGAACGGCCACCACTTCAGCATCATCGATACCGGCGGATACGTGACCGGCAGTGATGACATCTTCGAGTCGGAGATCGGCAAGCAGGTGAAGCTCGCGATAGACGAAGCGGACAGCATCCTCTTTCTTGTGGATACGCAGCACGGCATCACCGGTATGGACCAGGCGGTGGCCAGGATGTTGCGCAAGGCGAAGAAGCCCGTTATGCTCGTGGCGAACAAAGTGGATACGGGGGACAAAGCGGTGTATGCCGCCGAGTTCTACCAGTTCGGCCTGGGTGAAGTGTACTGCATAAGTGCGGCTAGTGGCGCGGGCACCGGTGAATTGCTCGACGACCTCGTGAAGTCCTTCACAAAGCCCACGGAGGAAGTGGAGGACAACCTGCCCCGGATCGCCATCGTCGGCAAACCGAACGTGGGCAAGAGCTCGCTGGTGAACACGCTCATCGGCAAGGAGCAGAACATCGTAACGCCCATCGCGGGCACAACGCGCGATCCGGTGAACACGCAGTTCAACGCGTTCGGATTCGATGTTGTGTTGTTGGACACGGCCGGGATCCGCAAGAAGAGCAAGGTGGACGAGGACATCGAGTTTTTCAGTGTATTGCGCAGTGTGCGATCCATCGAGGAGAGCGATGTCTGCCTGTTGCTCATTGATGCGCGCGAGGGCATCCAGCACCAGGACCAGCACATCTTCTCCATCATCCAGAAGAACGGCAAGGGCGTGGTGATCGTGGTGAACAAATGGGACCTTATAGAGAAGGACACCATGACCTCCAAGGCCTACGAGGAAGAGGTGAAGCGGAAGCTCGCGCCATTCAAGGACCTGCCGATCGTGTTCACCTCGGTGACGGAAAAACAGCGGATCCACAAGGCGATGGAACTGGCCATCGAGGTATATAAGAACCGCGCACAACGCATCTCCACCAGCAAGCTGAACGATGTGATGTTGCCGGAGGTCGAGCGCCAGCCGCCGCCCATGGAGAAGCAGCGGAGCATCCGCATCAAGTACGTTACGCAATTGCCGGGCACGGTACCGGCGTTCGCGTTCTTCGCGAACTATCCGCAGTACATCAAGGAGAGCTACGCACGCTTCCTGGAGAACAAGTTGCGCGACCATTTCAACTTTACGGGGGTGCCGATCCGCGTGTTCTTCCGGAAGAAGTAGGATATTGGGGCCATGTTCCGGAGCAGGGGTTCAGTGCAGGGCACGAAGGCGGCGATGCTGCTGACCGGCTGCGCGCTCGTACTCGTCTCCATCATCGCACAGCTCAGTCTATGGCCGGTGCATTCAATGCAGCGCCGGGCTATCCGGCATGAGATGAAGGACCGGATCCTGGCCGGGCTGCCGGAAAGGGCGCTCACGAAGTTCCGACTCAGCCAAGCGGAATTCGCGGAAGTGGACGTTGTTGATGGCGGCCGGGAATTGCGGTCCGAAGGTGTGATGTACGACATCGTTCGTATGTACAGGAATGGCCAAGGCTTGATCGTTATCGAAGCCGCCCGTGACGACAAGGAGACCGAACTGATGGCGGACCTCGGCCGGTTGGTACAACAGTGTGTGGACGCCGATGAGCAAGGCCGAGAGCAGCGGCAGAACGTGATCGGCTCGTGGGCACCGTTCTGCGGTACGGTGATCCCGGTAAGGATCCAAGCACCACCAGCGATCGAGCGGTGGTTCGGATCTACGGCACCTTTCATGGGCCGATCGAGCGACCCTGTGGATCCAAGCCCGCCACGGCGGTCCTGAGAACCATCAGACGTTCCCTTCCATCAGGAGCCGGGATGTCCATTCGTACAGCCGCACATCGCGGTTGGATGGATGCGTTCGCACCTGAGCGATCCAGCATTCTTTTACATGTTCAACAGAACTCTTGCCCTGTTGTCGGGCGCTTGGGCCATCACGCTCGGCCTTCAAGCACAAACCATCACCGTAGTGGACAATGAGACCGGTGCCTCAATCGAAGGAGTGGTCGTCGGCGCCTCCGGATCCACGAACAGCTTGCTCACCGATGTAAAAGGCAACGCGAACATAAGACCGTTCCAACAGGCGGATACGATCCGTTTCGGCGCGCTCAACTACGAGCGTTTCAGTATCAGTTACGCGGCATTGGTGGCCTCACCGATCGTACGGCTGGTGCCTGTGCTGAAGAACCTGGGCGAAGTGGTGGTGAGCGCCAATCGCTGGGAGCAGGATGAAGAGCGGGTGCCGGACCAGATCACGGTGATCAAACCGAAGGACATCGCCTTCCAGAATCCGGGTACGGCCGCCGACATGCTGCAACAGAGCGGCGAAGTGTTCATGCAGAAGAGCCAGCAAGGCGGTGGAAGTCCCATGCTGCGCGGGTTTGGTGCCAACCGTGCCTTGATCGTGGTGGACGGTGTGCGGATGAACAATGCGATCTACCGTGCGGGCAACCTGCAGAACGTGATCAGCGTGGACCCCAGCTCCATCGAGCGGGCAGAGGTGATCCATGGGCCGGGTGCCATGACGTACGGCAGCGATGCCATCGGCGGAGTGATGGATTTCCACACGCTGCGCGCACGTTTCAGCAACGACAGCAACCTGTTGTTCCACGGTGGCGCGATGGTGCGCTACGCATCAGCAGCGAATGAAACTGGAGGCCACCTGCACATCGGCATCGGGGGCAAGAAATTGTCCTTCCTGGGCAGCGCGAGCTTCACCTCGTTCGGGGACTTGCGCGCTGGTACCGATGGCCCGGACGACTACCTGCGACCATGGACATCGGAGGTGATCAACGGGGTGGACAGTCAGGTGGTGAACACCGACAAGGAACTCCAGAAGCAGAGCAGCTATGACAACCAGGCATTCATCGGAAAGCTGGCTTGGAAGCCGAGCGAGGGATTGGAGATCGGTGCGAACGTGTACTTCAGCACCACCAGCGATGTGCCGCGTTACGATCGCCTGATCGAACTGCGCAACGGCGCTCCCCGCTCAGCTGAATGGTACTACGGGCCGCAGGAGTGGATGATGGCGAGCCTGCGCGCAAGTCACATAGCGAAGAAGGGGCCGTGGAGCACAGCGCGATTGATCGTGAGCATGCAAGACTACACCGAGAGCCGCAATGACCGCAATTTCGGCAACGCGCGCTTGCGTACCCAAGCGGAGAACGTCACAGGCCTCTGGGTGAACCTCGATGCGGAGAAAGAGTTGTCCGCGGGCATGCAGGTATTCTATGGAGCGGAGCTGGTCACGAACGACGTGTCCTCTACCGGGATCCGGGTTGATCAGGAGACCGGGGAAGAGGAGACCATCAACTCGCGCTATCCGGATGGTTCGACGTGGTCAACTGGATCGATCTATACTGGTCTGATGCACGACATGACGGAACGGCTGACGATTTCAGTGGGCGCGCGCTTCAGCTGGTCATCCTTGGATTGCACCTTCGATACCACGCTATTCCCGTATCCGGCCACGAAGACGAGCTTGGACAACAGTGCGGTCACCGGAAACGTGGGCTTGGCGTTCCGCCCGGACAAGTCATGGAAACTGGCGATCGATCTGAGCACTGGCTTCCGGGCGCCGAACATCGACGACATCGGGAAAGTGTTCGAAAGCGAAGCTGGACTGCTCATCGTTCCGAACCCGGAGCTCGAAGCGGAGTACGCGTACAACGCGGAGGTCACCATCGAGAAGGTGATCTCCGAACGCGTGAAGGTCGGCGTGACCGGTTACCACAACCTGTTGGACAACGCCATGGTACGGCGGGCCTTTCTCTTGAATGGGGAGGACACGGTATCATATCCTTCGGAAGCGGATACCAGCGCCGTCTTCGCTATTCAGAACGCGGCGCAGGCCAGAGTGATCGGTTTCGTATTCGGCGTGGACGCGAAGTTGGGCCGAGGCTTCAGTTTGAACCTGCGCTACAACTGGCAGGATGGGCAGGAAGAGGATGACAACAACACGGACCCGGTGCCCCTGCGCCACTGCCCTCCGGCCTTCGGTCAAACCGGGCTCACTTGGGAGAAGAAGAAGTTCCGGGTGCAGGTCTACACCCAATTCAGCGCGGGCTTCTCCTTTAATGACCTTCCACCAAGCGAACAGGCCAAGACGCCGATCTACGCATTGAACGATTCAGGTGAACCCTACGTACCCAGCTGGACGACATTCAACCTGAAGGGAAGCTACCAGTTGACCAAGCAGCTCTTCGCCAGTGCTGGTGTAGAGAACATCACGGACCAGCTGTACCGGCCATACTCCTCGGGTATATCTGCTCCTGGGCGGAACTTCATCATCGCGCTTCGGGCCAACTTCTGATCGGCATCTCCAGGACTGATCCAAAGGAAAAGGGCACCGCTGCAGGTGCCCTTTTCTCTGCCGCCTTGCACCGCTCAATGCCGCACCGTCAGCATGTTGGTGAGGTTGATACGCTCATTGCTCACGCGCACCAGGTAGTTGCCTTCGCTCAGCGCGCTGAGGTCGAACGGCATGCTTTGGCCTTCGATCAGGCGCGGAGCGCTGCGGGTGATGAGCACGCGGCCGGTTGCGTCGATCACATCGATGCGCGCATTCATAGCGCTCGCGCTGGCCCAGAGAAGGCGCATGTCGCCGCTGCCTGGATTTGGGTACAGCGTGAAGCCGTTCGCCTTGGCCAGTTCGGACACGCTCTGAGGCGCTGAGACTTCCGTAACCACCGTGTTTGTGATCACCGGCTCATTATAATCGAAGTAGATGCCTGCGCTGTTCTCGAACAGGGTTCCTGGCACCGAGGTGCTCTTTGGCTGGATGCGGAAGTGTACGCCACCCTGGCTGCCCGCGAGGTCACTGCTGCTGTCCGGCAGCATGATGCCCGGGAAGCTCCACACGATCTCGTTGCCATTGAAGCTGACCTGGTTGTCGTGTGTTGCACCGACCATTTCGAAGGTGCTCAGGTCGAGATCACTGTCGATCATGTCGCGCAGCACGATGTTCACTGCGGGCTGGGTGCCGGTGTTCTGAAAGTGGATGGTGTACTCCAGGGCCTTGCCTTCGGCGATCTCCCCGCCGGTGATCTGCGTTATATCGACGAGCTTCTCGTTCGGGTCGAAAGAGGTGGTCGGGTGCGCGCTGATGGCGTCGGTGTTGTCCGCTTCGGTCTCCTCAACATGGTCGATGGCCAGGACGACCGAGGCCGTCACCATGTCGCTGGTAAGCGCGGTGCTGTCGGTATGATAGGTCACTTGGATGGACCCATCATCGCCGGGAGCGAGGCCGGTGATGTTCCAGGTGATGATCTGCCCGCTCACGTTGGTTGGGACCGGTGTGCTGCTTACGAAACCGGTGAGCGCATCGAGCGTGAGCGTCACGTTCCCGTCGAAGGTCTCGGTACCGACATTGCTGTAGTTGATCTGGTACGTTGTGTTGTTGCCGATCCACGGGTTCCAGCCCCAGATGTGTACCTGGCCGTCATAGATCCCCGGGATGGGTTGGAAGCCGAAGTCCATACCATTGACGAGCGTGCCGAGCGTGGTGGCAGTGTAGCTCTGTGAAGCGGGCGTGGCCGTGTGGTAAAGCGGCGGTGCGGGCACCGTAAGGGTGAAGCTGCCGCTGTCCGAGCAGAAGGAATACGGATCGGATCCCGCGTAGTGGTAGTAGCCACCGGGGTTGCGTTCCAGCACAACATCCATCTGGTCCTCTCCGGTATCGCGCGCACCATTGCTGTTCGCATCGCGATAGGTCACACCCGTTACCGAGGCGAAACACTCACCAAGCTGCCAGTAGAAGTCATCACTGTTGAACACGCTCGACCAAACGATGTAGTAGGTCTGACCAGCGATTACCGGTACGTCCAGGTAGGTGGCGAACACATGGCCAGGGCAACTGTTGATGCCCATATCATCATTGAATCCGACACAGGTGAAGGCTCCGCACGATCCAGTGAACACTTTCACATAGGTATCCGGGTGTGTGGGGTTGTTGTCGCCGTTGCAGCTTGTGATATTGATGGTTCCTGTGAACGAAGGCGTGTAGACGTACCAATCGCCGTTCTGGCCGAAGCTGCCACACCCGTAGTTGCCACCATCGCCCGAAGTCGGGCCATCGGCGTGGAAGTAGCCGCTAACGATCGGCAGCGCACTGGTACAGGTGTCTCCTTGTGCGCGCAGCAGCGTTCCGAAAGCGACGAAAAGAGCGATGACGGCGTATCGTTTGGCCATGTGATGGACGGTTTGTCCGACCAATGTAGCGGCCACGGGGATACGCCTTACGGATCCCTGCGGTAGAATATGAACCCGTTCTTCTGGTACAGTTCGGTGAAGGTCCCGATGGAGGTCACGTCCTCTTCGCTCGTCACCTTCGCCACCAGGTACACCGGCCGGTCGATCGTCCCGTGGAACAGCCATTCGGCATCATATGCGCGCGTATCGGCGGGTGGCTGCTTTCGGGTATAGAACAGCTGGGTGTAGCTCCGATAGCCGTGGTTCTTGGCGTAGTGTGGATGGCCGTTGGCGGTGTCCTTCGCGCGTGCCTCGAAGAACTCCACCGCCGCGCGCTGGGAATAGGCTTCGATATTGTTGATGAAGAAGAACAACGTGATGGTGACGAAGAGCGCGGTACCACCGAACACCACGGGCAGGCCGCGCTTGTAGTCTCCTTGGGAGAAGTAGCGGTGCCCGAAGAACAGCACTACCGCCATCGAGATGCCCGCGAGCGCTTCCACGCCGGTCCACACCACATCGGCATCAAGGTTCGCGCGGCCGAAGGGGTCGGCGACCAGGGGCTTCAAAAGGTCGATGCGCATGCCGATGAACGGAGTCGCGATGAACACCAATGCGACGACGCTGCCGATCGCGCCGAGCGAAAGCCGCAGCCACATCGGGGCTTTCGCTTCGCCGCGCCAGAGCCGTTCCATGCTCAGCGCTGCGAGGAAGGTGAGCGGGAAGTAGCAGAGGCTGCTGTAGTGGACGATCTTGGTGTGTACGATGCTGAACAGGATGAGTACCACCCAGAAGAGGATGATCATCCAACGGCGGTAGTCTTTTTGAGCGGCATCGCCGTTGGTCGGCATCACCAACTCGTGGATGGCGAAGAGCGAAGCCGGGAAGCACCCGACTAGCAGCACGACGAAGTGGTAGCCGAAGAAACCGCCATGGCCGGCATCCTCTTCCGTAAAGAGAGCCACCTGGCGTTCGAAGAAAGCGACACTGAAGGCGGGCCCGTTGCGCAGGAAGTCCATGCCGAACCAAAGGCCGGTTACCGCGAGCGCCACGACAAGCAGGAGAACGGCATGCTGCCAACGGAAGAACGGCCTGAAACGGACCGAAGCCCAGTAGCTGAATGCGGTCAAGCCGAAGATGATCATAGCCGCAGGGCCTTTCGTCAGCACCGCGAGGCCGATGAACAGCCCGCTCCAGACGGCTTGCGTGTGCGCCCGTTCATTCACGCAGCGGATGAACGCGTGCAGCCCGAGGAAGATGAACAGGTTGAACCAGGGATCGATGATGCCGCTGCGGAAGTAAAGGTGGGGCAGGATGGAGCCGAGGTAGGCGAGCACCCAGAGCAGACCGAACACGTCATTCCGAAGTCGCTTTCCGATGCGGAACAGTACCAATAGCGTAACGATCCCGCAAAGCGCGTTCGGCAACCGCGCGGCAAACTCTCCGACATCGAACACCTTCATGCACAGGGCTTGCATCCACATGAAGAGCGGGGGCTTTTCGCAGAACGGCTGGAAGTCGACCTGCGGGCGCAGGTAATCTCCGGTGACGATCATCTCGCGCGCGATCTCGGCGAAGTTGATCTCGTCCCAATCGAACAGGTGTACGGCGCCCAGGCCGGGCACGAATAGGAGAAGCGCGACCAGGATGATCAAGAGTTCGGGTCGCGCGATCTTCATCAATTCATTGCGTTCGCGGAGCGTCGTGGCCTTGACAATGGACGTTGGTCACTTCTGCTTTCCACCGAAGACATTCAGCACGTTGCTGATGAGGGCATCGTTCATCCCGAAGAGGCGTTTCATACGCGTGTAAGCGGCGATGGCCTGATTGTCCAAGCGGATCGCCAGCGCCTTCGCTCTGTCGGTCGGTCGCGCGCGGTAGTTCGTCGTGCGCATGCGCGGTGCTTTTTCCTCGACGGTGTAGTAGTGCAGTGCGATGCTCTTGCGCGTCTCGTTCTCCGGGCACATGATCGGATCGGGCACACCGTGGAAGCTGTCCTGGTCCGTTGTGAAGACGACACAACGATTGAACACCGGTGTGATCTTCTGGACACAGGTGCTCATGTCGCGTTCCCACAGTTCCAGGTCGCCGCCCCAAGCCGCGTCCCAGTTCTTGTTCAAATAGAGCAGCACGTTCACGCGGCGCTTCCAGTTGCGCTTGTGCGGATGCACGTTGAAGTCGGCGTGGATGTTCAGGAAGCCGCCACGTTGGCTCTGTTGCAGGCCGCCGCCTTCGAGCGTCCCATCCGCTTGCAGTCCCGGGATCCCGGTAAGCTTTTCCAGGAAGCGCACGAACCGGTCCGAGTGGAGCTTTTGGATCACGGAACCCAAGTAGGGCGGCATGCGGTCCATCCTGTTCAGCCCATGCTTCCGCTCGTTCACATGCACGTAGTGGATCCAGCCTTTGTCTTGCACTGCCGGGAACGCTTGCTGGGCCTGCAGCGCTGCGGCGGGGTCTAGCAGCGCATCCAGGATGATGAACGGGAACGGCCTCCCACTGCGGTAGTTGTCCATCAACTTGGGCAACCTTCCTTCCCACAGGTCCAGGTCGATGATGCGCGTGGCGGTGGCGGCTTCTTGCATGGTAGAGCGTGCCTAAAGTAGCGGTCAGCCGCACTTGACGGTGTTGTCAATGAAGAGCAGGACTTGCCGACCATGAATTGAACAGCACGGGCTAGAAATTCAATTGGATATCTGAACAGGATCAGCTTCTGGCGAAGGCAGCGTAGAGCATCATCAGGCAGAAATAGATCCCACCAAGGACGAAGAACCATCCGGAAAGCCTTACTACCCACGAACAGGACGAGAACCGTTGTCGTTTCATGGTAGCGCGGTTCAGGATCAGCGCTCCAATAACTTCCACTTCATCACCCCGGTCCGCGCCAGGAAATACCGCCAGCTCGTCCGCACCACGCCGAGCCCATAGGTCATGCTGCGGCTGAAGTTGATACTGCTGGCCTCATCGAAGTACTTGGTAGGGCAGGTGATCTCGGCTATCTGGAACTTGTTCCAGAAGATCTGGGCGATCATCTGGTTGTCGAAGACGAAATCATCGGAGCACTTGTGGTAGGGGCAGGCATCGATCACTTTGCGGTGGAAGGCGCGGTAGCCGGTGTGGTACTCGCTGAGCTTCTCGCCCATCAGGATGTTCTGCCCCAGGGTGAGCATCCGGTTGAAAATGTACTTGTACATCGGCATACCCCCCTTCAGCGCACCACCGCCGAGGATGCGCGAGCCGAAGACCACGGGATACACGTCGTTGCCGATCAGCGCGATCATACTGGTGAGCAGCTTCGGGGTGTACTGGTAGTCCGGGTGAAGCATCACCACGATGTCCGCGCCGAGCTCTTTCGCCTTGTCATAGCAGCTCTTCTGGTTGCCGCCGTAGCCAGTGTTCTTCTCGTGCTCCACCACATGCTTCAGGCCGAGCTTGCGCGCGACTTCCACGGTATTGTCCGGGCTCTTGTCGTCCACTAGGACCACTTCATCCACGAGGTCCATAGGGATCTCGTCAAGGGTCTGCTTCAGGGTAAGGGCGGCACGATAGGCGGGCAGCACAACCACAACTTTCTGTCCGAGGTACATGGGGGCTAAAGATCGGTCATTCGTTCTGCGCGGTTCACCAGCCACACGCCACAAAGCACGAGGGCGATCATTCCGAACTGGCCAGCGGTGAGGGATTCGCCATCGAGCACACCCCAACCGATGGCCACCACGGGCATCAGGTAGGTAACGCTGCTGGCCCACACGGCGGAGGTACGTTTCAGCAGTGCGTTCCACAGTACCAAGGAGATGGCCGAGCCGAAAATGGCGAGCAAGGCCACGAAGCCCAATGAGTGCCACGCGTTGGGGTCTGTTTCCAAGGTGGTGGGCAGGTCCGTGGCGAAGGTGCCCATCAGCCCGAGCGGCCCCACGAAGGTGAGCGCCAGGCAGGCCGTGGCCGCAGCAGGGAGCATGTGGAGGTGCCGCTTCACGATGTTTGCGCTGCACCCGTACAGGGCGGTGGCGATAACCGGGAGCAGGGCATAGATGTTCCACGGGGGCAGTCCGTCCGACTTCTTCCAAACGATGAGCCCAGCTGCCCCGACCAGTCCGACCAGGATCCCGATCACGTGGATCCACCGGAGGCGGTGACCAAAGAAAATGACCCCCACCATAAGGGTGAACAGCGGGGTCAGACTGTTCAGCATGCCGCTGAGGGCGCTGTCGATATGCGTTTGCGCCGCGGCGAAGAGGAACGCCGGGATGCCATTGCCCAAGACGCCGGTGCCCACCAGTGGCAGCCAGTGTTTGCGGAGCAGAGGCGCATGGAAGAAGAGTAGCGGGCTCAGGGCCAGCCAAGCGATGGCCAGGCGGGCGGAGGCCATTTGCCAGGGGTCCAGCACGGGCTTCCCCTCATGGAAAAGCCCCCGCTTCATCAGGATGAAGGAACTGCCCCAGACCAGCGCGAGCACGAGCAATAGTGCCCACTTCAACCATTCGTCCCGCCGTTGTTCCATCCGTCACCCTGAGGGCGGCCGAAGATATTCGGGTACCCCCGCGAACTACATTTGTAACATCCGCGTTAGTGCGTGCGTCCCATGTCAGCTACCCGACAGAACGGAACCATGAACAAGCCCGCCCTTTACATCCTGATCGCCGCGCTGGCCGCTTGCGGTGAAGCCTCGGTCCCTGCTACGGAGTCCGCCGCGAACGTCGCGCGCACGGTGAGCGAAGTGGCCATCACCAGCGGTACGCCCGTAACCTTGGCGGACCTGAGCATTGAAGGAATGACCTGCGCGATGGGCTGCGGCAGCACCATCAAGAGCGCCTTGGCCAAGTTGCCCGGCGTTACCGACATGCAAGTGGACTTCACGGATGCCGATCAGGCGAACCACGTGGTGGTCACCTATGATCCCGCCCAGGTGAGCGATGCCGACTTGGTGAAAGTCGTGCAGTCCATCCACGACGGCATGTACAAGGTGATGGCCGTGGGCATCACCAAGCAGGTGCTGAAGCAAGGTGCCAGCGATGCACCGGCCGAGACCACCGAAGACGCGCAGGTGAACGCCTCCTTGGAGAGCGTGGCGCTGCCCAGCTTGGTGGCGCTGCTCCAGCGCTTGGTGCGCATCTGAACCAGACATGAACTCATCGAGGAAGGGGCTTCGGCCCCTTTTTCCGTTCATGGCCAGAACCGGCCGCACTCCTGTTTGTTGCATAGCAAGAACGAGCCGGGCACAGGTAGTTTCGCACCGCTGAATGGAGAAGGAAAGATCACAGCGACCAGTGGTCATCTGGCTGCTCACGGGCTGTGTGATGATCGTGCTGAACGTGGCCATCGGTGGCATCACGCGACTTACGGAGAGCGGGCTCAGCATCACCGAGTGGAAACCGGTTTCTGGTGCTTTGCCGCCCTTGAGCGAGGCAGCTTGGCACGTGGAGTTCGAGAAGTATCAAAAGATATCGGAGTACCAGCTGCTCAATCGGGGCATGGACCTGGCTGGATTCAAACGGATCTTTTTCTGGGAATGGCTGCATCGTAATTGGGGGCGCTTGATCGGTTTCGTTTTTATCATCCCGTTCATGGTGTTCTGGCGGCGCGGTCTGCTGAAGGGCTGGCTCATGCGTCGGACGCTTTGGATCCTGCTCGGTGGCGCGATCGTCGCGAGCCTCGGCTGGTTCATGGTCATGAGCGGATTGGTCGATCAGGTAGATGCTGACGGGCGGAAACTCGTGGATGTGAGCCACTACCGGTTGGCCATTCACCTGTGCGCCGCGTTCACCGTGTTCGCACTGGTGCTGTGGACGGTATTCGACATGCGGCGCGAACGGCGAGCACTGGCGGGTGATGGCACGCGCACTGCGAAATGGTCGCGATGGCTGCTGGTGTTGCTCGCCGTGCAGATCGTTTACGGTGCGTTCACCGCAGGGCTGGATGCGGGCCGCGTGGCGAACACCTGGCCGATGATGAACGGTCACTTCCTGTCAGAGCAAGCGCTGAACTACACCGGCACGGCCATGGACTTCGTGGACCATAAGGAAGGTGTGCAGTTCATCCACCGCAACCTTGCATGGCTGGTCGCCATCGCGTTCATCGCCTTCGCCTATCGCGAGCGCCGGAATACCGCATTGCAGGGTGCTGACCGCTGGTTGTTCGGAGCGGTGGTCCTGCAATTCACGCTCGGCATAGTCACACTCATCTATCAAGTGCCGATCGTGCTGGGCGTGCTGCACCAGTTCGGGGCTGTGCTGCTACTGGCGGCGCTACTGAATGCGATGCATTGGACGGGGCGCGTGGCAGTACCCGAATGAAGTACTGCTTGCTTGGTTGCGCAATCAAGCATAAATCAGGACGGATGACCGCTTATGTGCTAAGCAACAGCGCGTTGGCTCGGTTGCTGTGAATGCCTACGTGCTGTTTCCTCGACTAATGCTTGGTTGCGCAACCAAGCATTTTTAGAAAGGGTCGTACCTGAACGGCTTACTACCTCCATCTTAATGTCCCCGCGAAATGCCGCAGGTCTTCCCGGATGCGTTCGGTCACGGGGGCCAGGGAATCCGCGTTCGGCCTTGCATCGAAATAGAGTGAGCCGTAGAGGAACCGGGTGGTACTGTCGGTCAGGTAGAAGACCATCGGGCTGGCGACATCGCCTTCCACACTGAACAGGGTGCCAAATACACGTGCGGGATCACGTTCAATGCGTTCCGATCTGATGCGTGCCGCTTTGGCCTCGTGCTTGTCCTTGAAGTCATGCGCGTCATTGATCAGCTGGGGAAGGTCCCCCTCGATCTTGCGGCAGGTGAGAAACACATCGGCGCGTTGCCCGGGGAACCGGAGCGTCATGAAGCAGGCGGTATCCGCGATAGCGGGCGTGGTCCCCGGCTTCTCCAAGGCCAGCGCATAGGTGGGCACTTCTGCCGTGAATGGGCAGGTCCCTCTCCATGGCGTGTAGGCCACTTCCGGCAAGTCCAATCGCGGGTAGCCGCGTGGTCGGGGCACCTTCTCATAGGTGCAGGAGGAGCAGAGCAGGAGCAGAAAGGGCAGGAGCCGGTTCAACGATACCCGGTTCCGGGCAAGGGCAGCAACCGGCGGAACTCCCGGCATCGGAAAGGGGAACCCGCTCAGCATCACCTCACACCTTGCGTTCATCCAAGATGTGTACTTTGACTCGGCGCACCCGTTTGTCGTCGGCGCTCTCCACGGTGAATAGGAATTGGCGCAGGGCCACTTGTTCGCCCTTGCGCGGAATGCGGCCAGTAAGTTCCAGGATAAAGCCGCCCAGGGTCCCGCTGTCCCCCTTGTTGTCCTCGAACACTTGTTTGCCTCCGCTGTCCGTGCCCGGGTTGTCGATCCCCAGTACGCGGTACACGTCGTTCAACGGTGCGCGGCCTTCGAAAACCCAGGTGCGCTCATCGAGTTTGCTGTAGATCAGGTCCTCGTCGTCATACTCATCGGTGATGTCGCCTACGATCTCCTCGATCACATCCTCCAAGGTGACGATACCGCTGGTTCCTCCGTACTCGTCCACCACCACGGCCAGGTGGACCTTCTTGCCCTGGAACTCCTTCAGCAAGGCCTCCAACTTCTTCGTTTCGGGTATAAAATACGGGGTACGGAGCAGCGAGCGCCAGTCGAAGTCGGTCGTATCGATATGGGGCAGCACGTCCTTGATGTGCAGCACGCCGACCACCTTGTCGAGCGTCCCTTCATACACGGGCATGCGGGAGAAGCCGCTTTCAACGATGGCGGCCAGCAACTCGGCGAAGGTCAGCTCCTTGTCGAAGGCCACCACCTCCATCCGGGGACGCATCACCTGGCGGGCTTCGATGGCGCCGAACTTCACGATACCGCGCAGGATCTTCTGCTCGCTCATGGTGGTGCTGGCGTCCTTGGTGAGTTCCAAGGCATGCCCGAGCGCGTCCACGCCGATGTTCTGCGCACCGCGTTTACGGTAGCGTTTCTCGATGAAAGAGGTGCTGCGGATGAGCGCTTCGTTCAGCGGCCCGACGATCATGCGCAGGGTGACCAAGGGCCCGCTCATCAGCTGGGCCACGCGCATGGCATTGCCCGTGGCATACACCTTGGGGATCACCTCCCCGAACAGCAGCATGAAGAACGTGACCAGCACCACTTGGATGATGAACTCCAGGTAATCCGGCATGTGCTCAAGGTCGAACAGGCCGGTGATCACGATGGTGGAGAGCACGGTGATGCCCACAAGCGCGAAATTGTTCAGCACAAGGATGGTGGCCAGCAGGCGGCGGGGCTTTGCCAGCAGTTCCAGCACGCGCTGGCCGCTGATGCCGCCACGCTCCTTCAGGTCGCGCAGTTGGGTGGGGCTCAAGGAGAAGAGCGCCACCTCACTAGCGCTCATGCAGGCCGAAGCGAACAGCAGGAATACGATGACCACGATGGCGATGATGGTCGCCGCATCGAGCTCACCGAAGGCGAGAAGGGGAAGTCCCAAGAGTGGTGGTTCAAGTGGATGGGTGGACCTCAGAACGGGAGGTCGTCAAGATCTTCACCACCAGCGGCGGGTGCTGCTGAGCGGGCAGGTGCGGCAGCTGTAGGCCGCGGTTCCTGGTTGGTACTTGGTCCTCCTTGGGCTTGTGCCTGTCCGCTCGGGCGATCCAGCAGGGTCATCTCATCGGCCATGATCTCGGTGGTGTAGCGCTCCACGCCATCCTTCTCCCACTTGCGCGTGCGCAGTTTGCCTTCCACGTACACCTTGCTGCCCTTCTTCAGGTACTTCTCAGTGATCTCCGCCAAGCCGCGCCAAGCCACGATGCTGTGCCACTCGGTCTGCTCACGCTTCTCGCCCGTGGTCTTGTCCTTGTACGTCTCGGTGGTGGCGATGCGGAAGTTGGCCACGCTGATGCCGGTTTGCAGATGCCGGATCTCCGGGTCGGCACCGAGGTTGCCGATCAGGATCACTTTGTTCACGCCGCTCATTGGTCTTGAATTGGGGAACGAAGATAGGAGTGAGGACTTG
>JANOPI010000136.1:0-21609 GCA_031421755.1 Flavobacteriales bacterium | reverse complement strand
GCCATGGACATCGAGCTCCTTGCCGGCCGCTGGTTCTCGCGCGAATTCCCCGGCGATGATTCGCTCAGTGTAATTGTCAACGAAACGTTCGCACGCCAAACGCATCCAGACGATCCCACCAAGGCGATCGGTGATCGAATGGACACGCCGCACGGCGAAGAACGCGTCATCGCCATCACCAAGGACTTCGCGTTCGACCCGCTCTTCAAGGCCGTGCAACCCTTCGTGTTCGATATGACCACGGACATCGGGCAATGGTTGCGCTACATCTACATCCGCACCGAAGGCGGCGACCCCACCCCGGTGATCGAGGCCGCGCGAAAGGAATGGAACAGCCGCACCACACAATTCCCCTTCGAGTACCAGTTCCTCGATGACGAGCTGGACATGCAGTACGAAGCGCAGGGCCGCCTGGCGAAACTCGTCGGTATTTTCTCTCTGATCGCGGTGTTCATCGCCTGCCTTGGCCTCTTCGCGCTCGCTTCATGGACGGCTGAGAAACGCACCCGAGAGATCGGCATCCGGAAAGTCATGGGTGCGGATACGCTGCGCATCACGTACCTCGTGACGCGCGATTTTTTGCTGCTCGTACTTGTAGGCGCGGTGGTAGGGGTGCCGCTGGCCTGGTTCGGCGTTGGGCGCTGGCTGGAGAACTTCGCGTTCCGCACGGCCATGGAACCGTTGGTGTTCATTGGTGCGGCGTTGGTGGTGTTGCTCATTGCTTCATTCACGGTGAGCTTCCGGGCGGTACGTGCGGCACAGACGGATCCGGTGAGGGCGTTGCGGCATGAATGAGGCCCTTTCACCTTGTCGCTCTAACTGGTGCCTGCTCAAGTTCCCCCACGATCCGTGCCGCGTTGGAGTTCTTCGGATCCATCGCTGCGGCTTTCCGGTAGTACTCCAACGCCTCCTTCTTGTCATCGAGCTTCAGGCAGGCTTCGGCATAACTGTCGTACACGTTGGCGCTCTTCGGGTGCAGTTGCATGTTGATGAAGAAGAGGTCCTGTGCCTGGTTGACCTTGCCGGTGTTCATGAGCTGGTAGCCGAGGACGTTCAGTTCTTCTTCACGCACGGCTTGATCCTCCGGGTTGGTGGCCTTCAGTGCGGTGTAAGCTTTCAGGGCCGCATCGCGATCACCGCGCAACACGGATTCGAACGGGATGTGCTCGTTGTCCTTCATGCGCGGAAGGGTAGAGATGGCATCAGCCTCCGTGGGGCCGAACACGCGCATGGTCATGGCGCCGGTGGAGTCCTGCACGAAGCTCCGGCGGCGTTCGTCAGTGCGGCTGACGAACTCGTTGTTGCCGATGTGGACGAACTCGCTGGGCGGATCCAGGAGCGGCTCGCGGAAAAGCTTGTTGCCACGTCGCACGATGGTGACCAGATTGTCGCTGCTGATCCGGTAACGACCGGTCAAGGCATCGAGTGCGGTGCTGTCCAAGGGTTGCTCTTGGTGTTGGGGTACGAAGCTGGGCCAGGCGTAGGCCCGCGCTATTGAACGGATCACCTCGTACATGAAGTCCGGTTGGTTGGCGTTGATGAGGATCACCGCGCCCTTGCCGTTCTTTATGTGACCGTAGAACTGGCCGCAGAAGCCTTCGTTCCAGCCGCCGTGCTCGAAGTAGCGTTCCCCGTTCTTGTCCTCGATCCCCATGCCTACGCCGCCGTGTGGCATCAGCAAAGGTTCCACCATCTGCATGGCCGTGGCGCGGCTCAGCACCTTCCCGCTGTCGGTAGCAATGGTGTTTTGCATGTCGATGACGAAGTGCGCGAGGTCGGTGGCGGTGGTCCACAAGCCGTCCGGTGAGAGTTCCGGATACACATGCCATTTGCTCTCTACTGCAGACCCATCGGGCACGTAGCCGCTGGCCGCGTTGTGCATCATGCTTTCGGGCAGTGGTTGTTGGAAGGTGCTACGCGACATGCCCAGCGGTTTCAGCACCAGGTCGTGCATGTGTTGTGGGATGGTGCCGCCCTTCACATCGAGGATCAGTTGCGATGCCACGCAGTAACCACCGCCTGAATAGCGCCACGCTGTGCCGGGAGTCTGATCCACCACCACGGCCGGTGAGTTCGAGGGTGCTTCGCCGTTGAGGATGTTCAACAACGTGGGCAACGGGTCACCATGCCGATAACCTTGGAAACCATGCACCGTGGTTCCTGCCACATGGCCCAGCAGCCGTTTCAAAGTCACCTTCTCCTTCGCGGAGAACGCGTTCTCCGGGATCTTCCACGAAGTGAGTTGCGTGTTCACGTCGGCATCGAGCTGGATCGCGCCTTGCTCTACGAGTTTCAGCGCGGCCATGGTGAACACGGGCTTGCTGATGGATGCGGCCTGGAACAAGGTGCTGTCCGTGACGGGTCGCTTGCTAGTGGTATCCATGACGCCATAGCTCTTCACCCACGCGACCTTGTAGTCGTCGATCACCGCGATACTGACACCATGCACACCGTAGTGTTCCATGCGTTCCTCGATCGTCCACGTACTGTCGCCTTCGATCACCACGGGTGTGGTCAGTGCGTGTTCGACTTGGTGGATGCGTTGTGAAAGCGGGTCGACTTGGAGCGGTCCTTGGCAGGCCGAAAAAAGTGCAGTGCAGAAGAGGAGCGACGCGTACTTCATTTGGTGGAGTTGGCCACGAAGATCGGTGGGCGGCCGTGTGCGCGCTTCTCGTTGGGATCAACGGTTCAGGGTTTCAGGTCGAATGCAGCGGTCGCGCGCACCTTCCCATTCACCATCACCTCCACCACATGCTCACCCGGATAGTGCTTCCGCGTGCTGAAGTCCACGATGCGCTGGCGTTTGGTGATGTTGATCGAGCCACGGCCGGCCAGATCGACCTCTTTCAACTTGAAGACTTTCCGCGATGTGCCGCCATTCGCCTTTCGGTAGTGGACGGCGTAGTCGACCACCAGATGCTGGTTGCGCGTGGCTTCAGATGCAAGGGTGAAGGAAAACTCCAGCGTATCGCCGAGCTTCAAGCATTCCGGTGAAGTGCTCAGGTCAACCACGCGCACCTTCACGTTGCTGTCGAAGGCGAAGAGCGCGAGCGCATCCACGTTCCCTGCTTTGATCAGCGTGCGGCTCGCATGCTTGGCGATCCATACGGTGTGCGGATGGGTGCGGTCCCAAGAGCGCAGGAGATCCACCATGTACTGCGGGTGGTCCTTGCTGAAGTCGTTGAGGTGATTCGCCACCGACTTGCGCACGTAGAGAGACTCATCGGCCCGTAGGCGTTCCAGAATCGGTGTGGTCAACTTCGGGTCTTTCAGCACAGCCTCCAGTCGGAAGGACCACGGTAACCGCGGGCGGCTGCCTTCAGACGCGAGACGGCGCACGTGTTCGCTTTCATCCTCGGCCCAGGTGCGCATGAACTTCAATGTGCCTTTCGGATCGCGGCGAAAGAACTCGCGCACGGCGAATTCCGATGATCCGAAGGAGGTGAAGTACGTCAAGGCGTCGAGCGAGAACGCGGGATCATCCAGTCCGAACTGACCTACGAGATCGGGATAAAGCAGCGCGGTATATCCCTTGGGCATGCGCGGCGCCAGCATCTTCACTATAGCTACCGCCGTACGGAAGTCGCCAGGCAGGTGCGCGCGCAGTGTGCGGCTGGCGTGGCGCATACGCACATTCAACTCGCGCGCTTCGTTGCCGAATTGTACTTCTTTGAGGAAAGCAGAGCGCTTGAACTTCGGGTACGCGCCCGCCACCTCCTGCGCAAGCCGGGTGTAGTACGCGGTATTGAACATCTCCTTCAAGGGTTCGGCCATGGTGCAAAGGATCCGGCGGCGTGGACTATGTCCGCCTCAAGGGCGGGTACGGGCGGTTTGACCGGTTCGTGGGTATTGAAACGCCTCTTCAGCAGACCGTTGTGGTAAGCGGGAACCAGAGATCTGGCGAGCGAGCCAGGTCGTGTTCCGAACGCCGTTGTCAGCGGAAAAGTTGAATGGTTTCACCGGGTACGGGCAGCACCACTTTGCATCGGTCGCAGGGCACGCTCATGTTCGTGGACTGTTGTTCGGCGTTGGTGGTGCGGTATACGATCACGGTTCGTGCTTCGATGGTTCGCCCGGCCTTTTCCACAGCGGCCAACAGCGTAGGCGAAACGAAGGCGAGATCCACTTCACGCACGTCCAGCAGGTCCGTGGGGTCGCTGGTCTCACCGGCGAAATAGATGCGTCGGCCATTCCATTGCACCAGGTAGGCATAGTGCGGGATTTCGCCCATGGGCGTGCTGCGGGCGTTCAGGTAGATCGCCGTCTTCTCGCCCAGCCGTTCGGTGCGGCGATCAAGCAATTCCCCGCTCATCGAGGGCATGAAGGTGCGCCCACCAATGGGCGGGTTGGCGGGCTCCGTGGAGAAGAGCACCACGTCATCGACCCCTATTGCCGTGTAGTCCTTTTCGGCGGGCGAATCAGCGAAGACGCGGAAGCCGTCCAGATCGAGCCGGAACAGGCCCGAACTGACCATGGTGGCGGTCGGGCGCTGGGCGAAGACCGAGGCGGCCAGCGCGAAAAGGAGGACGGCCGATGGGTTACGGAACATCATGGTGTTGAAAGTTACGGCCCGAAAGATGCGCATGAACACAGAGGACCTTAGACTTGCATCGACCACGGAACGCAACACCTTACCGAATGGCAACGCAGGTCAGTCACGACATACGCATCAGCGTAAAGGCGAAGTACTCCGGTGAGCAGAGCGATCCGAAGGTGGGCCGCTTCCTGTTCAGCTACCACATCCGCATCGAGAACCGCGGCCCGCGCACCGTGCAGTTGTTGCGCCGCCATTGGCACATCGTTGACAGTCTGTTCGCGCCACGCGAGGTGAGGGGCCCCGGGGTGGTTGGGGAAACACCGGTGCTGGCCCCTGGAGAGCATTTCACGTACAATAGTTTCTGCGACCTGCGCAGCGCATTCGGCCGAATGAGCGGCACATACCGCATGCGGCACACGGATGATGACAGCGCGTTCGATGTGGCGATACCCGCCTTCGACCTCTGCTATCCCATCGCGGGCAATTGACCGTTGAGCAACCTTAACGCGGCTTCCAGCAAGGAGCCGCTACATTCGCCGCGCATGTCCGCCTCACTTCGTTTGGTCGCTATCGCCGTGGTGCTCGCCTTGTTGGCGTGTACCGCCTTTGCCCCATCGGTGGTGGCGAACATGACCGAGGAGGTATTGCCTTGGAGCCAGGAAGAGCGCGCCCATTCGGCCGAACTGCCTGCATTCGACCCGGCGAGCGGCCACTCGCGCGCATTGTTGGCGCGCAACGTGAACGCCCTTACGGCGACCACATGGCATTGGGTGGACCCGTTCCACAAGCAAGGGCATGTGGCTGAGGTGCTGGTGCCGCCCCCAAAGGCCTGACAACATCGGCCGCTGAGGCCGCCGATGGTTTTCCAAGCTCCGGAGCGATGCTTCAGGAGTGTGCCGCGCACACGTCACTATCCCGATCACTACTTGGACAGTTCATGTCCCATTCCGAACTACATATCCGCACCATCGATACCGCCACGTTGAAAAACGCGTTGGACCACGCCGCGCACTACCTCCCGGTGCAAGGCCCGATCGGCGTGTTCATCCACCACAACACGTTGCACGCGTTCCAGCATCTGCCGTTCGAGGAGGCCGTGGTGAAGGCCGCTCGTGTTTTCGGCAACGAGCCTTTCATGCAGGAAGAAGCCTACGCCCGTGACTTCCACCGGGGTCGCATCCTGGAAGAAGATGTGCGTACGATCCTGCAGGGCGAAGCGAACGAAGAGGTGATCGGTGGCAGGTTGGATCGACGTGCGTTGCGCATCGCGATGCTCGTGCCCGGCCTGCGCAATACGAAGGACCAGCGGGCCGAGTGGCTGTTGAAGGCGTCCACGTCCCGATCCATCGGGGAAAATGGCTGGTTGAAGGCCTTCCGCACGGACGTGTCCGCAGAGGCGCAACAAGCGCTGGCGAATGACACGCCCCGCGCATTGTGGGACGTATGTGTCGCGCGCGCACGACCGCTGACGCCCCCCGTTCCTACGAAGGCCATTCGCCCACAGGAGGCCATTCTTTCCTCCACGGGGTTCGACATCGACGCAGTCGTTCATCCCGTGCTGATCGACCTCACCAGCGTGTATGTGGACCAGGGCCTTGCGCACTGGCGGATGCCCGGTCGCGACCATGGACTGCTGAGCGCGGCACGCGCCAACATGGGCGGCAGGTGGTCACCGGACCCGTCGGGGTTGGCGGGTGTCGGGCCGATGTTCCGATCACAACAGCAGCGCGGTATCAGCGCGGAAGAGACCGTGCTCGAGGCTTTAGCCACGCTCGGTGTCGATGCGGCGTCACTGGAATATTTCCTGCGGGCCGAACTGCTCGCGCTTCCCGGTTGGGGAGGCCTGGTGCGCAAACTGGAGAACGAACCGGTGCTCGCAGCGCATGAGCGGGTGCGCTGTTCGTTGATGGATTTCCTGTCCGTTCGTCTCACGCTCACAGTGGCCGCCGTTCGCAATGCGGTCCGCGATCCGCATGCATGGCGCGAATTGGTGATCCCCGCTCCTGATCCCGCACCGCTCACCCGCGAACTGCGCTTGTTCGATGTCGCCCAGTTGCTCGGTCTGTCCAGCAACGTACTGAAGTCGATGGATGATCTGGACTTCGACCGGTTGTGCGGAGAGATCGATCGCTTCGACGATGTGGAACGCCGCCGCGTTTGGCACTTGGCCTACGAGCGCCGCCACGAGCGCTTGAACCTGTTGCCGTTGGCCAAGCACCGGACGTTGCCACCGGTAGTACAACCACGGGCGCGCTGGGCGGCAGACGTGTTCTTCTGTATCGACGAACGCGAGGAATCCACGCGCCGCGCGCTGGAGGAGGTGGATGCGGAGATGCGCACATACGGCGCGGCGGGCTTTTTCGGCTGTGCGATGAACTTTACAGCGAACGACGATCCGCAAGCGGTGGACCTGTGCCCCGTGGTGTTGAAGCCCGCGCATGCGGTGAGCGAAACACCACGGCACGGAGAGCATACGGTGAATGACAAGCGGCAACGCGCGCGGAAGTCGTGGGCGGCCTTCGCCTACTCCCATAACGCCGGTTCGCGTAACCTGCTGCGGGGCTGGATCAGCCATGCGATCACGGGTCCCTTGGCGATCGTTCCATTGCTGGTGCGCATCATCAGTCCCCTCACCTGGTTCCGGTTGCACGAGAAGCTGGCGAAGTCATTTGTCGCTGATGCGAAGACCTCGCTCGACTTCCACCGGGAACAAGCGGAGGCGAAGAACAGCGCAGGTCTGCTGAAGGGCTTCACCACGAACGAGATGGCGGATCGCGTAGGCGGTATGCTCGGTACGGTGGGGCTGGTGAAGGACCATGCACGCCTTGTGGTGTTCCTGGGACATGGCAGCACGAGCCTGAACAATCCGCATGAATCGGCGCACGACTGCGGGGCATGTGGCGGGCGGCGCGGCGGTGCGAACGGCCGACTGTTCGCGGCGATGGCGAACCGCCCCGATGTGCGCGCCTTGCTCAAGGAACGCGGCATCGCCATTCCGGAAGACACCTGGTTCATCGGTGGCTACCACGATACGAGCAGCGACGACGTGGACCTCACGGACACCGACCTTGTTCCCGCGACGCACAGGGAAGAGTTCAAGCGTTTGCGCACATCGCTCGATGGCGCACGCGCATGGAGCGCACACGAACGCGCGCGGCGCTTCGAGGCGGCCGGACCGGGCATCGATGCCGCCGAGGGTTTACGCCATGTGCAGGAGCGCGCGCAGCACTTGGCAGAGCCGCGACCGGAGTACGGCCACTGCACCAATGCGGTATGCATCGTCGGGCGGCGGGATACCACACGCGGCCTGTTCTTCGATCGCCGCGCCTTCCTGGTGAGCTACGACGCGCACAATGATCCGCTGAACAAGGCGCTCGCGGGCGTGCTCGGCGCGGTGATCCCCGTTTGCGGGGGCATCAGCCTTGAATACTACTTCAGCTTCGTGGACAATGAAGGCTATGGCTGCGGAACGAAACTGCCGCACAACGTGACCGGCCTGATCGGCGTGATGAACGGCTACAAGGGCGACCTGCGCACGGGGCTGCCCTTGCAGATGGTGGAGATCCACGAGCCGGTGCGCATCCTCTTCGTGGTGGAGACAACACCGGAGCGCTTGATGCCGATCATCGATGCGAACCCCGAGTTGACGGAGTTCGTGAAGAACCGATGGATCCGGCTGAGCACGATGGATCCGGACACGGGCATGATCAAGGTCTACCGGGATGGTGTGTGGGAGGATCTCTCCGGCGATGAAGTACCGCTGCCGCGCAGTTCGTCTTCCGCCCAGTACTACAGCGGCACGATGGAGCACCTTCCCGTTGCGCGCATCGAACCTGTAACACTCGCCGGTCGATGAACGGGTTGTTCGCTTCCACACTGGTATTGGTCGGTCTTCCGGCCGCGCTCTTCGTGTCCTTCGGCGCGGCATGGCTCATTGGCTTCAAGCCCAGCGAACGCGTGTTGTCACGCACCACCATTGGCGTGCATGTGCTGCTGACCGGCCTTGTAGCCTGGCTCGTGTACCTGATCGAATGGTACTATCGTTCCTCCATGAAGGTGGACATGGGCACGTGGTTCGCCTTTGAGGAAGTGGAGATCCACCTCTCCTTTCTGCTTGATCGGTTGTCGCTCACCATGGCGGCGCTCACCGTGGTGCTGGTGGGACTCGTCGCAACCTTCAGCGTCCGCTACATGCATCGCGACCAAGGCTACGTGCGCTTTTTCCTGTTGATGCACCTGTTCACCTTCGGCGCGCTCGTTCTCTTCCTGGCTTCATCGCTGGATCTGCTTTTCGGTGGCTGGGAACTTGTGGGGTTGAGCTCCGTGCTTCTCGTGGGCTTCTTCCAATACCGCAAGGAGCCATTGCGCAATGCGCTGAAGGTCTTCGCGGCGTACCGAATCGCGGACCTGCAGATCGTGCTGGCCACGGTGTTCGGCCACTTGTGGCTGGGTGGCGCGGGTTGGGAAAACATGCT
Organism: Flavobacteriales bacterium; assembly: GCA_031421755.1. Lineage (GTDB taxonomy): Bacteria > Bacteroidota > Bacteroidia > Flavobacteriales_F > PHOS-HE28 > PHOS-HE28. The sequence continues at coordinate 12,597 of JANOPI010000136.1, read as the reverse complement.
CAGCGGCACCGCGCAAGGACATGTGGAGGCGCCGGCGGCCGCATACACCATCATGGCCGTGCTGCTCATCATCGGGGCGTGCGGCAAGAGCGCACAAGGTCCCTTCTTCGGTTGGCTGGCGCGCGCGATGGAAGGTCCTACGCCGAGCAGTGCCATTTTCTACGGCGCGATCAGCGTACATGCGGGCGCGTATCTTTTGCTGCGTGTGCAACCGATGATCGCGGCATCGCGGACGGCCACGATACTGCTCATCGCTATCGGTGCCCTCACGGCGATCGGCTCGACGATCGTGCAACGCACACGACCTGACGCCAAGACATCGCTCGCCTATGCCGTGCAGACGCAGCTCGGCCTCATCATGATCGAGATCGCGATGGGCTGGACGACGTTCGCGTTGTTCCACATCACTGGCCATGCCTTGCTGCGTACCCTGCAATTCTTGCGTGCGCCCTCCCTCTTGCACGATCACCACACCATGCACGCGGCGGCGGGCGGTCATCTGGTCGCTGCGGACCCGGTGTTCAATGCGCTGCCAGCGGGATGGAAGCTGTCGTTGTTCCGTTTCGGCATGGCACAGGGCTACTACGATGCCGTGGTGGATCGCATAGCCATCAGGCCCGTGGAGAGGATCGCGCGATCACTGCGTGCAGATGGACCGCGTGGCATCTTCGCGATCACGGCATTGCTGATCGCTATCTGCTCGATCGCGAACGCCGGATCCTCCGCTCCAGTGGGAACATGGACGTGGATAGTGTCGAGTGCAAGTGTGCTCGCTTGTTGCATCTCCCTGTTCGCCGGTGTGCGCGCCTTCGTGGAACGCCCCCCCCGCCGTGTGGTCAACTTGGTGCTGATCAGCGTGGCCAGCATGGCGCTCGCTGGACTGACTTCCACAGAACCAAAAGGGATCATCGGCGGACTGCTCGTTGCGATCATGCTCGCAGCTGCCGCCTTCGGGATCCGTAGTGTGCTCCGCGCCCTGGAAGCCCGCACGGATCTCGCGATCGATCCGCGTGATCACCTCGGCCTCGGCCAGAAGGCACCGCGGCTCTCGTTCTTCTTCCTGGTATTCTGCCTTGCCTTGGTGGGCATACCCGGCACGCTCGGCTTCGTGGCGGAAGACCTCCTCTTCCACGGCGCGTTGCACGTCCACCCCATCATCGGCATTGCGCTGCCATTGGCCACCGCGCTCAACGCGATCCACTTGCTGCGCACCTGGCACCTGCTCTTCAACGGCAAGCTGTCCAAAGACGTCGCGAACATCCCCGATGCCCTTCCGCACGAGCGTTGGCCCTTGCTCGTGCTGGTGCTCGCGCTCGTGGTGCTCGGTGTGCTACCGGACCTGGCGATCGCTTGGAGCACCCCGGCGGCGGAATGGCTCGCCTCACACGTACCCTCATTGACCCACTGATCGATCGAACATGAAGACCTTGTTCTCTGAATGGAAGAAAGACCTGCCGGCATCGCTGGTGGTCTTCCTGGTGGCGGTGCCACTTTGCCTGGGCATTTCGCTCGCGAGCGGGGCCCCTCCTATTTCCGGGCTGATCGCCGGTGTGGTCGGCGGGATCCTGGTAGGTTTCTTGAGCGGATCGCAACTGGGCGTGAGCGGTCCTGCGGCAGGTCTGGCTTCCTTGGTCGCAGGGTATATCGCCGGCCTGGAATCGTTCCAACTGTTGCTGATGGCCGTGGTGCTGGCGGGTGTGATCCAGATCCTGTTGGGCGTCATCAAGGCGGGGGTCATCGCCTACTTCTTCCCCAGTAGTGTGATCAAAGGCATGCTGAGCGGCATCGGCATCCTCATCATCCTTAAGCAGATACCGCACGCGGTGGGCTATGACAAGGACCCCGAAGGCGATGAGTCGTTCGATCAACTGGACCAACAGAACACGCTGTCCGAGCTGAGCCAATTGTCGGACTACTTCACCCCGGGAGCGTTCCTGATCACCGCCGTATGTATGGGCATCCTGTTGCTGTGGGAAACGAAATGGGTGAAGCGTTCGAAGATCCTGAGCATGCTTCCGGGATCGTTGCTCGCCGTGGTGGCAGGGATCATCCTCGGGGGGCTGCAAGGCGGCTTCGGCGAGCATGGCCTCGATGCGGAGCACTATGTGGACCTGCCCGACCTGAGCGCAGGTTTGAGCGCGCTGTCCTTCCCGGATATATCCGGCCTGTGGAACTTGAAAGTCTGGGTGGCCGCTGCGGTGATCGCCTTGGTAGCGAGCATCGAAACACTCCTGAGCGTTGAGGCCACCGACAAGCTCGATCCCGAGAAACGCATCACGCCGACGAACAAGGAATTGCGCGCGCAAGGCATCGGGAATATCGTGAGCGGGTTTCTCGGCGGATTGCCCGTGACGCAGGTGGTGGTGCGCAGCAGTGCCAACCAACAGAGCGGCGCGAAGACCCGGTTGAGCGCGATCATGCACGGCTTCCTCATCCTCTTCGCTGTTCTATTGATACCATCGGTCCTGGAACTTATCCCGTTGGCGAGCCTCGCCGCCGTGCTGTTCATGGTGGGCTACAAGCTCGCCAAACCGTCGCTCTTCCGTACCATGTGGAACAAGGGTTGGGAACAGTTCCTGCCCTTCATCATCACCGTATGCGGCGTGGTGTACCCGAGCTTGCTCACCGGTGTGATGCTTGGCATGTCCGTTGGCATCTTCATCGTGCTGCGGAACAGCTACCTCACCCCGTTCCATTTCGATGGGGATGTAACGGACCCGAACCAACCGGTCCGCATCGAACTGAGCGAGGAGGTCACCTTCTTCAACAAGGCCAGTATCCAGCGCACGCTCGCCGAACTTCCGGACGGATCGCGTGTTGTGATCGATGCGAGCCGCACCGTCAACCTGGATCCTGACGTGATGGAGATCATCGAGGAACAACAGGTGCGCAGCAAGGACCGGGGCGTTTCCATCGAGCTGGTATGCGCTACGGATAAAGCGCCGAAGGGAACAAAGGTGCTCACCGCCGGCGTGATACGTGCAGCACGCCGCATCGTCCGTCGAAAGTGAGCCGATACCCCTACGAACACATCAATAAGACCACATACGACCACAGCGATCGCCCGTAAAGGGAAAACGAGCCGAGCACCCATGAGAACGCAGACCAAAGAGACACAGGAACAACTGACACCGGCCAAGGCGCTGGAGATATTGACAGAGGGGAACAAGCGCTTCGTGAACAACTTGAAAGCCAATCGCGACCTCCTCAAACAAGTGAACGAGACCAGCGAAGGCCAACACCCGTTCGCCGTCATCCTGAGCTGCATCGACAGCCGCACGAGCGCCGAACTGGTCTTCGATCAGGGGTTAGGCGACATCTTCAGCGTGCGCATCGCCGGGAACTGCCTGAACGAGGACATACTCGGCAGTATGGAGTTCGCGTGCAAATTCGCAGGCGCCAAGTTGATCGTCGTGCTCGGCCATACGCGCTGTGGTGCCGTGAAAGGTGCCTGTGATGATGTGCGCATCGGCAACCTCACCACCTTGCTCAACAAGATCCGCCCGGCAGTGGACGATACGCACGTGCCCGGTGAACGGAACAGCTCCAATACCGCGTTCGTGGAAGCCGTTGCCGAACGCAACGTTCAACTGGCCGTAGAGCAGATAACCGAACGCAGCCCCGTGCTCAAGGAAATGTTCGCTGCCGGCTCCATCGGCATCGTTGGCGGCGTCTATGATGTAAGTCTGGGGTCCGTCGCGTTCAACCACTGCCCCGAGCCCTACCATTGAGCCCCGGCTTCCAAGGCGAGATCGCCTTGGAGCACAATTTCAGGAATAGACCTTACCAACAAACAAGATGGACATCAAAGCAGACCTGCACAAGATCCTCCTGGGCCGGAACAAGGACTGGAGCGACAAGATGATGAAGGAGAACCCGGAACTGTTCGAGGAGCTCGCCAAGCACCAGACACCGTTCTTCTTATGGATCGGCTGCAGCGATAGTCGCGTGCCCCCGAACCAGATCACGGGCACCATGCCCGGTGACATGTTCATCCACCGGAACATCGCGAACATGATCGTACACACGGACATGAACGCGCTGAGCGTGGTGGACTATGGAGTGAACGTGCTGGGCATCGACCATATCATCGTGTGCGGCCACTACGGCTGTGGGGGTGTGAAAGCTGCGATGGGCCCGGAGTTCGGTGGGCCTGCCGCCAGTTGGGTCCGCCACATCCGCGACGTGGCACGCATCCACCACGCTGACCTGGACATCATCGCGGACGAGCACGAACGCTTCGACCGGCTCGTAGAACTGAATGTGGCCGAACAGGTCTACGATCTGAGCCGCACTGCGGTGCTGCGCGATGCGTGGGCTAAAAAGCGCAAGATCCAAGTGCATGGCTGGGTGTACAGCTTGACCGATGGGCTGATCAAGGACCTGGGGGTTACACGCACCAGTTATGAGCATGAAGAAAGCGGTGTGGACGTGGGTTGAGCGGATAGATTTGCCGCTCGCCGACCCACGAACATGAACGCCATCTTCACTCCTCCCGCACCCGCGAACGAACCCGTCAAGAGTTACGCGCCCGGAACACCGGAACGCACCTCGCTCCAGGCTGAGCTCGATCGCCGGTTGAAGACCACGATCGATGCGCCGATGTGGATCGGTGGCAAGGCGGTGGAAACGAAGGACGTGCGGAAGATGACGCCGCCGCACAAGCACGCGCACAAGCTCGGTATGGCCCATTTCGGTGATGCCGAGCACGTGCGCGCGGCGATCGATGCGGCGCTGAAGGCGAAGAAGGATTGGGAGAACATGCCCTTCGAGGAGCGTGCCTCAATCTTCCTGCGTGTGGCGGACCTGATCTGTGGCCCTTATCGCGCGCACATCAACGCGGCCACGATGCTCGGCCAAGGCAAGAATTGCTACCAGGCGGAGATCGATGCCGCATGCGAGTACGCCGACTTTCTCCGGTTCAATGTGGCCTACGCGCAACAGATCTACCGCGACCAACCCATCAGTTCACCTGGCGTGTGGAACCGCTTGGAGTACCGCGCGCTGGAAGGATTCGTCTTCGCACTAACACCGTTCAACTTCACGGCCATCGCCGGGAACCTGCCGAGCAGCTGCGCGCTGATGGGCAACACCGTGGTGTGGAAATGCGCGGACACCCAGTGCTATAGCGCTCAAGTTCTGATGGAAGTGTTCACTGCGGCGGGGCTTCCACCGGGCGTGATCAACCTGATCCATGTGGACGGAGCGGTGGCGGGTGATGTGATCTTCAAGCACAAGGATTTCGCTGGCATCCACTTTACCGGAAGTACGAACGTGTTCCGCCACATCTGGCAGACCATCGGGAACAACCTGCCGCTGTACCGCAGCTATCCGCGCATCGTGGGCGAAACGGGCGGCAAGGACTTCATCATCGCGCACGAGAGCGCCGATCCGAAAGTGGTGGCCACCGCTCTAAGCCGTGGGGCCTTCGAGTACCAAGGACAGAAATGCAGTGCCGCGAGCCGGGCGTACATCCCGGAGAGCATCTGGCCGCAAGTGAAGAAGGAACTGCTCGCGGACCTGGCGGAAATGAAAATGGGCGACCCGCGCGACTTCAAGAACTTCATCGGGGCGGTGATCGACGAGAAGAGCTTCGACAAGATCGCCGCGTACATCGATGGGTTGAAGAAGGACAAGAAGAACATCCAGATCATCGCCGGAGGGAAGTGCGACAAGTCCAGCGGGTATTTCGTGCAACCCACGGTGGCCGTTACCAAAGACCCCAAGAGCACTACCATGTGCGAAGAGATCTTCGGGCCGGTGCTCACCATTTACGTCTATAGCCCCAACCGCTGGATGGACACCTTGAAATTGGTGGATGCCACGGGCGAATACGCGCTGACCGGAGCCGTGATCAGCAACGACCGCGAGAGCGTTGTACAAGCCACCAACGTATTGCGACACAGCGCGGGAAACTTCTATATCAACGACAAATGCACCGGTGCCGTGGTGGGCCAACAACCCTTCGGCGGGGCGCGCGGTAGCGGCACCAATGACAAGGCCGGCAGCTACCTCAATCTGATCCGCTGGGTAAGCGCACGTACGATCAAGGAGACTTTCGTTCCGCCGACCGAGCACGGGTATCCGTTCCTTGGGTAGTCGGGAGGTTTCGCGAGGCTTTGCGGAAGCTGAGCCGAAGCGATCTGTCATCCAGTTCCGACGGACTGAATGACAGATCGCTTCGCAGCGGCCATCTCTGATGTATCTGAAGGTCGCCGCTCGCGAAATGAACGATCGATCGTGGACGTTGCTAAGGCGACCTCGTGCGGTCTCTCCCTGCCCGGTCACACCTTCGCAAAGTGAAGAATAAGCTCCTCAACATCATCCCCGCCCGTTTACGCAACCGCTACGGATTGGGCATCGGCGTGTTCCTCTTGTACGTGTGCTTCTTGAGCGATTTCGACCTGTACACCACGTTGAAGCTTCGCGCTGAACTGAGCAAGAAGCGCGGTGAACATGAGCAGTACGCACGCGACATCAAGCAGGTGCGCACGGAATTGCAAGAGCTGAACGGTGATCTGGCGCTGCTGGAAAAGTTCGCCCGGGAGAAGTACCTGATGAAGCGCGACAACGAGGATGTGTTCGTGCTCGTGGCGAAGCAGTGATCCGCTCACGCGTTACTTGAACCGCGCGACCAATCCGCCAGTGATGGTGAACGCATTGGTCACGGGATCCCCGTCGCGCAGGTAGACCTTGTCATCGGCCTGGAACATGCGGGCCTCCACGCGGAACTTCACGGCATCGGTGATGCTCCGTTCATGCCCGATGGTTGCGCTGTAGACCTCGAAGCCGGATACGCCGGTGATCGGTGTGACCATGACCGATCCAGGATCGCTGAAGCGCTCGGCCCTCGCATAGAACGCACTGCCGTTCTTGAGGAAGTGCTTCGCGGTGACGTTGGCCTGCCACCAGCGATCGGTGCTGCTCGTGTCGTTTACGCTACGCTCTTGCCAGCCCATATAGACGGAAGCAGTGCAGCTCCAGCGCTTGTTGGGCGACCAGATGGCGTACGCATCCGTGAACGTGCGAAAGCGGTTGGCTGGCGCGACCTCAGATCCCTCGTAGCCATAGTAGTTGTTCCAGTGGATAGAGAGCCGATCATTGGGCTTGAACTCGATCCAAGAGCCCACTGCGAGAGGCGCATTCATGTCCTGGATCTGCTGCCAACCGTTCAACAGGTAGGCATAGAGATTCCATCGCTTGCCCAACGGAAGGGTAAGGCGCGCACCACTGAGGTAGTAGGGAACGAATTCCGGCGCGAGCGAACGGGTCAGGGTTGCCTGATCGAGCGCGAAGGCGGTCTCATTGGTATAAGGTGACGGGAGCACACCGGCGTCCAGCCAGATGTCCTTGTCCTTGAACACGCGCACGCCGATGTTCGCCTCAACCAGGTTCTGCAGGGTGATGCGCTCCGCCGTGTAATTGGCGTTCATATACGTTCCGAAGCCGGGCGTGAATACTCCGCGCACATGATCGGTCGCGTAACGCGCGGTGATACATGCGAGGTTCACGTTGAACTCGTTGTGACGGCTGTGGGAAACGGAATACGGAATGTCGAAGCCTGACGGCTCGTTCATGTCGAAGGCGAAATAGATATCCGCGTACGCTTCGATCGTCAAGACGGACTTGGATGCGCTGTCCGCATGGGCGGTGTCCGTCTGCGCGGCGACCCCACAAACCAGCAGCGAAAGAAGGAGGAACAACGTGGCCCGAAAGTCACACTGTACCGGAAGCATGGACATTTTGCTCAATGATGATGCCCACCCGCCCCGTGTACGTGCCCATGTGCGAGCTCCTCTGCCGTGGCCTCACGCACATCGGTGATCTCCAATTCGAAGTTGAGCGTAACACCCGCTAGTGGATGGTTGCCGTCAAGCAACACATGGCCATCGGCTACTTCGCGAACGGTGAAGATGCCTTGCTCACCAGCTTGGAACTGCATCCCCGGCTCCACGGTATTTCCGCCGAAACGGTCCAAGGGAACACGTTGTAGCAGGTTCTTGTCGAACTCACCGTAGCCCATATCCGGCTTCACGATCGCGGTGAACTTGTCACCCGCTTTGTGGCCTTCCATCTGCTGTTCCAGCCCGGGTACGATCTGATGGCTGCCTTGGATGAAAGCGAACGCGTCCTTTCCTTCGGAAGAATCGAGGGTCGTCCCCTCATCGTCACGCAGTGTGTAGTGGAAAGAGACGACAGAATTCCAGGTGATGTTCATGGGTTACCGCCGAAGCTCTTGTGCGATGACGGGCGGCGAAAATAGTGGGCCGTCCGATACCGCTGCACTACCGCCACAAAGGTCCATTATCCTGACGGTCATCGATCCCGGCTCCCCTCGTATATTCGGCACAAAGGTCACCCCAGCCATATCACGGTCATGCGAACATCCGCGCTCCTTTCCACGATAGTGCTGGCCTCCTCCATGGCAGGGCAGCCTTTGTTCATTCATTGGTCCGACACACTTCACCACAGTGCCATCGGCTTGAACAGTGAAGCCGTGATCACCCATGTGATCACCGATGAACAGGGGGACATTTATGTCGCGGGAGTATTCGAAGAGGAACTGGACCTCGATCCGGACACGGGTGAATATCTGGTTCAGACATCTGACTGGTCTGAAACGGACATGTTCGTGGCCAAGTACGCTGGCGGGAATGGTGCGTTCCAATGGGGCTTCCAACTAGGGTGCCCGGACGATTCCGGTATCGTCCGCATCGTTGATCTGGAATATCATCCGAGCGGAGACATCCTCTTCACGGCATTCGCGAACACGAACTTCGACATTGACCCCTCGGCCGCGGTCCTCGAACAGGGCTTCGCCGATGGAGAGAACGGTGGAGTGGTGGCGCGCTTCAGCCCCGATGGTACGCTCGTTGAAGCCACGGTGGTGGCCCGGAACGAAGATGGCAAATGGCTGAACGATGTCTGGTGCGATCCAGAGGGCGGCATCTGGCTGGGGGGGTCCTTCGAACACGATCTGGACCTGGACCCCGGCCCGGAAGAAGCCGTCTTCAGCAACTATTTCCTGTCCGACAACCGGAACGCATTCTTCGCCCGATACGATGAGCACATGGGCTTCTTGTGGGGACATTCCTTCGGGGTATCAGGCCAGGACGAGGAGTGTGTGCGGATCGGCTCCGATGATGATGGACATGTGATCGTACTCGGTTCGTTCAAGCTATTCGCGATCGACATGGCCCCTGGGCCGGATACCCTTCTCTTGGATCCCGAGGGCGATCCGCATATCGTGCTCGCCAAATATACCTTGGAAGGTGTACCGGTCTGGGCGGAACACTTCGGCGGCGATGCCCAGCAGATCAACGTGGATGACATGCTGGTGGACAACGCTGGCACCGTATACATTCTCGGAAGCGCGAGAGGATCGTTCTCGCTCGGTCCCGGGGATGATTCCACGTACGTCTCCCCCACGGATCGCACGCACGGCTTTTTGGCGAAATACAGCCCTGGAGGAGCCCTGGTCTGGCAGGACATCTTCTCGCCGGATACCAATGTGGGGCATTGGTTTTGGGGCCAACTCGCCTTCGATGCCGATGGGGACGTGTGGATGCTCGGGCGGGACATCGCGAATGTTTGGGGCACTATGGACATGGATCCCGGGCCTGGCGTGGTGAACACAACATCCACGTACACCACCGCGCATCTGATAGAATACGACACTGTTTCCGGGGCCTACATCGGTCATCATCTCATCTCGGGAGCAAGGTCAGAAGGCATCTGTTCGAGCCCCACCGCTCATTTGGTCGTCGCCAGTGGCCCCGGTGCCGGGTCGTTCGATATGACGAACATCGCCGACTATCCCTGCGCATTCTTACTGAAGCTGGGCGATTGCGTTCCACCGACAATTTTGGGCCAGTACGAGCCCATCAGCGATTACTGTGAACCAACCTCGGGGCAGCTCTTCGTGGATGCCATCGGCGCGCCACTCAACTTCCATTGGATGCAGAACGGCATTCCCATCGGCGGCAACAATGATACCGTGAGCATTGGACCGTTGAACGCCGGTATGTATGAATTCACCTGTGTGATTGACGGACCTTGTGGGGACACAGCGATCGCGCCGATCACGATCGGCGTCGGGGAATCACCGGATCCGGTGATCATCGAGATATCCGGCGTGTTGCACTGCACCGCACCGGGCGCTTCCGGTTTCCAGTGGCTGCTGAACGGAGTACCGATCCTCGGTGCCAACAGCGCCGAGTGGACACCAACGGAGAACGGCACGTACACCGTTTGGGCCTCAACCATCGTTTGTGTGGGAGTCAGCGATCCGTTCTACTTCGGAGGCATCGGCATGGCCAAAGTCGGTGACTCGCCGATCACCCTCCTACATCAGCCAGGCCAAGGCACTGCGCGGATCCTAGGGGCTCCATTCGGAAGCCTAGTTGAGCTGTTGACCCTGACAGGACAGGCCACCTACCGGAGCACGGTCACAGGATCGATCACCATGGTCGCCCTCGGTTCGCAGGCGGGATCGATCTACCTCTTGCGTGTAGCTGGGCAGGTGTTCAGGGTGGTGCGCTGAAGGCGAAGTGCGCTCAGGTCCCACTACCGACATTTGGCGCTATGGAGAAGTTGTTCGATGCCTTCACCGGCCTGGATGCCACCGCATGGGAAGCGCTGATCTTGAAAGAACTGAAAGGCGCGGATCCCACGACCATGGCGGTGAAACTGAAGGGCCTTCCTGATCTGAGGCCGTTCTTCAACGCGCCACCGCAACGGTCGGCGAGCGTATACCGGCGTGGCCCGAAACGGAGTCACAATGCATGGCGGCTCACCATTCCGATCGGTTCAGTTGACCCGGTCGCAGCGAACAAGGAGATCCTGAATGCGCTGATGGGCGGCGCGGACAGCATCGCCGTACTTCCATCCGTCCAGGTAGATGGCCGCCTCTTGAAGGACGTTTACCTGGAAGCCATCGATCTGCAATTCACTGCGCTGGATGGTGTCAGGTTGGTCCAGACGCTGATCACCCTTCAAGACAACGAGATCGAACGTGCCAAGCTGCAATTGTCTTTGGCCAAGGCAGTCGTAGATCCGAGCATTGGCGAGCAGGTCATGGTGGACCTCAGCCCAAACGTGCGCATCCACTCCTTCGAAGAAGCGCGCGCCAGCGCTGAACGCGATCCCGTCGCATCGGCTGTGGCCATGCTGCGCGAAGCATCCAGCGCGTTGGTGCTGTTGATGGGCTACGGTTGGTCCCTGAAGCAAGCCAAACAAGCCATCCAACTGCACATGCACTTGGGCGATGATCTCTTCGCAGAGATCGCACGGATCCGTGCGGTACGCGCTGTATGGGATGATCTCGCCCATGCTGCTGCTGTTTCTCGCGGGCCAAGCGCGAATACCTGGATCCAGTGTGAAGTCAACTATCCCGATGCGGCATTCCCCTCCCCCACCGGGGGAGCCGGAGGGGGTCACGAACATGCCATCCGCGCCACCATGCAGGCCATCGCGGGCATCTGTGGCGGCTGCGACGGGCTCACGATACCAACCATCCCGATCCCGGAAGGTGAGCAGCTCGGCAGGCGCATGGCGCTGAACATCGGCAACCTGCTGCGGGATGAATCCTTCATGGACCGCGTGGCCGACCCGCTCGGTGGCAGCTACACCGTGGAGCACTTGACAGCCGCGTATGCGCATGCGATCAGCGCGAAAAAGCAAGAGAAGTATGTCGAAGGCTTGAAGGAACACGGCCCCGATACCGTAGGCGAATTGGCAGCGGTTTCCGGGATCACGCTCGATCATCCGACACCCGCGCTGGCCATGGCCGTTCCGGATGAACCGCGCGCGGAAGACATTCATCGCGACTTGCCTAACCGCGAAGAGTTACCGCTGAAGTCCTACTACACGGCCAAGGACACGGAAGCACTGGAGCACATGCGTTTCGGCGCAGGCGCTCCTCCATACTTGCGCGGACCGTACGCCAGCATGTACGCCATCCGCCCGTGGACGATCCGGCAGTACGCAGGGTTCAGTACAGCAGAAGCGAGCAACGCCTTCTACCGTCGCAACCTCGCCGCCGGACAGATGGGACTGAGCGTCGCCTTCGATCTCGCCACGCACCGCGGCTACGACAGCGATCATCCCCGCGTGACGGGCGACGTGGGCAAGGCCGGTGTCGCCATCAGCAGCGTGGAGGACATGAAGATCCTCTTCGACAGCATCCCGCTGGACAAGATGAGCGTGAGCATGACCATGAACGGCGCCGTGCTGCCCATCATGGCCTTCTTCATCGTCGCGGCGGAAGAACAAGGCGTGAAGTCCGAAGACCTGCAGGGTACCATTCAGAACGACATCCTCAAGGAATACATGGTGCGGAACACCTACATCTATCCGCCCACGCCTTCGATGAAAATCATCGCCGACATCTTCGAGTTCACCTCGCAGAAGATGCCGAAGTTCAACTCCATCTCCATCTCCGGCTATCACATGCAGGAAGCCGGTGCCACCGCCGACCTCGAAATGGCCTACACCCTCGCCGACGGCTGGGAATACCTCCGCACCGGCATTGCCGCAGGCATCGATATCGACGCCTTCGCACCGCGACTCTCGTTTTTTTGGGCGCAGGGGAAGAAC
>JANOPI010000135.1:0-12470 GCA_031421755.1 Flavobacteriales bacterium | reverse complement strand
TTTCTTTTTGCCTTATCCCCCCCCCGGGCCGGGGGGGGGGTTTAAATCCCAATTGGTTTGGGCGGGGGGGCCCCACCCCCCCCCCCCCCCACTTCCCATCGACCTTTCATTCCGGGCTTGACCCGGAATCGCGCAGATGCTCAACGCAGCCCCACCAGCCGCAGGTGGTAGATAACCGTGCTGCGCATGGGGATCTTCTGCATATCGCCTGCCAGCCCATGGGCGCGGTGGCTGGGGATCACGATCACTGCGCTATCCCCGGGGCTGAGCTGTTGGATGGCCTCGTGCAGGCCGCTCTCCACATTGTCCTTTTCGATCATGAAGTCCTCCGTTCCGCCCGGCGTGCTCGCATAACAGACGGTGCCATCGATCAGCGAGACCCGGAACCGGACAGCAGCCGTTCGCAGTGGCGTAGCGTTCGCTCCAGCACTGTCCTCGATCAGCTGGATACGTACCCCTGTTCCGCTGCGCTCCATGGTCAACCCCTGCCGGGCGATCCACGCATCGATATCCAAAGCCTCCCGCTGGGCGAGTCGCTTGTTTTCCTCCACCAGCGCCTGATCCAGCCCGCCGGGGCGTGTAGTGCCCACTTTGGCCGGTGGCGGACCCTGACCATCACCACAGGCGGTGAATACCCCGAGCAACAGCACAACCAATGGTCTCATGCAGGGTGCGCTGCCAGGAAAGCCGGCAATTCGCGGAGAAAGCGTTCCACCACACGGTCCAGCGGTTCTTTGGAATGGCCACCGGCGGCATTGCCGTGTCCACCGCCATTGAAGTGCTCAGTAAGGAATTCGTTCACCGGTAAAGTGCCTTTGGAGCGAAGGCTGAGTTTCACCACATCCGGCCGTTCAACAATGAATGCGGCCATGCGGATACCGCGTATGCTCAAGCCATAGTTCACAAGACCTTCTGTATCGCCGGGCTGGTAGTTGTACCGCAAAAGGTCGGCGTTACTGAGCACGATCATGGCGGTGCGAAACTCCGGGTACACGGTGAGCCGCTCGTTCAACGCGAAGCCCAGCAAGCGCAAGCGGGACTCCGTATTGTCGTCCATGATGGCCTCGTGGATCCGCTCCGGCACCACCCCGCGCTTCATCAGTTCAGCGGCCACCTCCAAGGTGTGCGGTGTAGTGCTGCTGAAACGGAACGAGCCGCTGTCCGTCATGATGCCGGTGTACAGGCAAGTGGCCGCATCCGCATCGATGAGTTCGGCATGGCCCAACGCACTGATGATGTCGAAGACCATTTGGGCCGTTGAGCACGCCCGAATATCGCTGAAGGCGACGGCGGCCATATCGTCCGGGTGTCGGTGGTGGTCGATGAGGATCCTGGTCGGGGCCGCGCGCAGCGCCGTTTCCAAGTTCCCGACACGGTCCGGCTTGTTGAAGTCCAAACAGAACAGCAGCTCGCTTTCGCGCACGGTCCGTTCACTGGCCTCCTTGTCCTTGTCCCACGCGAGCGCACCAGCGAAACCGGGCATCCACTGCAGGTTCAACGGTGGCGTGTTTGGCAATACCACGCGGGCATCGTGACCCAGCTTTTTGAGGACCGTGCAAATCCCGAAACTGCTGCCCAATGCATCACCGTCCGGATTGAAATGCGTAACGATGGCTATGCGGCGCGGAATGGCCAACAACTCGTGCAACGCGTTCACGGCATCCGCCGGGGCTGAAGGGAAAAGCATGGGGCGGCTAAAGTAGCCGCCCCATGCGCTGCGTTGGGTTCGCGCTATTTGCTGTCAAAGCCCACGGCCGGTGTGGGCATGTGCTCGATCAAGATGCCTACACAGCCGATGTCGAATTTCTTGTCGCTCCGCCGTGGCTTCGGGTTCGCAGCGCCGGGCGCTGTCACCTCCACCACCAACCGCTTTGTGGCCGTGGCCGTGAACTCGATCTCGTTGGCCATCTCGTGCTCATCATTCTGCCAAAGCACCTTCAGCACATCATCGAACACCCGCTTGGTCTCCGTTACCGTGATGTCCTTGAACTGCCCCGATGGGTTCCCGTTGGCATCCAGCAATTCCTCCTTCTTCATCACCAGTTCACTTTCCTCGCGGGGTTCGCGCACCTTTTCGATCAGCCGCGCCTGCACATGATCGCCGATCACCTTTTGGTCGTAGCAGAAGGTGATCCGATAGTCCTGCCCTTTGTACACGATGATGTTCAGCTCCGTTGGCACGCCGATCTGCACACTGGCGCTCTTGCTTTGCCCGTTCATCTTGAACCGAATGTCGCTCGCACGTTCACAGTTGAACCGGTGGAACTCCCCGCATTCGTCCTGAGCGACCGCTGGTGCGGCGCAGAACAAGGTGAGCAGGACAAGGGCGTACTTCAACTGGTTTCTCATGCGGTCATGTACTGCTGTTCGAACGTCATGTTCAGGCATTGGTCGGCTGGTCCTCCGCCTTGGTAATGGCGTCGCGCAGGGAGGTGACCGCCGCCTTCAATTCGTCATACTTCGTCGCCGTGATCGAGACGGAGACATCGTCGCCCAGCACCATCCGGCCGCTGGAGGACCTGCCGGTATTCGGGGTGCGCACCACGTTCAACTGGTCGTAGATGTCGCGGATGGTCATGAGGCCCTTGAGCGTGGGCGCTACGTTGGCATCATCCTTCACCTGTGCCATCATGTCGATCAGCTGTTCCAAGCTCGCTTTCTGCTCGGCGATGCGCGAAAGCACGGGGCTTCCTTCATCGTACGCATTCAACTGCGCCATGATCAGATGCATGCTCTCTACCCAGCCACCGGCCAGCACCAAGGACAGTGTGGGGCCCATCTGTTCGGCCTGCAATTTCTGGTAGGCACCGTAGTAGGCATCGTTGGTGAGCACGTCCATTGAATCGCCATGGGTCAGGTTCTTCTCCAGGCGCCGCTGTATATCGGCGTTGAAGGCGTTGCTCAGCCCGATCTCGTCGCCGAGGTCTTTGCATGCCAGGTAGTAACGCACTACTTCACTGGTGAGCTTGAAATTGCTGGCGTACACCATATCCGTGGCGTACACCCCGAAATTGAGTGCGCGCCCAGACAAGGTGACGAAGCGGTCCGCTTTCGGCGTAGCGCTCATGGCGCCTTTCTGGCCTTTGCCATTCAAGGTGCGAACGATCGCGAACAGCTCGTTGGGTGTGGGCATCTGGTAGATGCTACTGGGCTGGGCCGAGGTGTCTTCGCCGCCGATCACCAGCACTGGGGCCGTGTCAGCCGTGTCCTGCGCGGCGGGTTCATCACCGCACGCAGTGACCAGACCCAGTGCTGCTATGGCCGCGGCCGAAATGATTCGCATGTGCATGGTGGAGGGCGTGTAGCCCGCTTGGCGCAAGGCGGTGCGAAGGAAATGTGGTGTTCCCTCCTGCCCTTCCGGTCAGCCGTCTATTTTTGCGCCGCTTTTCAACAACACCTATGGCTGGCAACAGGACTTTTACCATGATCAAACCCGAAGCCGTGGCCGCAGGCCATGCCGGGAAGATCCTGGACATGATCATGGCGAACGGTTTCCGCGTGATCTCGCTCAAATACACACGGCTTTCCCATCACGAGGCCGGCGCGTTCTATGAAGTACACAAGGAACGCCCGTTCTATGGCGAACTCGTGGACTACATGGCCAGCGGGCCCATCTACGCCATCATCCTCGAAAAGGGCAACGCCATGGAGGATTTCCGAAAATTGATCGGGGCCACTGACCCGGCCAACGCCGAGGAAGGAACCATCCGCAAGCGCTTCGCCGAGAGCAAAGCCAAGAACGCTGTACATGGCAGCGATAGCGATGCGAACGCGCTGATCGAAGGGGTGTATTTCTTCAGTACGCGCGAGCAGTACTGACAAACAAGGTACCCGGGTGAATTGGTGCGAAGGTGCATGGCACCCTCCGCGCCTTTAACCTCCGAGCTAACTTTCCCGCATGCACCGCGTGTGGCTGTTCTGGTGCTGCTTTATAGCGGCGATGCTCGGCGTTGCCCAAAAGCCCTCCATCTCCGAGCAGCAGGCGAAGTCGGCGGTGTACAGGATCGTGCGCTATTCGGGGTTGCAACCGAATTTCATCGTGCGCGAGAACACAGCCGTTCCTACAGCCATCGCCTTCATCAAGGCCCGTAAACGGTGCATCGAGTACAACCCCGCTGTGATCGCCGGTATCGTCGATTCGGCCCGCACCGACTGGAGCGCTGTGAGCATCTTGGCCCATGAGATCGCGCACCACCTGCTGGGCCACACCCTGGATCCCGGCCGGCGGCATCCTGGAGACGAATTGGCGTGCGACCTGTGGTCGGGCTTCATCTTGAACGCCATGGGCGCTACGCTGGAGGAGAGCCTCTCCGCCATGCGTGTTTCCGGGCATGCGCTGGATACGTTACGCCATCCGCAAAAGGAAGCACGACTGGAAGCCATACGCCAAGGGTGGGCTGACCGCGACCGCATCGCGCATGGGGAAGACATCGTTCCGATGCCGCCCCTGCAAGATCTGCGCTGGTCCATCACCTTTGAAGGTGACGGCAATACCTACTATGTGAACGCTGCGGCTGAGGTGGTGTGGTTCAATGAGCTTTCAGACCCCATCGTGCTCGGTGCGTTGGAAGAGAGCACGATGAAGGCTTACCAGTACACCATCCGTTGGAATACGGAGCTTCTCCACGTGGATGGGCGCGGTTCCATCTGGAGCACCAGCGCGCACGGCATGATCACACCGGTGGGTCGAATGTCCGCCATCGGTTCGCATTGACAGGTGGTTCCAACTGGGCACCTCTGATCCTTACCGCGAACGAACGGAGATCAGGAAGGAAGCGTTCCGGCATGGGCCGTTGAGGATCGCATCGCATTCACGTCCATCTCCGTTCATTCACGGTTGGACTGTTGACCACATGGTAAGGCTACTCGATCCGGATCTCCCTCACCACCTCACGTGCGAACCGCTTGTTGAGCAGTTCAACCAGCGTGGTGCGCATAAAGTGGAGTTCTTGGCGGAGCGGAGCACTGTCCACTTTCACGATCATCACCCCGCGCCGCAGATCGATGCGCATGGTGTGCCGCGCGATCATCTCCCCAGCCACATCGGTCCACGCCGCGCGAATGGCCTGCTCGTCCAATTTGGAGCGCAGACCGAGATCGTCAACGAGGCCCTCAAGCGCCTCCTTCAACGACCGTTCGTTGCTGTTCCTGCGGTGCATGGGCGAGTTCGAAAAAACGGGTGTCCAGCGGAAGTCCATCCAGCGCGGTATGTAAGCGACCGGCATCGGTATCGGTAATGATGACCTGCCCGAAGCGGCCGCCGCCCAACAACTTCAGCAAGTGCCGCATCCGCTGGGGGTCGATCTTGTCGAAAATATCATCAAGCAACAGGATCGGCCGGATCCCACTGCGCTGCGCCGTCAGGTCGAACTGGGCGAGCTTAAGGGCGATCAAGTACGTTTTCTGTTGGCCCTGGCTACCGAAGCGCTTGAGCGGCTGACCACCGATGGTGAATAGCAGATCGTCCTTATGTATGCCGCCCGTGGTGTGCTCCGCGCCCACGTCGCGCGGCCAATGCGCATCCAGGATCCCGCGCATCGGCAGTTCGCTCAGTTCACTCTTGTAGGTCAACTCCACCGCTTCAGGGCCGCTGGTGATGCCCGCATAATGGCTGGCCAACAACGGAACCAATTCATCCATGAAGGCCTTCCGCACCGCATGTACCGCTTCGCCGTGAATGATCAATTGCTCATCCCATGGCTCCACCGTTGCGCGTTGCGCGCCACCGGCATGGGACATGTTCTTCAACAGCACGTTGCGCTGGGCCAAGGCCCGGTTGTAGCGCACAAGGGTTTCCAAGTAGACCCGGTCGAACTGCGCGATCAATCCGTCCAGAAAGCGGCGACGCACATCGCTGCCCTCCAGCACGAGTTGACCATCGTAAGGCGTGATCATCACCACGGGGACACGCCCCACGTGGTCGCTCAAACGCTCGTACTCCTTCTTGTTCCGGGTGAAGACCTTCCGGACACCCTTCCGCACACTGCACGCCAAGCTGTCCGTGCCTTCCTCGGTCGCCAGTTCCCCTTTCACCAGAAAATACTCCTCCCCGTTCAGCACGTTATGGCTGTCTTGCGGCTCGAAGTAGCTCTTGCACAGGCCGAGGTAATGCACCGCGTCAAGCAAATTGGTTTTGCCTGTGCCATTAGGGCCGGTGATGCAGTTCACCTGCGGGCCCAGTTCCAAAACCGCCTCCCGGTGGTTCCGGAAGTGCAGCACGGACAGGCGTTGCAGGTGGTTGTGCATGGGCGGAAAATCGCGGCAAAAGCCCTGAACACAAGGGCGTTCAAAGATAGGATCCGTGATGTCGTCCGTTAGGCTGGAACCTCTACTTTTGCGCCCCGCCGGAAAAGCCCGGTGCTCAGACGAATGGCTACCAAGACTACCCCGCCCGCCGAGAACAAGGACCTCGATATCGGCGAGATGTACACGAAGACCGAGTTGTTCTTCGACAAGAACAAGAACGTAGTGACCGGAGCGGTCGTAGCCGTCCTGGTCGTTGTGGGCGGGATCCTGGGCTACAAAAAGTTCGTAGCCGAGCCCAACGCCCAGAAAGCGCAGGACATGGTGTGGAAGGCCCAGTACTGGTTCGAGATCGACTCGCTGGACCTGGCCGTTAGTGGTGACGGCAGCTTTTATGGATTCCAGCAGGTGGCCGATGAGTTCGGCAGTACGCCCGCCGGGGAGGTCTCCAAATTCTATCTAGGGGTGATCAGCCAGGAAAAAGGCGAATGGGAAACCGCGCTGAACTACTACAAGGATGCGGACCTTGATGATGAGGTGCTGAGCGTGATGGCCGTAGGCAACCAGGGAGATGTTCTCGTGGAACTGGGCCGTGCGGATGAGGCGGTCAGCCAGTTCGAGAAAGCTGCCAATATGGTGCGCAGTGAATACACCACGCCGATGTTCCTGATGAAGGCCGGCATCCTTTACCGCCAAAAGAACGACCACCGTAACGCGGCGAAGTGCTTTGGGCGCATCACCACGGATTTCCCTACCGCCCCGGACGCGCAGAACGCCAAGAAGTACGCGGCCTATGCTGAAGCGATGAGCAGCCAGAGCTGATGGCTACGGCCGGAAAAGACCTGTCTATTTATGATGCGGCCGGCGTCCCCAGTGGCGCCGGTTTGCGTTTGGGCCTGGTGGTGAGCGCGTGGAACCCGGAGATCACTGCGGCCTTGCGCGATGGAGCGGTGGAAACGCTCTTGCGCCACGGTGTCGCGTTGAAGTTGATGACCGAGGAAACTGTTCCGGGCAGCTTCGAACTGCCGCTCGGCGCTCAAACGTTGTTGGAGCACAAAGAGGTGGACGGTGTGCTCTGCATCGGTAGTGTTGTGCGCGGCGAAACACCGCATTTTGATTATGTATGTCAGGCAGTTAGCCACGGCATCATGAACTTGAACATCAAGTATGGAAAGCCCGTCATTTTCTGTGTGCTTACCGACAATACCATGGAGCAGGCGCGCGACCGCAGCGGTGGAAAACACGGCAACAAAGGCGTGGAGTGCGCGGTAGCCTTGCTGCAGATGTGTGATCTGGTGAAACGGAACTCGACTGCCGTATAGGACAGGAGCAGAAGCGCTTACCAGCGCTCCTCTTCCGACTTCTCGAAACGGGTACTGAACCCGAGACCGATCGTGAGGAAATTGTAGGGGCCACCGCGTTCAGTGTAGCCGGGGAACTCATCCAAACAGATCACTTCCGGGGAGAAATTCGCGGCATCAGCCTCATACCCCACCGTGATCCCGAAGGCCAGATTGGCCGTGGCATGCACGTAATAGCCCCCGGTCGCTGACCAGTGCAGGCCACTTTGCCGGATGTCTTCCTCACAGGTGGCGCAATCCCACTTCCATGAACTGTTGCCCAGCTTGCCGTTGATCTCATAAAAGGTGATCGGCGAGGTATAGTGCGCGTATTGGGCCTTGAGGTACCAGGTCATCCGGCCTGCATCACCTTGGGTGTTTAGTTGGGTGAAGGTGGTCTTCTTCAATTCCCAACCCATCACCTTTCCGCCAACCCCCAGGCCGAATCCTTTCCACAGCGGGAACTGGATGCAGAGGTCCAATTCACCCAAGGGGGAGGTCAACCGGTCGAACACCTTGTTGCCTAATTGGGTCGGCAGCACCATCGTTCCTTGGGCCGTTGGTTTGTGGTCCGGCGTGCGCGTTTGCGCATCCGAACCAAGCGCAACCGCCACAGTGGCGAAAAGCGTGATCAGCCTCATCCGCGCTTCAAACGGAATTTGCGCACCGTTCGTTGGGAGGAAGTGGCCAGTTCGAAATAGTACTCTCCGTCAGGTGCGGTGCCGATGGGAAGTTCGAGCACGTGCTTTCCCGCTTCTTTGCTCAGGCCAGCCCAGCTGTGCAGGGTCTTATACCGCAGGTCCAACATCGCTGGGCGCAGTTCTTCGGCCATCGGCAAAGACACCTCCGCCCGCAGCCGTTCCGGATGGTATTCCACCTGTAAAGCCAACAGTTCAGCGTGCAGGGGCACTGGCCGTTCGGTCTCCATTACCCGACGCGTGAATCGACGCCACACCATAGCGATGAAGAGCAAGCTCAACGAGAGCAGGAGCGCGATACGCAGGTGATCCAACCAGGCCATGTTCAGAGCATGATCACCCCTTCGATCTCTGCTGCCAGTTCATAACGCGCGACCACCTCCTCGGCACTGATCATTACCTCCCGCACCGTTATGCTAAGGTACTTGCCGCCCGCACTGTACTTCCGCAATAGTTCTGATTCCGGTGGGAAGAGCGCCAACACCCGATCCAGTCGGCTTTGCTCCGGTTCGAAGATAAGTTTGAACATGTACACGCTCGGCCATTCATGCACCTCGTTCAGTCGGTCCTTCAGTCGTTGTTTCGTCTCCTCGTTCAGCATCCGATCCGTCCCGAACCTCCTGTGGTCGATCCTTCAAAGGTATCCTGCTTGGCCGTGATCGGGCCGATCCACCGCGGCAAGATGCAACGCTTCGGTTCCGCCAGATCGGAAATGTGGCCCCGCGCATGAACTTTGCTCAGGTGCCGGTGTACCGCTTTCCGGATCACCGCACTTCGAACCCCAATGGACCGCTTCACCGCTTGCCTCGTCCTTGTTGCCCTCGCCGGCCCACTCTTCGGCCAGGCTGAACCCGCCCAGCCCGCCAAGGACCAGCTCGAAAAAGCGGTGCGGAAAGAGGCCGTGACCGAACAAGCCCCCTACGGATACGCAGCCCCGGCGCAAGATGCTTACCAGGGCGCATGGTCTTTGAATGACGCACAACGCACCGCGGAGCTATGGAGAGCACTTTGCGAGGCCCGGCCGGCGGATGTGAACGCCCAGTTCAACTGGTTCCGCAGCGAGCGCAATGCCCGGCTGAGTTCCAACAACGGCCGCCTGCTCGAAGCGGATGAGGCCGAACTCAACTCCATCGCCGAACGCATCAATTCCACCGCGCCCGGAAGCTTCGAACAGCACTTGAGCAGCTATTACGTGAGCTTCCCGGAACGCCAAGCTTTCAGTCACCTGGAGCGAGCCAACGCAGCGGCACCCCAACGTGGCGAACTTATTCTGCCCATGCTCACCCGCGCCCATGTGAACGGAGACAAGGCGGGACTTGACCAGTGGTGCCGTCAGCTCGAGCAGCGCGGTGGCCTCGCCCCTGCCCTTTCGGATGTCGCTTCCGATCTACTGCTCAGTGTGGATCAAGGTGGCATCGTGTTCATGAACGGCGATATGGATGCCGCGCCAGCACTTGTTCGCCAGCGGTTGCACGATCAACGGCGCGACGTGCTCGTGGTGGACCAGCGATTGCTGGCGGATCCGGGCTATCGCCAGCGCATATGGACCGAGGCCAAGGCCAGTGGACCTGTTCCCGCGCCAGGACCCGCCTACGCAAAAGCATTGCTCACCGCTACCAGCAGACCGGTCTTCCTTGCCTTGAGCCTGGACCGTGAATGGTTCGATGGGTTCCAAGGCCAATTGTGCGCCACCGGGATCGCCTTTGCGATCAGTGGCCGTATCGGCTGCACCACGGAACTATTGGAGCAGCGCTGGAGTGTGATGAAACGGACCACAGCGGCCGGGCCCTTGAGCCGCAACTACCTGTTGCCTGGTTCCATCCTCCTGCAGCACTTCCGGGAAGGCGAACCCGATGAAAAGCGGGCTTCCCGGTTGGAAGCGGAACTCCGCAGCATGGCCGCGCAGCTCGGCGCCACGCAGGACCTCATCAAAGCAGGCGTGCTCGCCCATTGACCGCATGGGGCTCTTCCGTACCGACCACCAAAAGCTCAGCGACGAACGGCTCATGGAGCTGATCGTACACGGTGATGAACGCGCGTTCGGTGCCTTGTATGACCGCTACCAGCGCAAGTTGATCACCTACTTCAGCCGTATGCTCTGGAACGATCGGGAGCGCGCTCAGGACTTCCTGCAGGAACTTTTCACCAAGATCGCCCGCAAGCCGGACAGCTATGATCCTGCCCGCCCGTTCAGCACATGGCTCTACAGCGTGGCCAATAACATGTGCAAAAACGAGTACCGGCGTGAAGGAACGCGCAAGGCCGCCGTTCCGCACCTGAAAGCCGAGACCGATCATGTGAACGCGATACACGGCGATGGGGTGGACCACGAACGATTCCGCGTGCGGCTGGACCAGGAGCTGGACAAGCTGGACCCCGACCAGAAGGCCACGTTCGTTATGCGCTACCACGAGGACATGGCCATCAAGGAGATCGCCGGGGCCTTCGGCATCTCAGAAGGCACCGTGAAAAGCCGCCTCTTCTACACGTTGAAAAAGCTCGCTGAACGACTCAACGAATTCGATCCACGCATCCTTCAACAAACTTCCTCACCGAAAGTCCGGTGAACGCGCCCCTAGACAAGTCAGCCCCGGCACGCCGGGATGAAACAGATGAAACACATGGAACGCCGCGAACTCTATGAACCCGAGGACATCGAGCAATTGCTCATTGAACGGCCTTATGACGAACTGCTGGAGATGGAGCGCGCCTTCGTACTGCGCCACCTCACTGGCCGCGATGAATATGAGGCCATGCGTGCGCTGCTGCTCAACGTACACGATGAAGCCGCTCGGATCGAACCCATCGACGCCGAGCCGGAAGTTCGTGCCCATGTGCTCGATGTTTTCCGGGCTGAGCAACAACCGCAGTGGCGTATCTGGCTGAACAGCGTGCATGCCTTCCTGTTGCCGAAGGAGACCTCGGCCATGTGGCGGCCCGCCCTGGCCCTGGGCTCCGTGGCGCTTGTGGTCATCTTCATCGCCAACAGCTCCATGGACAACATGACCACTCTGGATCTGGCCGAATTGAAAGAGGTGAGAACGATCGATGACGTAAAGAACGAACCCGCCCCTGCCAAGGCTGATGAAGCCGTACAACCAATGGTCGATGCCGAGGATCTGCTGCTACCTGTGAATGGTGATGCTGCGCTGGCCGAGCAGGCTGCCGCTGAGAACACCGTGGAGGAAATGAGCCCGGTGGCCGAAAGCGAGGCCCCGGTGAGCATCGCCATGGACGCACCAACCGAAGAGACCGCCACGCCCTCGGCTGAGATGGATGCGCTGGACATGGTAAAGACAGAGGATCTGCAGGCCGCCGCTTCGCAGCTGGAATCCAAAGCGATCACGGTCCTGCCTTCGGGAGCGGTGCGCATGGACACCACACTCGCCATGAGCGGGAGCACCATGCATGTGGTTACCGCGAACGAATTCGCGGTGAACTTCAGTTCGGCGGACGTAATACAGCAGCAGACTGTCGGCAGCGTCTCTGTGCAGAGCGCATCGCAGTTCGCTGATCGCGAGAAAGCAAAGAAGACCGAGAGCCGAAAGCGGGCGGTGGCCTGGACCGATGATGGCGGTGAGGCGACAGCGGATGCGAGCCCATACTTGGGACTTTTGCGAGCTGCCTGGTAAGGCCTATTCAACCGTGAACGGGCGAGTGACCTCAAAGTCCTTCGCACGAACGTTCAATGTTAGCGCGGTCCTGGGGAATCCTCCTTTGTCTAGGCGACGGATCAGTTCCGGCGTAAGCGCTTTACCTTCTTCCCTGTACCACGTACGCCCCTCGGCGTCCACCACTTCGATGAGCACCTTACCGATCGGACGGTCACTGTTGATACTCACGCTTATAAAAGCGGAGGCCCGTGAACAGCTAACGGCGACACGTGCGCTGCCTTCCGGCATGCCCGGTTCGGCGGTTGCTTCAGAGAATGACGAGAGCAAAAGCGCAAGCGAGAAAACCCGGATCGATCGGTACATGGTTCCTGGTTTGAGAAACAAAGGTAGAGCACCTGGCGCTCCCGGTCCATCCGCTGAAAGGGTGACCCTTGGATCGATCGGCCCGCAGGTCTGGTGGGTTCTCCTGATCCCACGAGGGATCGGCAGGATCATAGCTTGGATCCCTGCCGATCAGCGTTTGGGCGCGCTGTCCAAGGTTCCACGCGCTTCCACCAGCTTTTCGGCGGTCGGTG
>JANOPI010000134.1:0-5195 GCA_031421755.1 Flavobacteriales bacterium | reverse complement strand
CCCAAAGCAGGTACGCTAACCGGACTGCGCTACGCCCCGAACAAACTTGTCCCGAAGAGGTGGGACCCTGCGGAGAGGGGGGGATTCGAACCCCCGGTACAGTATAACCCGTACGGCAGTTTAGCAAACTACTGGTTTAAGCCACTCACCCACCTCTCCGTGTGAAAGAACATGCCCACGCCTTTCGGCGGGGGCGCAAATATAGAAGTCCGCCGCACCTGACGGCAGCTACTTTTGCACCCTTCAAAAAAGACCCCATATGCCCCGCGAAGTCGTCATCGTTTCCGCCGTCCGCACGCCCATCGGAAGTTTTGGTGGTGCCCTCGCCGAAGTCTCCGCCACCCAACTGGGCGCGGCCGCCGTGAGATCAGCGGTGGAACGTGCCGGTATCGATCCGAAACTGGTGACCGAGGCCTACATGGGAAGCGTGCTCCAAGCGAACCTGGGGCAGGCCCCAGCGCGGCAAGCGGTAAAATTCGCCGGGCTCCCTGATGAAGTGCAGTGTACCACGGTGAATAAAGTGTGCGCTTCCGGCATGAAGGCCACTATGCTCGCCACGCAGAGCATTCTGCTCGGTGACAATGATGTGATCATCGCCGGCGGCATGGAAAGTATGAGCGGTACACCCTACTATGTGGAGAAAGCACGCTACGGCTATAAGTTCGGTAACGGCGCGTTGGTGGATGGCATCGGCAGGGACGGCCTTACGGACGTGTACCACCAGACGGCCATGGGCGTGAGTGCCGAACTGTGCGCGGCCAAGTACGGCATCACGCGTGAGCAGCAGGACGCCTTCGCCATCGAGAGCTACACCCGCAGCGCCAACGCGTGGAAAGCAGGCCAGTTCAACGACGAGATCGTGCCCATCAGCGTGAAGACCCGAAAGGGCGAAGTGCTCGTGGCGGAAGATGAGGAGTTCAAGGCGGTGAGCTTTGACAAGATCCCGTTGCTGAAGCCCGTTTTCCAGAAGGATGGAACGGTTACGGCCGCCAACGCCAGCACGATCAATGATGGCGCTGCCGCCCTGCTGCTGATGAGCGCCGAAAAAGCCAAGGCCCTCGGCCTCAAGCCGCTGGCCAAAGTGATCGGCTACGCCGATGCCGAGCAAGCACCCGAGTGGTTCACCACCACGCCCAGCGTGGCCATACCGCGTGCCGTGGAGAAAGCGGGACTCCAGATGAGCGACATCGGCGTGTTCGAGATCAATGAGGCCTTCAGCGTGGTGAGTTTGGCCAACATGCAGCTCATGAACCTCGATCCAGCCAAGGTGAACCTGAACGGTGGCGCGGTGTCGCTGGGACATCCACTGGGTTGCAGTGGCGCGCGCATCCTGGTCACCCTTATCAACGTGATGAAGCAGAACGGCGCGAAATACGGTGCGGCCGGTATCTGCAACGGCGGCGGTGGTGCCAGCGCGATGGTGCTCGAGAATTGCTGAGGTTCATCTGTTGTTGTCGGTTGTCAGTTGACCGGCTCGATGGAACGAGTATCGATGGCTGCCCGCTCGGTAGCCTGACAACCGACAACTGACAACTGAACTCTGATAACCGACAACCGACGCTCCATGCCCTCCGTCATCTGCCCCCTCTCCATTGTTCCGGTGCGGAAAGAACCGACCCACCGCTCGGAAATGGTCACCCAATGGCTCTTCGGCGAAACGGCCGATGTGCTGGATGCAGGTCCGGAATGGTCGCGTCTCCGTTTCGATCATGATGGCTACGAAGGCTGGGTACACAAACAGCAATTGGTGGAGTGCCTGACGCCCAATCTGGAACCTGATCTGCGGGTGCTGGACCAGACCTCGCTCGTTGATCTGGGCGAACGCCAGGTGCTTCTCCCCTATGGCGCCGTACTTCCCTTCTACAATGAGACGTCCATCCTATGGCAAGGTGCGCGTGTACCAGTGAACGCTGTTACCAACCGGCATACCCGTGGCGACCGTGCGGACCTGGTGGAAACCTATATCCACCCTTTCCTCGGTGCGCCCTACCTCTGGGGTGGCCGCACGCCCAGCGGCACGGATTGCAGCGGCTTCACCCAGATGGTCTTCATGCTCATGGGCATCTACCTGCAGCGTGACGCCCACCAGCAGTCCGAAGATGGAGAGCCCGTGGAGTTCGTTGACCTGGCCATTACCGGGGATCTGGCATTTTTCGACAACGACGAAGGCCGCATCACCCACGTGGGCATCGTGCTGCGCCGCGACAAGGAAGCCCCGGCCGAGATCGTGCATGCCAGCGGTCATGTGCGCATCGACGCGCTGGATCAGCAAGGTATCTATGACGCCCATGCCCAGCGCTACTCGCACAAGCTCCGGCTGGTGAAGCGGGTGGCCTAGCGGTTCACGTGGAGGTAGCCGTGCCGGTCGAGAAGTGTGTCGTCCGGTCCGATCAGCCGAAGCACATAGAAGTAGACGCCTTCGCTCAGGGGCTCGCCCCTATCGTTCTCGCCAGCGAAAGCAGCTTGCATCGGGTCGCCATGGAATACTTCTTGGCCGTGCCGATCGAAGACCGTCATCTCAGCGATCCGGGCTCCGCCCAGCGCACGACCGGAAGGCCAAGTGTCATTGATGCCGTCCCCATTCGGGGTGAAGAAGTTCGGGATGACCGGCGCGCAGTCAAACCCGACGACCGACACCTCATCCTGCACTTCACATCCGCCAGGGTCCAGCGCATAGGCGATGTAAGTGCCATCGTCGCTCAACGTCAGGTCATATCCCGCTACGCCGTTGCTCCAATACGGATCGTCATACATAGCAGGTATGCTGAACGTGATGCTCGTGCCGATGCAATAGGTCGTGTCCGCGCCAAGTGAGAATGGTCGCGGCACCAAGAAGTCGATCTCCGCGATCATCGTATCCCCTAAACAATCCCCAATGTGCGGGATCGCCGTGTACGTGCCCGCATCCGTGGGACTGAAGTCCACGATCGTCAACACCAGCGTGTTGTAGTTCCCGGAAGGAGTGTTCCAATCGATGTCCATTCCCAGCGCCCCTTGCACGAAGAGGATCGCCGTGTCGCCCATGCAGGTATGTTGCGGTGCGATGAGCTCAGCCCCGAACGGGGACGTGTACACGATGAGTTCCACCTCAGCCGACACTCCCACACACCCGCTCTCCGTTTGTGATACATACCACGTCGTACTCTCCATGGGTTGGTCGATGACCAATGCAGCGCCCGTGAACAGGATCGGACCTCCAAGCGAGGCATACCAATCTATAGTGCCGCTCCCGGATGCGCTGAGCGTGGCTTCTTCCCCTGCACAAACGCTGTCTCCGGCAACAGCCAGCGGTGTCATGAACGCATGGTTCAGTACAACCACTGGATCGCTCGCATCCGTGCATCCATTCCCATCGATCGCTTCCAAGACGAATTCACCGGGTTCGCTCACGTAGATCTCCGAAGCATACACCTCGCCCGGCTGCCAGATGTAGACGGCGGCTCCGGGCACCGCCTCCAACAGCACGGAGTCACCCGGGCAGATCGTGAAGGGACCGGGATATTGCAATGCCGCTTCCACAGCGCTGCCGATCACCGTTACGCTCAGTGTGGTAGCGATGCCGCATGCTGTGGCCACTACGGTGTAGGTTCCTGGTTGCGTAACCACCTGCGTCGTGCTCGAACCGCTGAACGGTGGCGACCAAACGATGGCAGATGGAACCGTGGTCACAACCTGTATCGTCACCTCGTCGCCGGTCATGCAGATCACATTGTCGGGGGCTATGTTCAGGTAGGGCGTGCCATACCCTGTCAGTAGCACCGGGTCGCTGGTGATGAAACACCCCTGTTGATCGGTCATGGTGAGGTAGTACTCGCCCGCTACCCAACTCCAGATATCCTGACTGTTATTGGGCACAGGGCCGTAGGGCGTATACCAGATCTGGTCGGTTCCGGGCGTGTCCGTGTAGATATGTGCGCTGTCATCCGGACAGATGATACCGTTCGCGGGGTTTGTCAGCAGCAATGGTCCCGGGGGATAACTGATGTTGATGTAATCCGCTCCCTGCCATGTACACCCATGCTCATCCTCAAAGATGCCATAGACGGTGTAGCCGCCACTGCTATGGACGTAGACCGAGTCATTCCCGTCAGGCGCGTAGGTCCATTCAAAATCAGTGCAACCCGAACAGGTCGCCACCAGTAGTACTGAATCACCTGCACACATCGTGGTAGGGCCGGTGACATTGACCGACACCTGAGTAGAGGGCCAGATACCCACCCAGATCTGGTCCGAGAATTCGAAAAGTAGCGTGTCACCGCCGCATGGCGTGTTCAACAGCATGAACCCGAACTCGAATGTGTTCCAACCTGGGACAGGTTGAACGGATCCGCTCATGTAGCTCGTGTTGTATGCTTCCGCCCAAGGCTGGTTGTTGTGCCTGTAGAACAATTCAAGGCCTTGAATGAGGTTTACACTATCGCCGTCAAGGAACCATTGCAGGTCGAGCTGGTAACTCAAGTTATTCCCTTGGCAAAGCCAGACTGAATCCGTGCCCGCGGTGTCTTGCGGGAAGCGTATGTCCACATCAAGGTCGTACGCGTCAAGTGGGATCGTGGGATGATCCACCACTTGGACCTGTCCCTGCTCCAAACATCCCGCATCTGTGATCATGTAGACGATCCAAGTTCCTGAGGTATCGGCTACCACCGTGTCCGTGTAAAGCGTGTCCTGATCCGATCCGAGCAGGTCCCGGATCCAGTACCAAGTGGTTGTCGGGTCCAGGTTCGGGCACCAGATCAGCGCGCTGTCCGGGTCACAGAGATGGATGATACTCGGGTATGCATCGTCGGTGTTCACCACCACGTCGTCGCTTATTTCGGGATCTGGCGGCATCGGGTGAACGATCACGAAGATCGAATCCTGCCAAGACCAGCAACCATTGAGCGCGTTCACCTGGAGACTGTACCATCCCGTACTCGACACGGAAGTGCCCAACGTGGTATCGCCGTTGCTCCACAGTACATCGACCAACGGACCGATGGTCTCATTGCCTCCTTCGAGCGTAGGAATGAATGGCAGGTCGGCGTGGATACTGGCGTTCTCACATCGCTCTAGCGTATCCGGGCAGGCATCACCCGGCTGCCAGTATTGTCCGATACACATGTCTTCGTACGGAACGCCTACGCACTCGCCTTCCGCCGGGATCCACCAGTTGTACCAAACGGAGTCTTCCACCCATGCCCGTGCCAGCAGCC
>JANOPI010000133.1:0-13471 GCA_031421755.1 Flavobacteriales bacterium | reverse complement strand
GAGGCCCTGCGCGGCTACATGGACCTGGAGCGCAAACGCATGCGGGACAAATTCGACTACACCATCGAGATCGATCCGGAACTGGACCCGAACGACGTGATGGTACCGCCGCTGGTAGTGCAGCCATTCGTGGAGAACGCGATCTGGCACGGCATGGCCGGCAAGGAGGGAAAAGGCCGGATCACCTTACGGGTAACACGAAAGGGCGAGCAGCTGTTATGGGTGATCGAGGACGACGGGATCGGCCGGCAGGCACACCAGGCCAAGAAGGACACAGGAGCCATTGATGAGTCGCACGGAACGACAGGACCGGTGAAAAAGACCTCGCTCGGCACCGCCATCACACGGGCACGTTTGGACCTCGTCCAGAAACAATACGGTGGCGCTGCGGGTTGGAAGTATGTGGACATAACTACCGGAACACGCGTAGAAGTGGACATGCCGATGCGGCTGGTCGACTAGCCCGGTTGCCCAGGAAGCACTTGTCGATCAATAGCCGAAATCCCAGGACTTCGGCTCGTTCGCTGTGCGGATGGTCGGTTTGAACAGACCGTCCGGAGGGGGCTGATCCGCCGGGGAAGGCGGTGCGGATGGACGTTGTGCTTCCATGGGCGGAGGTGAAACGACCGGTGGAGGTGGTTCGGGGACGGGCGGTGGGGGTACGTATACCGGTGCCTCCTGCACATTGAAATACTTGAGAACGTCCAGGCCGGTCTCAGTGTACGTGAGCTTCCCATCCAGCAGCGCGTACTCCACCAAAAGCCCTTGTTCGTTCTCGGCGAGAAAGGCTTCCGCCGGACCGAAGAACTCCTTCAACTGGGGCGGCTCGCAGGTGGGCAGGAAGACGCGCATCACCCGCGGATCGTAATACCGGAAGTACATTTCCTTCCCTTCCTCACTCTTCACGATGAGGAACTTGCGCAGGTGTTGATAGAGCTTTTGCGGATCGACCTCCGTGCGCAGGAACACACCCCAACTGTTGCCACGCGCATTGCGGAGCAGCCACGTAGCGAACTCGCTCTGCTGATCGAAGCTGAACAACCACGGTGCCACTGCCCCGAGGAATTTCTCACTGTCGCCTTCATACAGGCAGATGTGCTCGGGATTCATCTCCCGGGCCTGGTAGATATCGCCGTGCATCCGCGCGGCGTCGAGTAGGACGTAGGTGATGGGGCTCACGGTTACAAGGTCTTCTGATTCGACCGAAAGTAAGCAAACATGGGCAATGGATCCGATTTCCGTGCGCGTTCAGCAAGTGGTTCACGAACAGGAAACGACATCGTCATGCGTTCTGGTTGATCAGCCAACTGTTCAAGTGGTGGATCACATCCGGGTCGCTCTCAAGGGATACCATCCATTCAACATATCTGCGCGCGGCCGGTGTTCCTTCGGTATGGTACCATAGATCCACTGAATCACTGAGATCGTGATAGGGAAGTCCGCTGACCCGCACCCAGAAATGAGCCATCAGGCACAAAGCTTCATCAAGGTCCGAACTAGCTACCCGCTCGATCGACCCGAATGCACGCACATGCGCCCCATACTCGTCCTGCCCTGCATCCAGACCACGCTGGACAAGTTCGTCGACTATCGACGCGCCTTCTCCTTCTCCGATGGCCCGGTTCAATTCGACCATGTCCATCGGTCCAGTGGTACTGTGCAGGATCCTATAAGTGAGCTCTCTCATGATGGCCTCTTTCAAACTTTGATCGGGATATGCGCTTTTGAGGGATCGACAGTTACATCCCCCTTGTCATCGAGTGAGGTTTTCGCTCTGGGCGCATAGTTTCCTCTCGCTACCATCGCTGTAGGGACCACCTCTTTGTGCGCGTGCGCCTTTTCGTCAGCGAAATTCCTGGGTGGAATACGGACCTTGGCCGGATCTGTTCTGACCGCAGCCGTGCTCCCATCACCCATCTGCTTGGTGTAGACCGCACCACCACTGAAGGCTCCAACCTTCCCGAAACCTTTGCTGGCCATTAATTGATCGATCTCATCCGGGGTTTTTCCTTCGAACGGCCCCAGCCCTCGCAATTCGGTCTGGGCTTCGCTCTCGGGCGCAGGTTTCGCTCCACATGCTCCGCACACACAAGACGAACCACAAGCCGCGACTTGTGCAGCAGTGACGACTGGACTACTGGGATCTCCGGTACCCATCAGTTCTCAATTGCCGCATTCCTCAACAAACCCCGTCCCTTCTTGCGACGCTTGGTTCATCGCATTGGTCATGTTCATGATCCTGCCGGCCTTTGCCGCTAGGCTCGGCTGATCAGGTACCAGCCCGATGATCAAGCCTTGTATGGCGGTGGACATGGCCTTGCCCAATCCACCAAGTAGACCTTTACCTATGCCTGCCGCCGCCCCTGCTGCGGCACCTTGCGCCGAAGCACCGAGAGCGCTTTGCGTCGCTAGCTGGTCCAATCCGCCCGTCAACGCGTCGATCACAGCACCGATACCTTTCCCGATCGCGCTCATGATGCCAGCGACAGGACCGGCTCCGCCAGCGCCCGGGGACATTTCACCGATGAGCACTGTTGGAAAGCCGACAACGATCATGCCCCCATGCGCGCACATATCGCCCATGCGCGCCGCTGGTTTGCCGCCGATGAGCACCCCCATGGATCCCAGGATGATCGTATCGGGCGGCCCCACGCAAACGCACATGCTGCCGAGCGTGGCTGCGGGCATGTTCCCGATGAGCACCGTAGGCATGCCTACGGTGATCGGACCGCCCACATGGGGTATGGGCGGCACGCCCGGGGTAACCATCGGGCATACATGCATGTCCCCCATTCGAGCTGCTGGTTTACACATGGAACTTCTGGATCATGGATTCATTGGATAGCGTGGTGAAAGTAGGGTATGCGCAGCGACCGTATATGACCTGATCGAGCAACTGGCAGAAATGACCGAGTACGTGGCCGTGATGGGAGGTTGGGTGGCGACAGGAAACATCACTTTCGGTACCGATCCGAATGAGGCACCTATATTCGCCAGACTACCCTGAAACCCATCCATGCGCCCGCTCAACACCCGCGAACGCCGTATCCAGTTCCTCCGCTTCCTCGCCCTTTTCTTACTGGCCGTGCTACCCATCGTGGTGCTCGTGTGGCTCCAAGGACGCGTGGATCATGTGGAAAATGACTTCCTGCGATCGAAGTATGCCAAGAACAAGGCACAGGGCGAAGTTTCGGCCGCCTATGAGGGCAAACTCTCCGCCATGGAGAAACAGGCCAGGGACCTCCGGACCTTCGTCGTCCAGAAATCCGGAGCGATGGAAAAGTTCAAGTGCGAGGAACAAGGGGAGCTGGATGATAAGGTCGGAAGCCTTGTGTCCGCCCGCGATGAATTCAGGCTGCAAGCGTCAACGGCCAACCTGAACGACAGTATCGTCCTCCTGATCGCAGACCACTACCAGGCGGTTTCGTCCAAATTCATCAGTGTCTATGAAAAGGCGTGCGCCGACCGGGAAACCGCGGAAGGTCTTATGAAGGAACTGCAGGACAAGTTGAAGAAGGCCGAAGAGGATCTTCGCGATTCAGAAGACCGGTTGTTGCAGTACAAGCAGCTGCGTTGATCGATGGAAAAGGAGATCACCAGGACCTTGTTGTTCTCGTTCGCCGGGGGGGCCGTACTGTGCTTGTTGGCCTTCTCGAGATCGTACAGTGACGTGCAGGCGCGAACCGATGAAACGCAAGCACATACGGACTCACTTCATACGCGCGAACGGTACAAATTGCTGGTTACGGACCGCAGCCGTTACTTGATGGAGGACTCCCTTTCCTGGGGAATTGTCGGACTGTACACGGGCCATCGGTCGTTCTTTCTGAACAACACGATCAAGGAGCACGCATTCGACGATACAGGACACTACGTTGTGAGCGCCTACCGTAGCATGGTGGAGATCGCGCGCGACACGCTTCTGGTGATCGAGGGCGAGAAATTCGAGCCGCGCTGGCCGGATGTATTGACGGACACGGTGGGCGCCACTTTCCAGTTCACGGACTATTCCCAACAGGCGGAGAGTACGGAATGGCGGATCATGGGTCCTGACAGTATGCCGGTTACCTCGGCTGAGACGGACTTCAAGTGGACACCGGCTATTCCCGGTACCTATCTGGCCCAGGTGCGGGTAAAGTTCCGGTCAGGGAACGATGAGACCTTGACCCAGGAACTCACTGTGGAAACGCCCAAGCCGGTCGCACTAGTGCGGAAGCCGGTAGCTCCTGTACCATACAAACCGCGGCCCAAGCCGCAGCCTCGGAAACCGCGGGTGGACCCGCCAGAACCGACCAACATCTCGATCAGTTGCTTCGGTAAACAGATGACCAAATTGACGCGTGCGGTCACCGTGCAGATCGAAGAACCGGACAACCGGGCCGAACTGAATTACAAGAACACGCCGGTGTCCTTTCTGGTCACGCCCAAGGTTGATTGTGCCCTGAGCCGTTTCACCTACTACACGAAGTCGACCGGCAGCAAGGTGAAGATCACGATCAAATGCATCACTCCCCCCCCGGGATACACCGGGAATGTCGAATACGAGCGGCATTTTGAAGGTGGCTTTGATGCGTACAAGGCCACCTTCCATGAGTTGGAGAACATGCCTGTCTTGTTCGCGGGCCTGAAATACAAGGTGACGATCACACCGATCACCGGGCAAATGGGCTACTTCCCTACAGGCAGCAACAAGTTCAAAGAAGTGGACGAGAGCGGCCGTGTGCGCATGAATGGTACCGGGATCACCTTCACCGATGCCGAGGAGACCTGCTTGTTCAACGTGGTTTTCAAATGCGCTGAGTGATGCTGATCCCGCGGATATCGTTGTTGATGTTCGCGGCCGCTACTGCGCTCGTTGGGCACGGCCAATGCGAGGGTGGCACGGCTACAGTCGACCCCGATACGGTTTGCGGAGGTGAACCGGTCGAGCTTGTTCTTACGTCCTACGGGCCGGATCAGGATAGCCTGCAATGGCAATTTTTCGATCTGGGGAACTGGCAGGACATTCCGGACCAAACGGACGATACGGCACAAGTCTCGCCTGCGGTGAACACCCAGTATCGGTGCCTGGTATTCTGCCCGGGTGACACAGCGATCAGCGACACGGTTCTTGTTTCTGTGACCACACCGATCTCTGTTACCGTGATCCAATCACCAGAGGTCCATTGTGAGCTGGTGAATGCCACACTTACCGCCTCTGGTGCGGACAGTTATTCATGGTCCCCATCCACTGGGCTTTCTTCCTCTACCGGTAGCCAGGTACTCTGCGCGGTGTCGCAAACAACCACGTACACGGTGACCGGGACCACGGGTCCGTGCAGCGATACGGCGACGATACAGGTGGTAGTGACCGCACCGCCGCAAGTGGCTGTCACATCTTCCTCGACTGGTCCGTTCTGTGCGGCCGCGAATACGATCTTGACCGTGCTCGGCATGGACTCGGCCACCTGGTCCCCTGCTACCGGGCTTTCGGCCATTTCGGGAACTTCGGTAACCTGCACGGCATCAACCACCACGGTGTATATCGCCACCGGATGGGACAATGGATGTTCCGGTACAGATACCATCCAAGTGGAGGTGACACCTGCACCGATAGTGGTGATCACTACCTCCGACGCTGGACCATTCTGTACGGCGGCCAACGCGCTGTTCTCGGTGATCGCTATGGACTCCGTGCTCTGGTCACCAGCGACCGGTCTTTCCGCGACCTTCGGGAACCCGGTCACATGTACGACAACGACCACGGGAACCTACACCGCCACCGGTTGGAACGATGGGTGCTCGGCAACTGACGAGATCACCGTGGTCGTGAACGATGTATTGCCCTCACCGACGATCACCGCTGACGGACCGCTAACGTTCTGCGAAGGGGACAGTGTTGTGCTGAGTTCGGATGCGAACAACCCGCTCTGGAGCACCGGGGCCACAACCAGCTCCATTTCCGTTACCGTGAGTGGGACGATCACGGTCAGTGACAGCGTTCCGGGCTGTGCAACGGTCGTCAGTGACACCGTGATCGTGATCGTCTCTACGTTCCAAGTGCCGGACTGCCCCAACGACACCTTGATCTGCCTGACGACCCCACCGTTCGCATGG
This sequence comes from Flavobacteriales bacterium, assembly GCA_031421755.1. Lineage (GTDB taxonomy): Bacteria > Bacteroidota > Bacteroidia > Flavobacteriales_F > PHOS-HE28 > PHOS-HE28. The sequence goes on along the minus strand of JANOPI010000133.1, from coordinate 7,375 downwards.
GCTGTTGACCCAGGAGGCAGTTTCAGTTTTGGTGGCCTGTTCGATGCGGACTCCGCAGGTATTGGTCCACACCCTGTTGTCTACACGCTGGTCAACGGGAATTGCACAGGAACCTGTCCGGTGACCATCACGGTTGAGGGGCCACCGAACGCTGGAACAAGTGGTTCGGTAACGGTCTGCGCGAATGGCGTTCCGTTCGACCTGAATGACGAGCTCGGAACACACGATACGGGCGGAACATGGAACGGTCCGGGCGGAACCTTGCCTGGTGGTGTTTACGATCCGACGGTACACATTGCGGGTGACCAGGTTTACAGCGTCCTTCCCGACTCGGTATGCGGCACAGCCACGGCCACCATTGTGGTCATTGAAACACAATCGCCTGCCACGCCTTTACCACAGGCCGTTGGAGTGGACACGGTTTGCACCGGCCAATACATGGACGTTTCACTTGCGAACGAGGACGGGAACGCCGGATACACATGGAGTTGCACGGGATGTACCCTTGAGCCGAATACGGGTCCGGTGGTCGAGGCACATTGGACCGGCGCGGGCGAGCACACACTCTCCGTTACAGCCGCCTTTGCCCAAGGGTGTTCCTCAGATACGACCATCAGCGTCTTCATTTCCGCCCAGCCCGCGTCCTGCCCCCGTGGTATCGTGTACTTCGAGCCGCATGGCCTCGCTATCCTGGATACCGCTGCGAACCACTTCCAATGGGGTACGCTCGAGGGTGCGACATTCCTGGCGGTGCCGGGTGCCACGAACCAGACGTATTTCCATTCCTCCATCGTTGATTGCGACAGTGCCGACTTCGTGGTGCGTACGAGCATCAACGGCGAATGCTGGAGCACGACCACACGCTGTGCGGACGCGGATATGCTCGCGCGGCCTTGCGAGGCACCGCCGGAACTGGGCATGCTCGGTGCCGAACTGAGGGCATTCCCCAACCCGTGGTCAGGTGGCCCGCTAACGATCGCTCCTGTCCATACCGGCAGTAACACCCCTATCGCCATCGTCATCATCGATCCCCAAGGCCGGGTGCATTTTTCCGGATCTGTTCCGCCAACGGGCGGGGTGCTCTCCACAGCGCTGATGGATGCGCTGCCGCGCGGTCCGTTTGTCCTGCGTGCCACGATAAACGGGCTCTCCCTTCCCGGCGGGACCTCCACCCTCAAATTGATCGTCCAATGAGGGGTTCGCTTCCGATGCTCGCCTTCTGGATGTGCTGCGTACCGGGTACAGGAGCGTTCAGTCGATCCGTGCCGACCGACACGTTGATGCCGAAGGCGCTCGCCTTTCTTGAAAAGCACCTGGAGGACCTGCGGCAGGTGCGATCCCGTGCTTCCGTCTACACAGGCACCTTCACGGACCTGACGGCTCGGGTGGCATGCGACATCTGTCGCGAACGTGACCAGCCTTTGGAACCGCACCGCTACGCGTTCGCCGTGGAGGAAGCATACCCGGACGGCTTCATGTTCACGAGCACAGTGGACAACAAGGAGATCAGTGTACGGAAGCTTGACCGGTATGAATATGAGTGGCGCATTCCGGCCACACGCACGGTCCCCCCCTCCCCGAACAGATCCTTGAAGCACTTGGCGAGCCCGTTCAAGGTGAGACAGGTCTACACGGTGAAATACCTGAACGGCGTGTTTTCCATCCGCTCGGTGGAAGGGATCAAAGGGCCCGAGGCGCACTTGATGTTGGATCTCTTCGCCTTGAAGGGAATGGGCACTCCCGCTTACGGATCACAGAACGACTTCGTACCGGAAGTAGCGAGCAGTATCGTCGGCGCCGGTCTCAGCTGGTACTTCGCCTCCATCGGATCATCGGGCACCAATGTGTTCTGGCTGAAGACCGGGCTACGCATCGCACAGCGCACGGACAAGCTCACTGCGGACGAGTTGCGCTACGAGAAAAAAGGTCTGCGGCATACGGAAGCCATCGGGGCCGGTGGGCTCGTGGTGGATGCCGCCCCGGAGATCGATGTTTCCCGACGCGTGGGCGAACTGAACGAGACCGTTCGCTCGACCCAGTTGACGATACCCTTGGGCCTGAGCAAACGGTTCGCATTAGGCAAAAAGGCCGAGCTTTCCTTGGAAGCCGAAGTGAACTGGACTTTGCCGATTTCGCGTAGTATTTCCGGTTCATTTGTGCTGGACCAAACGGGAAAACACCACATGATCGGAGGTGAACTGATGGACGGAAGTGATGCGACCGACCTCACCTACCCTGCACCGGAAATGGCGATAATGGACGCAAGCACCGGAGAGCGCATCGATTTTTTCGTCGCCCGGACCACAGCGCTCAACAACCTTGATGCGGGCGAGAACGGCCAGCTCGGGTTCGCTTGCCTTCCCGCGCTGTTCTTCAAAAAGAAAGGAGCTATCAAATACATGATCGGCATCCGCCTGCAATGGGAGGGAAACCCTCGGAACAGCGGTACACTCCTTGATCAGGAGTGGTTCGTGGGCGATCAGGGCGATGCGCGTCCGACCCTCGGCTCCCTCACGGATGATCCGTTCCGGCTCTTCGCCGGCGTCACCTTCGCCACCAGACTGTAGCCTCGTATGAAGCACTTGAACACGTTCATGGCCTGCGCCCTGTGCATGACCGCCACCGTTGCGGTCGCCCAGAAAAATCCGATGACCTTGCCGGAGGTCTGGAACAGCGTGCGCTATGACATCGGTCGGCATGCCTTCGTGGATGAAGCCGGGAATGCGCGCACAGACTATGAGGCGATGAAGGCGGGCAAGTCCACGAAGGAACTTTGGCGCGTGTTCACGGATCGCGAGAACGTTGCGCTGTTCGATGAACCGGACGGCAAAGAAGCCCGGCGCCTTGAACACATGAGCACGCGCCTCTATGTTTACAATGAGAAGGGTCCGTGGGTATTGGTGAGCACCGAGGCCACCGGTCCCGCGCAGCATTGGTGCCACAAAAAGGACCTCGTTCTTTGGAGCAGGCCGTTGGGCGACCACATAACGGGTATCGAGTTGAAGGCCTTTGTGGTGAATACCACGAAAGCGGCACGCGCGATCGCGAGCGGATCGAACAAGGAGAAATACGACCTTCTGGCCGCACCGTCAACACAGGCCACACGATTGAAGGAGAATTTCATCTATGACGTGCTCTTCGTATTCAAGGAGCACCACAACGAAGCCACTGGCGAGACCTTTTTCCTGGTAAGTGACGAGATCGAGTTGAGCGCGGGCGAAGGACTCGGCTTGCTCGGGTGGATCAATGGCACTCGCGTGCGCACATGGGAAACGCGCTTGTGCCTGGAGCCGAATTTCGCTCCGGAGGCGCTTGCGGAAAGAAGGGATAAGAGCGTGCAGGCCAAGTTGTTCCAGCAGGACAAGAAAGAGGTGGTGGACCAGTACTTGAAGGATGGCGGCGGCAAAGGTCTGGTGGACGGTGCGCAGCATGACCCGGCTTTCGGCAAGGATCCCGATCGCCAACCCCGAATGAGCGGGAAGATCTTCCGTTATCCTGTGATCGACGCTCGGCGCGGTGGACTGCCGGAAGACAATTGCCACTTTCTGACAGGAGTGTCGGGGTACTTCACTCCATCAAGTTCAGGCGACCTGGAGGACTACTCGGCCGAGGACTATCACTTATTGCGCGACCGGCGTGACAAACTGAAAGACCGGATCAACGATGTGAATCTGGTGTTCGCGATCGATGGCAGCCTGGGTTGCGAGCAGCACCTCACAACGGTGCGCACGGTAGTGGAGCGCCTGGCCAAGCGTGAAGGCGGCCCGATCGAATACAGTGCGGTGGTCTACCGTAACGAACTTTCCAGCGTGTCGGACGGTTCAGCTGACCCGGAAGCCAATTTCCGGGAAACGATCGGTCCAGTAAGCAGTGCGGGGCAATTCATGGCCGGCCTCGAACAGGTGGTACCGCGGAACCAGGGCGACAAGACCGATCAGCGCGCGGTACACTTCGCCTTGAAGCGCGCGATCGAACTGTGCCAGGAGGACGAGACCAACATCATCGTACACCTGGGCAACCGCCCTGACAATTCGGTGGTACCCTTCTTCACCTCGCAGAAGGATAATGGCGGCACGCGGATCGAAGCAGCGGACCTGGCCGGAATGCTCAGCAAGAGCAAAGCGGTACACTACCTCGGATACGTGACCTGGGCCGATCCTAAAACCGTTGACGAACGCTCGCGCGAGATGCTTTATGATGGCCTCGGTGAGCTGATGCAGAACATGGCGAACAGCGTGAAGAACGCGTTCGGTGGCGGACTGAGTTTCGCAGGCAGCGGGCGGGATGTAGAGGCGGCCCGGATCGCCAAGATGCGCATGGAAGGCATGCCTGTAACGCGCATGGACCGCCTGAATCATTGGTTGATGAAGACCACCATGGTGCCGGACAAGAATGGCAACAACGCGCTCGCCGGGTCCATCCGCTCGAACATCGATTCGTGCCTGATCCTGGGCCATAAGTTGATGGAGGACCTGGACCGGCTGTTCCAGAACGACTCCAAGCTCGCTGAGCACGCCGGTGACTTCACGCAGCGCAACGCGATGGAAGTGCTGTTCGCTGATTTCGATGATCCGGAAGAACGCGAGCGTCTGCGCAAGACGCTGGTGGCCAACAAGGCGCACATTTTCGTGGACGCGCGCACCGTGTACCGCCCGGCCGGGCTCACCAGCCCCATGTTCCGATACGTACTGTTCTATGAGGAGAAAAAACTGCTCGACCAGATCAACCAGCTCACCGAATTGAACCGCAGGCTGGACGGGGGTGACCCGGCGATGGTGGCCGAGGCCTTCCGGAGCTACTGGCAGGAGAAGGCGCGCGGCGTGCTCGGCAGCGGGTACAAACCCACGATGAAGGTGGTGGAATTGCTGCAGCGGCTGCAAGGCGTCCAGGATATGGACATGGTGAAACCGTTCGTCCGGTCGGGTACGGAGATCTTCGGCGACCTCACGATCAAGGACATCGAGGCGGGAAAGAAGCTGCCGCCCGACCAGTTCAAAAAATACCAGGAACTGGTACAAAAAAGCGTGAAGGAGCTGACCGCCTTGCGGGACCAGCCCTACTTCTATGAGAACCCGGAGAGCAGCAGCCGGTTCTACTGGATCCCGATCGAGTACGTATTCAACTGAGCCACATGGTGCCCGCCTTCCGGTTGCGTGGTATTACACTGGGGTACCATGGCAATGCCGTTCTCGAAAGCGGCGACCTGGAGATCCCGGCCGGGAAAGTCACCTGTGTGATCGGTCCATCGGGAACGGGCAAGAGCACACTGCTGGAATCCATCGGATTGATGTCCGACACCTTTCTTCCAACGACCGACAGCGCGTCACTGTTCGAAGTGGAAGGCGAGCGGCTCGACCCGCACACGCTCTGGTCGAAGGACCGGGAGCGGCTTTCGGCGATCCGTCGTGACCGGTTCAGCTTCATCTTCCAAAGCACGAACCTGATGCCCAACTTTACCATCGGGGAGAACATCCGCGTAGCTGCGCGCACGGCACCTGGTGACAATGGTCTGGAGGAAAGACTGCTGGGTCTGCTGGACATGATGCGGCTTCCAAAAGGGATCCTGGACAAGCCGGCACATGCCGTTTCCGGGGGGCAGAAACAGCGGATCGCCTTCATCCGTGCGCTGGTCAAGGACTTTTCCATCCTGCTGGCCGATGAGCCCACCGGGAACCTGGATCCGGAGAACTCAGTGGCGCTCTTCCGAACCTTGAAGGAGAATCTGGCGGGGAGGCATCGGACCGCGGTGATCGTTACGCACCATTTGGACCTCGCCGCTGAGTTCGGCGACATGGTGCTGACCATCCAGCCCGGTCAGGACGGACCCGCGCGGGTAACGATCCATAAAGCGCCGACCGCGGTATGAGCGCACAGGATGGCAACGAACAGCACGGCATGCCGCGCTCTGCGGCACGGCTCTTCATCGATCGCGAATACGCGGCCATACGCGGGCGGCGGTCCTCCGTGCTCTGGGCATTGTACGCGATCGTCCTTGGTGCGCTGCTGGCCATCGTTTTCGGCAAGGCGGCGCTTTCGCATCTGCACGAGAAAATGGAAGACCCGTTCACGTCAACGGTGACCATCCCCGTGCAGAATGCGCGGTACTACGGCAAGTATGCGGCGATCAGAACATACCTTGATAGCTGCGCACGCGTTTCGGCCTTCGGCGTGGAAAGCAGCTCGGGGAACCACACCACGGGGTGGTTCATCTGGTCGCCCGGCTTGGGGCAGGACCTCTATACCTACGTTCACAGCTTCGGCTACCATCATGACCGCGCGCTGCTCGATCGGATCATCGGCGACGACAACCTGGTGGCCGATCTCAGTGGTGGCCGGTTGGCCGATCCGAGCATTTATGCGGACGGCCTGATCATCAGCCAACCGATGCTTGATGAACTGGGTCTGGACACCGCCGACCTGCGCGGGCGTTCGCTCCTTGTAAGATCAGGGGCCTATACACTTCCGCTGCGTGTGCTCGCCGTTACACGCACACTGCCCGCCAAGGCCAAGGCCTACTGCGAGCATACGCTCTTGCGCGGTTTGGATGACCGCGAAGCCCAAGGCACGATCGCCACGGATGATGCGGACCGGGTAACCGTTCTACTGAATGCCTCCATTGCGGACACTGCGGCCCAGGGGGAGATCTGGCGGGAAGCACTGCGCATGGCCATACCTGAAGCCAGGGATATCCGATTCCGTTCAGCTCCGGACATGGCCACCCATCGGATCGCGGCGGAGGTCGAGCTCACTCGGCGGATGCCCTTCCACGAGGGGCCTCGTTACTACCAGGAAAAGCTGAACGATGGCGGCGGACTGCCTGCCGGCCTGGAACCCCGGCTGCTCTGGAGAGGCCGCTTCAAGGACCCAGCTCCCGATCCGGCTGACGGGAGTGAGGGCGCTCCCTACACGAATCTCACCGCCACATTCTCCTCACTGGACGGTATCGAGGCCTTCCAACGTGACATCTTCCGGCGTGAGCATGTGGAGCTCGACCTGGACCACGTGGAATCGAAAAAGAACTTCGCGGTGATCAGCGGGCTCGGGGCTGCGCTCATTGTAGCGCTTCAATTGTTCGCGGTACTCGCCGTCACGCTCTTCCTCTTCAACACGTTGAAGAACCATTTGGAACGCATCCAGATGAACATCGGCACATTTCTCGCGTTCGGCATCCCGGAGCGCTTCCTGCTGTCAGGCTACCTGCGCATTATCTTCCGATTGGTAGTGCGGGTGTCCCTTCTTTCGATGGCCACCTTGCTTGTGGCACAAGCCGTGATCCTGCTGCTGTTGCGCATGGGCATCCGGCTTCCGGAGATGTTCCAGCACATACAGGTGTTGGACAATGCCTGGCTCTACCTCGCGTTGGCGATCATGTCCG
>JANOPI010000132.1:0-11859 GCA_031421755.1 Flavobacteriales bacterium | reverse complement strand
AGTGCTGGGGATGATCGGACGGTGCGGGCGTGGGCAGCTGGTTGATCGCGCGGCGCCAGAGATGTTGTTTCACTTCTTTACGAACCGCCCACTGGCCATGGGCCGATCCTGGGCATCGATCAGCAAGAGCTGATAAACGCCACCGCTCAAGTGGGCCACATCGAAGTTGGATTGACGATACCGCTGAACAAGCATCAGCCTGCCTAGCGCGTCACGCAGGTGTACCCATCGAACATCGCCAACCGGCTGACCGATCGAGAACGAATCCTCCACCGGATTCGGTGTTATGGTCAAGGGCTGGAGTGTGGAACGGGCTTCCGGCACACCTTGCACGATGTTGATGCAGGTATCCGGTGGGTAGCCCAGATCGTAGGCTGCGATGAAATTCACATCGAGGCTGTCCGGACCGAAAAGCCAATCCGTGGAGGTGGCGCAATAAACAAATCCGTTGCCAACGGACAAATGGCTCACGTAAGAATTCTGGCCACCCAACAGACACAGGTGATCCCCATCGTAGCGCGCCAAATAGGATTCCAGGCCACCGCCGACCGGCCGGATGCGTCCTGTGAAATAGAGCGCCCCTTCGTGTACCACCATATCCCTCACCTGCGCGTCGATGTCCACTTGGGGGAATGGATCCAGCCATTGGGTGCCGTCCCAACACATGACCATGCTGGCCACGTTACCACCACCCTCATAAAAATACCCGGCCACATAAAGCAATCCATTGAAGACCACCATGTCATTGACCCAGGAATCACCATGGACGCCACCTCCGACTTCCGCTAACAAATCACCCTGCACCATTCCGAGATCCCGTAGACCGCTTTCCGTCAAAAAATTCCCGCCGACAAACAATTCATCCTGATAGCGAGCGATGGTGGCGATGATGTGCTGTTGATCCATGAACTGCTCGTTGGTGATGATCCCCTGCCAATCACCGTTCACCCGCCTCACCAAGTACGGCACACTGATGGTACCCATGGATGTGAAATTACCGCCCGCGTACAAGACCGAATCGATATAGTCCAATTCAAGCACCAGTCCGTCACAACCGCCGGCATCGGTGGCTCCCCCCCACGCCGAACCGTTCCAGACGGCGATGTGCTCGGTGTTCTCCACCCCCACCGCGAAGTCGAAATATCCACCCGCTACTATTTCCTCCCCTTGTTTGGCCAGGCACAGTACCGGGGATAGAGGCTCCATGCCGGCACCCAAGGGATGCCAGGCCGTACCGTCCCACCAGGCAACGCCATTGGTGGTGGAATCGCCTGCCGTGGTGAAACTGCCTACCGCGTACAAGCGTCCTGATCCTTGGTCAAAGAACAATTCGCGCACCCCATGGTTCATACCAGTGGAAAGGGTACCCCATTGGCATGCCGCATAGTTGACAATGGACCAGCCCAATACCGCCGTGAGCATCCGACCGATCATCGTTTGATCAGCGGTAAGGACATATTCAGCGATCCCTCCACGGAGGCCAAACGGACCAACCAGCACCCCGGCGGCAGTTCGGACAGATCCAAACTGATGGCCTGTCCAGTAGTTCTCACATGTCGGCGATCCACGTCGGTCATACGGCCCAGCACATCAAAAAGGCTCAAACGAAGATCGTTCGGGATGAACTTAGTCGCCGTCAATGTGGTCGTCCGGTCAACAGGATTGGGAAAAAGACTCCAACTGGTGGCCACTCGAGCCGCGGCATCCTCAAGGCCAACCGTTGCGTCGTACTGGATTTGCAGGTGGAAAACATCATTCTGATCGGTCGAGATATTGAGGTAGGACATGTTGCAATAAGGATCCAACGTGGGTGGGCAATTGAAGGGGAACTCCTGCGTGCTCGTCGATGAGCCCGTGAGGTAGATCCGTTCACCGCCGCTACCGGCCACGGCACTACCATAGTCCGGACCCCAGCCACCGATATAGGTGGAAAGCAAGCGCTCATCCGATTCGTCAAAGACCAGCAGCATCATATCCGAACCGATCGTGTCAGAAGCAGCATCTGCATGTTCTGCTTGATAGTAGTAGTCTGGATGGCTGAGGGTTGTGATCCCTTCCGTTCCGTATGTACCGCTGTTCGTGCTCCCTAGCATCAACAGATGCGTCTCGCCCATCTCATTCGTGGTAAGGCCCAGTGCCCCTGCTCCATCGGGCCCCTCCGAACCCACCATGGTCGACCACACCAGGTCGTGCGTGGGGATATCGAACTTCATGATCACCGCATCAGCAGCCCCGCCTGGCTCCTGGTAATGTTGGGGCCCCATATGGCAGCACGGAAAACCGCCGTTTGTAGTCACCTCACAGTTGTTCGCACCATAGATCGGGGTATAGGTTACGCCCGTGAAGTACACTTTGGCATTCGGCCCGTCGGGCACCACATCGAACATCAGCTCATGATCATATCCGCCGACAAAACTTGACCAGGTCATGCGGCCATCCACCGTGCTGAAGGATCCTACCGTCCCATCAATGTAATTGGTACTTGGGTCGTTCGCCCCGTTCAGGTTGAACTGGAAGTAACCGGAACCCGGGTCGCAGAGCGGATAGCCTCCGTTGCTCGTGGCCTGGCAGTTGGTGTAGGTCTGGCGCACGCTGGTGGTGTAGCCTGTGAAGAAGACCTGTTGCGAAGCATCATCCACGGCCAAGGAGTATATCCCATCCTCCTCATTCCCTCCGACCAAAGTGCTATGCACCAGTTCCAACAGCGGGTTGAACTTCGCGAAGTAGGCGTCCCTGCCCCCGCCGCCGAAGTGATCCTGAAAAAAAGCCGTGCCACCGATCGCGTTGCACAAGGGATACGAATCGGAGGTACCCTGGCAAGTGAGTTCATCAGCATAGCCGTCAATGGTGAAGATGGTGCCGGCCAAGTAGAGATTGCCTTGTGCATCCACGTCCAGATCCGGGGCCACCATCGAGTAGGACCCGAAATAGGTCTGCCACGCCGGATCAGGAGACATGTCATAGATCGGGAATCGGACAAGCATAGCGGATCGGTAAGGATTACTGTCGTCCTGAAAGCAATCGGGGGAGAAGCTCGTCAGCGGAATATCCGTGCTGGTAGAACTACCGGACAGGTAGATGTGCTGCTGATCCGGCGTTACGGCGAGGTGTGCGAACGCATCATGGCCACTGCCGCCATAGAACGTCGCATACTCCCTATGATATTGGTTCGTGAAATAGGAAAGGAAACCGTCGGTAATCCCGAGCAATTGTGTTTGGAAAGCACCTCCCGTGAGCGGGAACATGGGACTTCTTGTGGAGCCACAATACAATTGGCCCCCGTTGGTCAGCGTAAGCATGTCAACACCCTGATCTTGCCCCGCATCACCATAGTATGTCCCCCACTCCGGCGGCAAGCCGAAGCTGGGTGGTGCGCCAAGCGACGCGCTGATATCCAACACAAGCGGGTAGTTGGGGTCATAGGATTCGAAGTTGAACCCGACCAGCTCCTCACTTACGCCCGGATCATAGTTGAGGCCCCACGAGACCAACTCGGTTTCTCCGTTGATCTGCTGGTAGGCCAATGCCTCGGGCATTCGCACAAAGCGCTCGTCGATGAACAACTTCATCGCTCCAGTGAAGTCATACCGGATGCTGTCCTGCCCAGTGAACTGGAGCAAGATGTCTTGGGCATTTGCCCCGGGCCGTAAGACGAAGTAAACCTTCAATCCGAACTGGTTGCTGTACAGATGCATGTCAATATACGGGTAGATCGATTCGTAGACCACACGTTTGTGGCCGGGCACGTTCACCACCCCCTGTGGACAGTGCGCCAGAAAGAAGTTGTGCTTCTCTGTAATTTCTTCCAGGGCCACAGGCGTTACATCCGCCGCCAGTTCCCCCACCGGCCTGAATTCGATGGCGAAGTTCCAGTCCGGCGTGGCCGGAAGGGTGTCCACGGCTTCCAAGTTCAGGGATACGGTGCTCTGCCTCTTGGCTGCTACACGCGGATAGCCACCCCAGCTATAGTACCTGACCTGTGAATTGATCAGACCGTTCAAGGTGGCCACTTGTCCATCGTTGCGGAAATACGACATGCCGGTTGATGGCGCTTCGCCTTTATGGTCGAACGGGACAAAGGGAGGTTGGCCGAATGCCGCCGTTGCCGAACAAAGGCTCACAATGGCCAAGGACTTCTTCAAGAGCGATCTCATGGGGCGGATGATTTAGGATCATTATGACGGCTACCGGGACAAACGTCACCAACTCAAGTGATCCTCACAATCCCCTGTTCAGGGTAATTTCTGAGGGCAGGCTCCTCTGCGAACCATGGTCCCAAGGTTCGCGATCACCAAGGATCCTCTGGGGCCGAACCTCGTAGACCGATCGGGCAACCCATGCCTCAATGTGGAGAAACCGACATGCCCTGACCCGACCGCGCATCCAACGGCGGCTACTTTCGACCGGAACAAACACCCACCGGGGCAACGTAGAAGGCTCTTCGTTCCACGCAACCGGTCCATCATGGCATTCATCAAACGCACCCTGGCCAGTCTCACTGCGAATCGCTTCGCCCAACGCGCCCTGCAGAAGAACGTGCAGATCGCCCAAGAACTGATGGGCATCGGATCGGGTGCCGGTGTTTCGGCCAGCGGGGAGACCACGATCCTTGACCGGCTCAAGAAGTCAAGGAAAGGTCCGTATCGGATCTTCGATGTGGGCAGCAACCGTGGCCAGTTCCTCAATATGGCCTTGGAACACATGCGTGGCGAGGATGTGGAGGTGCATTGCTTCGAGCCGGGCAAACAGACGTTCGAGTTCCTCACCGCTACGGCGGCCGGGAAGCAGAAGGTCCATTTGAACAACATCGGTCTGGGATCAGAGAAGAGCGAGGCTGTGCTGCACTATGACCATGCGGGCAGCGAGATCGCGAGCTTGACCAAGCGGGACCTGGGCCACTACGGCATGAGCCACACGGACAGCGAGACCGTTCTGATCGACACGGTGGACAACTACTGCTCGGCCAAGGGTATCGACCGCATCGACCTGCTGAAGGTGGACATCGAGGGCCACGAGCTGGATTGTTTCAATGGCGCGAAGGGGATGTTCGCCAGGAAGGCGATCGGTATCGTCACCTTGGAATTCGGCGGCGCGAACATCGACACGCGTACATTTCTGCGCGATTTCTGGTATTTTTTCGAACCCTTGGGGATGGACCTGTACCGGATCACCCCATCAGGGTATCTCTTCAAGATGGAGCGCTACTTCGAGACGCAGGAGCAGTTCATGACCACGAACTTCCTGGCCGTTCGGCGGAGCTGAACGACTTGCGGCCCGTGCGACAACGCACTTGTCCTGATCGGGCAAGACCTCGCCTCCGATGGGTACGTGCGGGTTCTCCCGTATGCGAGTTCTGACAACCGGACGGATCGCGCTCAGAACGGAAAGAACACCGGGATCAACGCTGTGGCCAGCACCCAGAAAAGGAGGCTCAGGGGCGCGCCCACGCGCAGGAAATCGACACTGCGGTATTGGCCGGCCCCGTAGATCATCGCGTTGGTCTGGTAGCCGAATGGCGTCATGAATCCGAGTGATGCCGCGAACACCACGGCCATCACGAAAGGCATGGGGCTGAGGCCGAGAGTTTCAGCGGTAGAAAGCGCGATCGGGGTGAGCAGCGCGGCGGTGGCCGTGTTGCTCATCAATTCGGTAAGCACCAAGGTAACGAGGTATAGGCCACAGATCACCCAACGAGGTCCGATAGGCCCGAGCACATCCACGAGCCCATGAGCTATCCGGTCCGCCAGTCCGCATTTCTCCATGGCCACACCCAGGCTCAGCGTGCCCGCGAGCAGGAACACGATGCGCCATTCGACGGCCTCGTAAACGTCTTTCATGCTCATCATGCGGGTAACGGCCAGCAAAACCACAGCCCCAAGCGTCGCGATCGCGATGGGCACCAGTTCCAGGCTGGAAAGAACGACCACGGCGAGGAGGATCAAGGCGACGAATGCGAAGCGCTTCCGCTGGAAAATGGCCACCCCCTCCTGCTCGGTGAGTATGACGAACGGGCTGCCTTGTGTGCGCTCCAACTTCTTCAGTGTGGCCACATAGTGAGAGCGCACCTCGGCGAGGATCACGTCACCCGCGCGCAGGACCACGTCATGCAGGCGCTCATGCACCAGTTCCTCGCGATGCCGAACCGCCAGCGGAACCGCGCGGTATTTGCGGATGATGTCGGCTTCCCCGATGGTCTTGCCTTCCAGATCGCTGCTGGCGGTGATCACCAGCTCCACAAGTGCTGTTCCTCGTTTGCGCAGGTCATCATTGGCAAGCTTCATCACCGGATCCACCGTGATATGGGCCCGATCCTTCAATTCGCGGATGCGTGAAACTTCACAACGCACCTTCAGCACATCCCCTGCTTCAAGTACGGTATCGCCACTGGGAAGGGTGAAGCGTTGGTCGCCACGGCGGATCTCGATCACATCCATGTCGAGTTCTTTCACCAAGGGGCTATCCATGATGCGCTGGCCCACGGCGGGCGCACCGGCGAGCAACTGGATCTCGGTCACGTAGCCGCGCATGCTGAATTTGTCCCCGAGATCCTTGGGCTCGCGACGGTCCGGCAGGAGTTTGCGTCCGATGAACGTGAGATAGAGCACCCCGACCAAAAGAAAGATCAAGCCCAACGGCGTTTGGTCGAACATGCCCAGACCGGGTCTGCCTTGAGTAGTGAGCACACCGCTCACGACGATGTTGGTGCTGGTACCGAGAAGGGTGACCACACCACCGAATATGGTGGCATAACTCAGCGGAATGAGCAATTTGCTCGGTGCCTGGCCACTGCTATGGGCTATTTGCACGACCACGGGCAGAAGGAGCGCCACCACCGGCGTGTTGTTCACGAAGGCGCTGAGACCTCCGACACAGAGCGCGAAGACGAACATGCCGGTAGCGGGGCTGTCCCTGAAGATCCGCGACAACCGAGGTCCGATGGTGCTGACGGCCCCAGTGCGCAAAAGCGCGGAGCTGAGCACGAACATGAACATGACGGTGATCGTTGCCGGATCGCTGAATCCGCTGAGGGCCTCTTTCGGCGTGATCACTCCGGTGCCCACCAGGACCATCAGGATCAGCAACGCGACAAGGTCAATGGACAACTTTTCACTGATGAACAGCACAAGCGCTGCCAGCACGGTGAAGGCGACGATCAACTCGTGTGGGGACATGAGGGCGGTACGGTTTCAGCGCCAATGTTCGGCGTACCACGGCACGGCGCGCTCAAGGCCGGCCTCCAGGTCAAAAGCCGGGGAATAGCCCAGCAGAGATCGCGCTTTTCCCACATCCGCCAACGAATCGCGCACATCACCTGGGCGGTCAGATGCATGCTCCACTCCCACGCTGGCGATAGCGGGATCCAGGCGCGCCAGGTGCGCACGTAGCTGTCCCACGAGCGTAAGCAGATCACAGCGGTCGCCAAACGCGATGTTGAACACCTCACCAAATGCGGTTTCTCCGACGTTAAGCCCGCAGAGGACGGCATGAACCGCGTTGCCCACGTAGGTGAAGTCGCGCGTCTGGCCGCCGTCGCCGTTGATGATCGGTGCTTCGTGCTTCAACAAGGAACGGATGAACTTGGGGATGGCCGCCGCATAGGGACCTTCCGGATCCTGGCGTTCACCGAACACATTGAAGAAGCGCAGGCCGACGAGTTCAAGCCCGTGCATGGCGTGGTAAAGATGCGCATAGGCCTCGTCCATGGCCTTGGTCACCGCGTAAGGTGAAAGCGGACGTCCTTCAGCGCCTTCGCGCTTGGGCAGTTCAGCGCTATCTCCGTAAACACTGCTGCTGCTCGCATACACGATGCGTTTCACGCCACTTGCGCGCGCGGCTTCCAGCAGATTCAGGAAGCCGGCGAGGTTCGCCGCTTCGCTCGGCAATGGATCGGCGATGCTGCGCGGCACGCTACCCAAGGCTCCGAGGTGAACGATAGCGGACACTCCGGACACCGCGGACCTCAGGTCATCGAACGATCGGAGATCACCTTGGATGAAGGTAAATGCCGAGTTACCTTCCAGATGTGCGACGTTGCTCAGCTTGCCGGTGGCCAGGTTGTCAAAGCATCGGACATGCGCGCCCTCTTGCACGAGCGCATCGCATACGTGGGAGCCGATGAAGCCGACACCGCCTGTGACGAGAATAGCGCGATCCGCCATGCGTTCTACGGGGCGAATGTAGGCCCCTGCGGAGGGCCACACCGTGAAGCACGCTGGTACATTTGAACCACTGATGCACCTGTTTCCAATAACGACCGTTGCCCTTGCCTTGGTCCGCATGGGTGCAACGACCTAGACGGAGCGCCCCCTTGCAGCACCTTCCGATGCGGCCTGTGATGCGATCCAAGGGAAGAGGTTGCTCGAACCCGCCATGGCCAGGAGTTTTTTCCATTGCGTGGATACCGTACGGCGCTTCCAATACCCGAAAGGCGATCAGGACACCACGATAAGTGTGGACATCCCACGCCACATCTTGCATGACTTCCTGCGGTATCTGGATGATGATGCACTTCGCTTATCAGGCGAAGCTGAAATGGAATTCCAATTCAACATCGCACCCAAGGGATATATCGACCCTGCCGTTCGCAAGGACAAGGTGTCGATCCGGTTCTTTCCGGAACGCTGCCGTTTCCGAATGGTCGTTTCCACCCACTTCCTTGTACCCCCGAATTGGTGCCAAGGCGCGCAAGTCGTTTACGGATTCACCATCGGGCAGGACCGTGTACTGGCCTTCTACCGGGACGAAGCTGGCTGAGGGAGCGAATCGGGCTTTACGGCTGCACCGAGTAGGATACACCTCTTGTGATCGGGAACCAGCGGTTCGATCAGTGCATCGATACGTGCGAGAAGATCCCGCTGGGCTTCACTTCGGCCCAGGTTGGCGAGGAAACCGGTCGTCCGCAATTCCACGCGCTCGAAGGCATGGAAGAGGTCAAGGTCATCCGGAACGCGCAGGTAGCGCCAGTAGTTGTCCCATTTGACGAAACGCTTGCGCAGGGCCTGGTGCATTGCGGTCCCAGTGAGGTTCTCCGCGAAGAGGAGCACGCCCCCGGGCTTCAACACACGCCACATCTCGTTTACGGCCTGTTGCTGACGGTCCTTGGTTGACAAAGCACCGATGACGCTTTTGAAGACGACGATCTCCACGTAGTTGTCCGGCAACCTCAACGCCGTGGCATCCTGAGCTTCATAGGTGATGCGCGACGACAGACCATGGCGTTCGTGGAGCGCCTTGGCCTGATCACTGGGCCCGTTCAGGTCCGTACAGTATACCTGATAGCCTTGCTGTGCGAACCAGAAGCTGAGCCCACCGTCGCGTTCGCCAAGTGCCAAGGCGGTTTTCCCGCTGGGATCATCGAGGTACTTTTCCCAAAGCGGCAAGGCCCGAGACCAACTGCGCACGTCCCATTGGAAGACATCGCGCAAGTGGTCGGCGCTAGGCATATTGTCCGTTCCTACTTGGCAACTGCCGTGCTCCTGCGTTCGCGGATCACGGTGATCTTCACTTGGCCCGGATAGGTCATTTCGTTCTGGATGCGCTCGGCGAGGCTCATACTGATGGTATCGGCCTGGGCGTCGGTCACCTTTTCACTTTCGACCATTACACGCAATTCACGGCCAGCTTGAATGGCATACGCCTTTTGCACGCCTTGATAGCTCATGGCAAGGCTTTCCAGGTCCTTCAAGCGCTTGATGTACTGCTCCATGGCCTCGCGGCGAGCACCAGGGCGGGCACCACTGATCGCGTCACAGGCCTGCACGATAGGGCTGAGCAGGCCGGTCATTTCGATCTCATCGTGGTGCGCACCGATAGCATTCAGCACATCCGGCTTCTCCCCGTACTTCTCGGCGATCTGCATACCGAGGATAGCGTGCGGCAACTCTGGCGCCTCGTCCGGCACTTTGCCGATATCGTGCAGAAGACCGGCACGTTTGGCGGCCTTCACGTTCAGGCCGAGCTCGGCAGCCATGGTGGCGCTCAGGTTGGCCACTTCACGGCTGTGTTGCAATAGGTTCTGGCCGTAGCTGCTGCGATAGCGCATGCGGCCCACCATACGAATGAGTTCGTTGTGCAGGCCGTGAATGCCCAGGTCGATACAGGTGCGCTTGCCGATCTCCACGATCTCTTCCTCCAAGTGCTTCTTGGTCTTGGCGACGATCTCCTCGATACGGCCCGGATGGATCCGGCCATCCTTTACCAATTGATGCAAGGCCAATCGGGCCATTTCACGGCGCACGGGATCGAAGCAGCTGAGGATGATGGCGCCAGGCGTATCGTCCACGACGATCTCAACTCCCGTGGCTTCTTCCAAGGTGCGGATGTTGCGGCCTTCGCGGCCGATGATGCGGCCTTTGACGTCGTCGTTCTCGATCTGGAAAACGCTCACGGCATTCTCTACCGCGTGCTCGGTGGCGGTGCGCTGGATCGTCTGGATGATGATGCGTTTGGCCTCTTTGTTGGCAGTGAGCTTGGCTTCCTCCGTGGCCTCCTTGATGTGGGCCATGGCGGCGGTACGCGCCTCGTCGCGCAAGCTGTCCATCAGTTGTTTTTTGGCCTCTTCAGCGTTCAGGCCACTGATCTTTTCCAATGACTGGACCTGCTTCGCATGGTTCTTCTCCACGTCCTCCGCACGCCTCTCCAAGCCTTGGAGGCGCGAGGTGAGTTCACCCTTCAGCGTGTCAAGTTGTTTTTCCTTGTTGCCGAGATCCTGCTGTTGGCGGCTCAACTGCTGCTCACGCTGCTTGCTCTTCTCCAAAGCCTGATTGGCACGCTTCTCCTTCTCGCGCGCTTCATTCTCGTGCTCTTCGCGCATCTGGAGGAACTTCTCCTTGGCTTCGGCGAGTTTCTGCTTTTTCAGGGCTTCTCCCTCCGCTTGGGCTTCCTTGAGGATGCCGTCGCGGCGTTTGGTCATAATGCTGTTCAGAAGCATGTAAACAATGCCCCCTCCTGCTACGAGGCCAACGATGGCCCCGATCAATGCTGCTACGATGTCCATGTCTTCCTACGCGTGCGCGTCAGTTTATTTTGCGGGGCCTCCTTCGCAAGGGCGCGAAGTAGCTGGTCCACGTTGTTGTTCGTGGACCCTGGGCGCTCCGGGGAGCGAAGGTGGATCAGCCGCGCATCTCAGAAAGCAGGCGCTCAAGATCTTCCACGGCCGCGGAATCCTCGGCGTGAGCTTGAGCGGTGGCCTGATTGAGCGCGCGGGTAGTGACTTCCAGCGCGGCCATGGCCAACAGGTCCTGTTTGTCGGTCATCGGGTAGGATGCCTTCAAACGGGCGATGCTTTCGTTGATCTCAGCAGCGGCCTTGCGGATATTTGCTTCCTCATCCGGATGTACCGTAAGTGGATACGCCCGCCCGGCCAATTCGATCCTGATCGATGATTCGCTCATGGTGGAGGTCGCTCTGGTCAATTCTGCAACAGGGCCAGGCAGCGATCGATCTCGATCACCAGTTCATCGATCCGTTCCTTCGATCCCGAACGGTTATTGGCGGCCCCGGATCTCTCCGGAGTTGCCGCTTTCACCGTGCGGAGGACCTCGTTCTCCTGCTCCAGTTCCGTGATCCTTGCCCGCAGCACCTCATCACTGCGCTTCAGCTCGCGCAGTTCCTCAAGGAAGGTAAGTTGTGCTTTGGCGTGATGGTCACGGTCCTTGAGCAGGCCTTCCACGCGCGCATGCACTTGGCGAAGTCGGATGGATAGGTCGCTCACGGTTCTGGAAACGGAAGCCCGATGTTCAGGGTCCGGGCCGAAGATAACCGGAGCGTCATAGGTGGGAAGCGTGGAGTTTGCACGGCTGGGTGTTGATGATGGACCCAGGTTCCAGTGCATCAATTTGCTTGGTTGCGCAACCAAGC
>JANOPI010000131.1:0-2113 GCA_031421755.1 Flavobacteriales bacterium | reverse complement strand
CTGGCCGGTGAAACGCACGGGCTTGCCTTCCACGAGCAACGAGCCATACGCGAGTAGTTCGGCCATGCCCCAATCCAGGGTCTCATCGGCCATCATCTTCTTGCGGTCGTTCAGGATCTTCTCAAATTTGCTGAAGAATTTCTTGCCCTCGGGGATCGCTGTCAGCTTTTCACCGATCATCTTCAGCACGTCCTTCTTCACCCCCGTTACCGGTGAAGTGGCGAAGTCGGAAGCCTCGGCGCGCTTGAAGCCTTTCCAGCGCTCGGCCATGAAGTTGGTGATGTTGCCCACGCGCACCTGTTTGGCTTCGGTGAGGCGTGCATCGAGCATTTCGGTGAACTCCGTTTCCATGGCCTGCGCCATTTCACGAGCACCTTCAACACCACTATCGATCAGCTTCTGCGTGTAGATCTCGCGCGGATCGGCATGTGCAGCAATGGCCTTGTACAGCAGCGGTTGCGTGAACTTGGGCTCATCGCCTTCGTTGTGCCCGTGCTTGCGGTAGCACAGGATATCCACCCACACATCCTTGCTGTACCGTTGGCGGAAATCCATGGCCAACTGCACGGTGTAGGCCACGGCTTCGGCATCATCACCGTTCACGTGGAAGACCGGGCATTGGGTCACTTTGGCAACGTCGGTGCAATAGGTGCTGGTCCGCGCATCCACATAATTGGTGGTGAAGCCGACCTGGTTGTTCACTACGATATGGATCGTACCGCCGACCTCATAGGCCTTCAGTCCGGCCATTTGCACCACCTCGTAGACGACGCCTTGGCCGGCCACAGCGGCATCACCATGGATGATGATGGGGGCGGTGATCCCCTTTGCGAAATTGTCGTCGTGCTCGATGATGGCGCGTGAGATGCCTTGCATTACCGGGCCAACGGTTTCCAAGTGGCTTGGATTCGGGGCCAGTGTAAGGCGAACATCCTTGCCGGTGTTCGTCTTCACCATGCTGCTGTACCCCATGTGGTACTTCACGTCGCCTTCCACTAGCTGATCCTCGTAGTCCTTGCCTTCGAACTCGCTGAAGATGGCATCGTAGCTCTTGCGCATGGTGTTGGCCAGCACGTTCAGGCGACCACGGTGGGCCATACCGATCACATACTCGGTGATGCCCAGTTCGGCACCGTGTTCGATCACGGTATCCAAGGCTGGTATCAAGGCTTCGGCACCCTCGATGCTGAAGCGTTTCGCCCCTATGAATTTCTTTCCGAGGAATTTCTCGAAGACGACCGCTTCATTGAGCTTCTCCAGGATCTCCTTCTTTTGATCGATCGAGAAGGATGGCGTGTTGCGCGAGCTTTCCATACGCTCTTGCATCCACTTCAACTTCTCTGGATCGCGGATGAACTTGAATTCCACACCCACGCTTTGGCAATAGGTCTGCTCCAGCAAGGCAACGATGTCGCGCAATTTGGAAGCGCCGATACCCACTTCGTTCCCTGCGGTGAACACGGTGTCCAGATCGGCATCACCAAGGCCGAAGTTCACCAGGTCCAGGGCGGGGCTGTACTTACGTCTGTCCCGTACCGGGTTCGTTTTGGTGAACAGGTGGCCGCGCTGGCGGTAGGCGTTGATCAGTTCCAGGACACGGAATTCCTTTTCGAACCGTTCGTTGCCACCGGGCGAAGGCACCGCTGCGCCCTTCGACGGGCTCAGGGCGACATCACTGTCCAGCGACTTGGCGAAGTCGAATCCTTCGAAGAAACGCGCCCAGCCGGTCTCCACACCGGCGGGGTCCTTTTGGTACTGTTGGTACAGGTCATCCAGCCAAGCGCTGTCGACGTTGCTGAGGTAGGAATACTTGTCCATGGAGGGGTTCCGGAGGATCCTGGGCAAAGGTAGTTCTTCAGGTGTGCGGCCCCCTTCAACGCGTGGCGGTTGTCCACAGTTCCCCGCTCACGGCGAAGGCCTTAGAACCTTCCTGCGAAGCGCATGCGGGTGAGCACCTTCTGCAGGGCCCGCAGCACCACCTCGCCGGCCAATGCGTTCAGCCCCCCCGCAGCAAGGGTGCGGCGGAGGTGGGGTTCGGGGATATCCACGCGGTACAGGGCCACTTTCAGGGCATGATCACCCCGGTCGAGCAACGCTTGTAGCACGGGCAGCA
>JANOPI010000130.1:0-36197 GCA_031421755.1 Flavobacteriales bacterium | reverse complement strand
GATGGCACCGGTGATGGTGTGTGTAGTGCTCACGGGAATCCCCATCTGCTCGGTGAGGTAGAGCGTCATAGCCCCGGCGCTTTCGGCGCACACGCCTTCCAACGGCGTCACTTTGGTGATGCGTGTGCCCATGGTTTTGATGATCTTCCAGCCACCGCTCAGCGTCCCGATCGAGATCGCGGCGTAACACGAGAGCGGAACCCACGCGGGCATGTTCTTGATATCGTCCAGCTGGCCCCCGGCGATGAGCGCAGCACTGATGATGCCCATCACCTTCTGTGCATCGTTGCCACCGTGCCCGATGCTGAACGCGGCGGATGAGAGCAATTGGAGCCGCTTGAACATCTTGGCCATGCTGAAGGCGTTCGGGCTCTTCACTTTCTCCACGTAGAGATAGACCAGGATGAAGATCAGGGCGATGCCCATGATGCCGGTGCGGATCCACAGGTTATCGGCCTTGGCCAGGTCCTTTCCCAGTTTTTTGGGATCCACCTTGGGGTCCACTTCGGTCTGGATACGTTCGGCGATCTCGGTGGTGCCGATGGTGCCGTACATGGAAAGCAGCGGGAGCGCCTTATCCAGCTTGGCCTTGGCCGTTTCGTAATCTGCGACCTTCGCGGGATCCTCGGCGGCGGCCTTCTTCAGGTCGTCCACCTTCCAGTACTTGCTGAGGTTCGCCTCCATTTTCCCGTCCTGCAGATAGGAGAACAGGACCCATGTACCGATGGCGACCAGCACGATCAGGCAAACGCGGTACCATGTGGTGTGTACGAGGGTCACCAACGTGATGAACATACTGATGGCCATACCGATCAGAGGGGCCAAGAAAATGAAGGCGACCGTTTTGATGATCTTGTCGTTCTCCACCACATCGCTGAAGGTGAAGGCGCCTTGGTGA
The DNA here is from genome assembly GCA_031421755.1 of Flavobacteriales bacterium. Lineage (GTDB taxonomy): Bacteria > Bacteroidota > Bacteroidia > Flavobacteriales_F > PHOS-HE28 > PHOS-HE28. The sequence goes on along the minus strand of JANOPI010000130.1, from coordinate 35,299 downwards.
GTGGCGAACGCATGCGCGAGCGCGGCACCCGCGAAGCCCCCGATCAGCGTGTGGGAGCTGCTGCTGGGGATGCCGTACCACCAGGTAAGAAGGTTCCAGATGATGGCGGCGATGAGGCCGCTGAGGATCACCGGCAGGGTGATGAACTCCTGGTGGACCGTTTTGCTGATGGTGTTGGCCACCGCATGGTCCTTGAAGATGAAGAAGGCGACGAAATTGAAGAAGGCCGCCCATACCACTGCTTGGAACGGGGTGAGCACCTTGGTACTGACCACCGTGGCGATGGAGTTGGCCGCGTCATGGAATCCGTTGATGTAATCGAACACCAAGGCCAATACGATGATCGTGATGAGCAGGGGCTCCATCCGATCACGCGTACTTCAGCATGATCGATTCGATCACATTGGCCACGTCTTCGCACTTGTCCGTGGCCAGTTCCAAGGTGCTGTAGAGGTCGCGCCACTTGATGAGCTCGATCGCGTCTTTCTCGTTGGCGAACAGATGCTCGATGGCCTTATCGTAAACCGAGTCGGCCTCGTTCTCCATGCTGTTGATGTCCACCACGAACTGGATGTTCGTATTGGCCTTGTGCAGGTCGCGGAGGCTCTGTACGGCAAGCTGTACGATGCGGCTGCCCTCATTCACCAAGCGCGCGAGTTCCTTGCAGGTCTCGTCCGGGGTCTTGATGTGGAAAAGCTCGATGTTTTTTGCGCTGGCCAGGATGAAATCGGCCACGTCGTCCAAGCTGGTGGCCAATTGGTGGATGTCCTCGCGATCGATCGGCGTGATGAAGTTGCGCGCCAGATCCGTGAAGATGGTGTGCGTGAGGTCGTCGTTCGCGCGTTCCTGCAATTCCAAGCGTTCCAAGATGGCATTGCGCTGGCTGCCGGGTTCGGTGGCCATCATCAGGATCAGGTCCTCACTCATCTTCAGAACGTTCGCGGCGCTGGCCTCGAAGTGGAAGAAGAAGATGCGGTCGCGCGGCTTGAACAGTCGGAAGAAGGATTCGAGCACCATGGGACCTGAGTGGAAAGGTGGAAAGCGTTTGGCGGGCCGAAAGTAGACGGACCTTTTTACCGGCCTCAATATCAATTCATCCTTAACGCAGGGTTAACCTGAAGGATGAGTGGAAACGGGGACAGTGGAAAAGCGAACAAGTGCCGCAGCACCTTTGCACCTTAGCACCGTTCCAGTTTTACACCTTTCTCCAGATGCTTTATGAATTCAACGGCTACCGCCCGGTGGTACACCCCTCGGCTTTCGTTCATCCGCAAGCGATCATCACTGGCAATGTGGTCATCGGTGCTGACGTGTACATCGGCCCCGGCGCGGCGTTGCGGGGGGATTGGGGGGAGATCGTGATCAAGGACGGGTGCAACGTGCAGGAGAACTGCACCATCCACATGTTCCCCGGGGTGAAAGTGGTGCTGCACCCTGGAGCGCACATCGGTCATGGAGCGATCATCCATGGGGCCACGATCGGTGCCAATTGCCTGGTGGGCATGAACGCGGTGCTCATGGACAATGTGGTGCTCGGCGAAGGGTGCATCGTGGGCGCATTGAGCTTCTTGCCGGCGGATTCCGTCTGGGAGGCCCGCAAGGTGATCGTGGGCAATCCGGCCCGGATAGCGAAGGATGTGAGCGATGAGATGATCGCGTGGAAAACCGAAGGCACGAAGCTCTACCAGCAACTGCCCGCTGAATTGCACGCCACGCTGAAGGAATGCGAGCCACTGCGCGAAGTGGACAAGAGCCGTCCGCCCATCACCGCGCGTTACAGCACCTGGAGCGAACACAAGAACCGTTGAGCAGTTTGGTCAACGTTCCCCTCATTGTTGCCGGTTGTTGCCGGTTCGCGCTTGAAGCGCGGTGAAATGGGTTGGCGCTACCTGACGTTCCAAGGACAGCGACCCATCCGGCACGGCTTCCATTCGGCTGCCTGATCGCTTCATCTACTTTTCACCCGATGAAACACAACTACCTCGCCCCTGCCCTGCTCCTTCTCTGTGGAAGTCTGAACGCCCAGATCCAGATCACCTCGGCGGATATGCCCATGATCGGCGACGAGATCATCCGCTACCTGGACACGCTGCCCACGTTCACGCCGGGTGGTGATGGACCTGACCAGTCCTGGGACTTCAGCACGGCCATCCAAGATGTTGAGCAAGTGAACACCTTCGTGGATCCAGCGACCACCGCCGACGGCGACCAGTTCGGCAGCAGTAACCTGGCCTGGACCACCGATGGGGACAACTACACCTTCGTCACCAATTCAGCCATCAGCCTTACGGCGGACGGCTTCTCCGGCGACCCGCTCGGTGACGGGACCTTCACCTTGGTGGCACCCTTGGATCCAGTTCTGATGCTGCACGCCTTCCCGCGCCAGCACACGTCCGCCTTCTCCGGCGACTTCGGCTTCGACGTTACCGTGGACGGCAGCGACTTTGGCGTCTACCAAGCACGGATCCGCGAAGTCGCCACGGTTTATGACACCACGGACGCTTTCGGGTCCATCACCACACCAGTGGGCACCTACGACTGCATCCGCAGCAGGAATGTGACCATCCGCACCGATTCCATTTTCGCGCAACTGCTGGAGATCCTACCGATGGCCTTTCTCTTCGCCAACGTGGACACCACCGTGACGTACGCCTGGCACGCGATGGAAACGAAATTGCCGGTGGCGGAAATGATCCTGGACAGTTTGGGCGGTACGGTGAGCTTCACATGGTCCAGCATCGAGCCGAACAGCACGGCCATCTCAAGCGCGGGACCAAGAGCTGACGAACTTTCACTTTTCCCACAACCGGCCGCCGACCGCGTGCGCATCAGCGTAGAGGGTTCCGCCTTCGCCACCGTCACGGTGAACGACCTGAACGGGCGGCCCGTTCTTCAGCATGTGCGCGTGATGGCCAGCGATTGGTTGGACATTTCCGGTCTTCCCGCCGCTGTTTATGTGGTACACGCCACTGGTACGAACGGCCGTCAGTTCTCGCAACGGTTGATGCACGTGGCCGCACGATAACCGCACATTTTGTTCCACGCCATTGTGGCCGATCGGGTACCGTTCAATTCCGGGTTGAGAACTACCGCAGTCGTCATCTTCTTGTGCGTTGCGACATCGCTGCTGGCGCAGGATCGCGACAGCATCAACGCGGTCGCTAGGACCTTGCTGGTCCATAGGAGCATGCACTACCCGGAAGCCGCAGAGGAAGCCGGGATCGAAGGAACTGTCATGATCGAATTCACCATCGACAGCCTCTGCAACATCCGCAACAAGCGGGTGATACGTGGGCTGGGCTACGGAATAGATGAACTGGCGCTGAAGGTTCTCGATAAGAAGTACGAGAATGCCTTGACGAGCGCGCTTTCACCATGCGTGCCGGATACCCTTGTTGTTCCGGTGCGATTCGAACGGAGAGATTGAGAGTTGCCGGTTCGCGCTTGCAGCGCGGACCAAGTGAGGTCGGCGCTTATAGCGCCCATGAGCGATCTTCGGCACGACATATCACACCATGAGCTACCAAAAGATCCTCTTCCGCAACTCCGGCGGCGTCGCCATCATCATCCTGAACCGGCCGGACAAGCTGAACAGCTTCGACCGGGCCATGTCGCTGGAGGTGATCCGCGCGCTCGATGCGTGCAAGGAGGACAGCAGCGTGCGTGCTGTGCTTATCACTGGAGAAGGCCGTGCCTTCAGCGCCGGGCAGGACCTCGCAGAAGCCATCGCCCCCGGAACGAAGATCGAGGACATCCTCACCACGCAGTACAACCCGATCGTGCGGCGCATCCGCGCATTGCCCAAGCCAGTGATCGCGGCGGTGAATGGTGTGGCGGCCGGTGCCGGGGCGAACATTGCATACGCCTGCGACCTTACGCTGGCGGCCGAGAGCGCGAACTTTATCCAGAGCTTCATCAACATCGGATTGATACCGGACAGCGGCGGAACCTTCACCCTGCCGCGTTTGGTCGGCATGCAGCGCGCGTTCGGTCAAATGATCCTCGCCGCGAAAATGAGCGCCAAAGAGGCCGAGGCCCACGGTATGATCTGGAAGTGCGTGATCGATGCGGACCTGTTGGACGAGGCACGCGCGCTGGCAGCCCGTCTCGCCTTGATGCCCACCAAAGCCATCGCGCTCACGAAGCAGGCCTTGAACCGTGGCCAATACGCGACATTCGATGAGCAGTTGGATACGGAGAACGAGCTGCAATCCATCGCCGGTGCGAGCCACGATTACAATGAGGGTGTGAAGGCGTTCTTGGAGAAGCGCAAGCCGGTGTACACGGGAAACTGATCTTTACCCCCATGGACCAAACCTCTTCCGTCGGCATACTCGGTGCGGGCACCATGGGCATGGGTATCGCCCAGATCGCGGCCACGGCCGGTCACACCACCTTCCTGTACGATTCGCGGCAAGAAGCCGTGGACAAGGCGATCATCGGGCTGAACAAGACGATGGACATGCTCGTGGCGAAAAAGAAGCTCACACATGAGGAAGCTTCCGCCATCCTGGGCCGCATCCGCCCGGCCACGCTGATGAAAGACCTGTCCCAGTGCGGACTGGTGATCGAAGCCGTGATCGAGGACGTAGCGGTAAAGAAAAAGCTCTTCTCAGACGTCGAGCACAAGGTGGGGCCGAACACGATACTGGCCACGAACACCTCCTCGCTTTCCGTAACGGAGATCGCCGCAGGATGCGAGCGCCCCGATCGTGTGATGGGCCTGCACTTCTTCAATCCCGCACCGCTACTGCCGCTGGTGGAAGTGGTTCCAGGCCTGGCTACCAGCGACCACAACCGCGACCGGGCCTTCAACCTGATGCGCGCTTGGAACAAGATCCCCGTGGTGTGTAAGGACACGCCGGGCTTTATTGTGAACCGCGTTGCGCGGCCGTTCTATGGCGAAAGCCTGCGCATCCTGGAGGAAGGTCTGGCGGACACACACACCATCGACCGGGCGTTGAAGGAGATCGGCGGCTTCCGCATGGGGCCCTTCGAGCTCATGGACCTGATCGGCAACGACATCAACTACATGGTGACCAAGACCGTGTGGGAGAGCTTCTTCTTCGACCCGCGCTACCGGCCGAGCTTCACGCAGCAGCGTATGGTGCAGGCCAAATGGCTCGGCCGCAAGACCGGTCGTGGCTATTACCGCTACGACGAGGCGGGAATGATCGTGACCAGTGGTCCGGAAACAGTGGTGGCCGCAGGCACCCGCGACCAGCACCTGATGGAGGAAATCACGCACCGCGTGGTGGTCATGCTCATCAACGAGGCGGTGGACGCCCTGAACTTGGGCATCGCCACCCGGGACGACATCGATCTGGCCATGACCAAGGGGGTGAACTACCCGAAGGGTCTGCTGAAATGGGCGGACGAACTGGGCTTGGACAAATGCTTGGCGAGTTTGGAGCGCCTTCAGGCGGATTACGGCGAAGACCGTTATCGCCCTTCTCCCCTGCTCCGTCGAATGGTACGCGAGGGCCGGTCGTTTTATTGAACTGGTTGAAGTGCAGGGTATCCTGTTGATGGCTTAATTCGCGGCCCCAAACAAACAGGGACCATCATCATGAAACCGTTCATCGCCCTCACCGCCACTGCGGCCGTGTTGAGCATCGTGGCCTGCGGCCCTTCGGAAGCCGAGATCGCCGCTGCCAAAGAGAAAGCCGTAAACGACAGCATCGCAGCAGCAGCTTCGATGGAAAAGACCTGGACCGTGGACGCTGCATCCAGCAACGTTGGCTGGACAGGCACCATGGCCGGCATCAAGTCCCACACGGGCACACTGAACTTCGCGGAGGGCAGCTTCACCACCAAAGGACCACTGCTCACCGGCGGCACCTTTGTTGTGGACATGAAGAACTACGCGATGACGGACACGCTGTACGCACCGGACGGTTCTGAGAAAGGCACCAAGGCGATGCTGATGGGCCACCTCATGAGCCCTGACTTCTTCGCTGTGGACACCTTCCCCACCGCTACCCTTAAGCTCACCGCCGTGAATGGCAACACCGCAACCGGCGAACTCACCGTGCGTGGAAAGACCAATACGGAAAGCATCACGGACATCGTGCTTACGCCAAACGCCGACGGCACCGTCAGCGCAAGCGGCAAGCTGGTGTTCGATCGCCAGAAGTATGGTGTGGCATGGGACAGCGGCTCCAAGGATGCCGTGCTCAACAACAACATCGAATTGGTGGTGAATCTGACCGGAAAAGGCCAGTAGCCCAACCTCGCTCTTAGGGAAGGCGCTGCCGGAAGGTGGCGCCTTCTTGTTTGTTGTCGGTTATCCGTTGTCCGCTGTCAGGCTTCCGTCAAGATGTACGGTTGCCCCCGGTTGTATTTACTACGAGGACGGTCAACCGATAACAGACAACCGACACCTACGCTTTCATCGCCTCCGCCAGCCACGCGTTCAGCGGGCACATGCCAAGGTAGTGCTCCATCAAGTGGTCCATGAGCTTGGGGTCGGTCACCAGCTTGGCGGGCTTTTCCGCTCCCACATAGAACTGCTTGTTGGCGATGAGCGGCTCCTTCTTCGCGGCCTCTTTGAAGTCAGCGGGCAGCACCTTGTTCACTTCGCCCTTCACTGTACCGAACAGCGCCTTGAAACTCTTCGCGTCGATCACCTTGTGGAAACCCTTGGAATCGCGCATGATCGCCGTGCGGATCTTCTCCAGCTGGTCCTTCTCCGGCTGGTAGGCACCGCCGTAGAACTTCACGGCCTCTGGACCGAATGCGAAGTAGATACCGGGCGAGTTGTGGTCCTTGCGGCCGGCTTGTGAGACCAGTGCCGAGGCCTCCAGCTTGTAGGGCGTCTTGTCCTTGCTGAATCGGATGTCCTTGTTGATGCGGAAGATGGCGTCCTTGGGTTCGATGCGTATGGCCTTGTCGTGCTTGGCCACCCGCTTGATGGCTTCTTCAACGAAGACTGCGAACGGTTCCTTCACGCTCTGTTCGTAGCGCTTGCGGTTGGCATCGAACCACTCTTTGTTGTTGTTCTTCGCGAGGTCCTTGAAGAAGGCATTGAAGTCAGCGGTGAACCAGGCCATGGTGTTTTACTTTGAGGGCCTCGAAGTTGCCATGAAAACGAAAGCGCCCGCCGCGCAACCTGAACTTTTCGGCCCCATGTATGTGGCGTCGGTGGCCAGCCCCATCGGAAAGGTGTACGTGGAATGCGACGGTGAACGCATCACGCGTGTATCGTTTGATGCGCTCGGAAAGAGCGGCCGCCGTAAGGTGCCCAAGGCGCTCAAAGAGGCCGTGATCCAACTACAGGCCTACTTCGCGGGCCGCCGCAAAAAGTTCGATCTGCCCCTGTACCAGGTCGGTAGCGCGTACCGCAAGAAGGTTTGGGACCGGTTGGACAGGATCCCGTTCGGAAAGGCGATCACCTATGAGCAACTGGCGGAGTCTGTTGGCGGCAACGGCCGCTCAGTCGGTACCGCTTGTGGAGACAATCCGCTGCTCATCATCGTTCCGTGCCACCGCGTGGTGGGCAAGAACGGGTTGCTCACGGGCTACGCCGGGGAGATCTGGCGCAAGAAGTGGCTGCTGGAGCACGAAGGGGTGTTGAGCAAGGAGCTGTTCGCTTAACGTGGTACAGGCATCTTGCCTGTAGGTTCGGGTACACAGGCAGGATGCCTGTGTTACTTTGTCCTCCATGCCCACCCTCGCCTCCCGCGTCGTCTCCCGCATGTACGACAACGACCCCTTCAGCATCTGGCTGGGGATCGAGCGGCTGGAGGTGCTTCCTGGCAAATGCACATTGCGGATGGCGGTGCGGAATGAAATGCTGAACGGCTTCGCCATCGCGCACGGCGGCATCACCTATTCGCTGGCAGACAGCTGCCTGGCCTTCGCCTCCAACTCGCACGGCATCCAGGCCGTGAGCGTGGAAACCTCCATCTCCCACACCAAGCCGGTAAAGGAGGGCGATGTGCTCACTGCGACTTCCGAGGAGAAGAGTTTGAGCCGCAGCATCGGCGTGTACTACGTCACGGTAGCGAACCAACGGGAGGAGCAGGTCGCACTGTTCAAGGGCACGGTCTACCGCACCGGCAAACCCTGGTTCCCTGACGAACCCCTTCCTTCGACCCCATGAATCAAGCCTACATCATCGACGCGATCCGCACACCCATCGGCTCTTTCGGCGGAACCCTCGCCCCGGTACGGGCTGATGATCTGGCCGCCCATGTGCTGCGCGCACTGATGGCTCGACACCCTGCGCTGGATCCCGCAGCGATCGAGGACGTGATCCTGGGCTGCGCGAACCAGGCCGGTGAAGACAACCGCAACGTGTCGCGCATGGCCCTGCTCTTGGCGGGGTTGCCGGTGACTGTCCCCGGCGAAACAGTGAACCGCTTGTGCGCCTCCGGAATGAACGCTGTTGTACACGCGGGCCGGGCCATCGCCGCTGGCCATGGCGACCTCTTCATCGCCGGTGGCGTTGAGCACATGACGCGTGGGCCATGGGTGATCAGCAAGACCAGCACGCCCTATGGCCGGGATGCTCAGATGTTCGACAGCAGCTTCGGCTGGCGGTTCGTCAATCCGTTGATGAAGGAGAAGTACGGCGTGGACGCTATGGGCGAAACGGCTGAGAACCTGCTGGAAGTGAACACCGCGATCACCCGTGAGGATCAGGATCGTTTCGCGCTATGGAGCCAACAAAAAGCGGCCACGGCACAAGCGAATGGACGTTTGTCCAAAGAGATCGCCGCAGTGAGCATTCCGCAGCGCAAAGGCGACCCGATCAACTTCTCCCAAGACGAGTTCGCCAAGCCCAAAACGACGTTGGAAGGTCTGGCTGGATTGAAGCCCTCGTTCAAGAAAAACGGCTCGGTAACGGCCGGCAACGCGAGCGGTTTGAACGATGGTGCCGCGGCCGTTCTTCTCGCTTCCGACGTAGCGATCAAACGGCACGGGTTGAAGCCATTGTCCCGAATTGTTTCAAGCGGAGTTGTAGGTGTCGAACCGCGCATCATGGGCATCGGTCCGGTGAATGCCACCAAGCTCGCGTTGAAGCGTGCCGGGTTGACCTTGGACCAGATGGACATCATCGAACTGAACGAAGCGTTCGCAGCCCAAGTGCTCAGTTGCACGCGCAGTTTGGGCCTCGCTGACAATGATCCGCGCATCAACCCGAACGGCGGGGCCATCGCCTTGGGACACCCCTTGGGCATGAGCGGCGCGCGATTGCTCCAAACAGCAGCGCTGGAACTGCACGAGCAGGGCAAGCGCTACGCGTTGTGTACCATGTGCATCGGCGTTGGCCAGGGCTACGCCACTATCATCGAGCGTTGTTGACCGGCCACTCCGCTCATCGCCCCATCAGCTCATCCGCTCATCTTCGCCTCGCGAACAGGCGGGTCGCCCGTTCGACCCTTGGCCCGGTCGTTGCCAGAGGCGATCGTGTTTGGCTCTATTTTCACGCCCTTTTGAACCGGTACCTGAACGCATGAATGCATTCAACTCCCTGCGCGCCCTGGCTTCCGGGGCGCTCGTTGTTTCCACCTTCCTCACCATCGCCCAGGAGAGCAAGGTCCGCTGGAAGATCCAGTCAGCCGAAGAGAAAAACCAGGACGGCGGCTTCTGGTACCACAAATTCGTGAAGGGCGACGCGGGCAGCATTGTTGGCTTGCGCATCAACGGTACCAGTCCGGTGATCGGTGGGCTGAACCAAGGGGCCATCGACCGCACACTGGTGGCGTTCGCCCTGGAAGGCATGAAGGAGATCAAGGTGGACAAGACGAAGATCCTGTGGGGTGAAGGCCTGGTGGCCGTTGAAACGATCGAGAACTTCAACAAGCAGTTCCGCGTGATCGCCACCAAGGCCGAACCGGAAACCGGCAAGTTGTTGGTGCTGCAGCAGATCCTGGGGCCGCGCAGCCTCACGGGCAAAGGGGCCCAACTGCTCACGGAGATCCCCTTCGACCGCTTGGGAAAGACCAAGGACTACTTCAAACCGAACATGGGCATCGGCTTTACCACCTTAGTGGGTGTGGACAGTACGAAAATGCTCCTCCAACTCACGCCCGACGGCACCACACACAGCGCAGGCTGCCCTGTATACGCACAGGTCTTTGACAAGGAGATGAAGCCCTTGTGGTGGAACAAATTGACCACGGATGGCAGCGCACGGGCCGTGAAGATCATCGAGACACGGATGGACCCCACAGGTGCCGTCTGGTACCTGATCAAGAATACGAGCAACCCGCAACCGAAGGCACCTGAGGAGTTGGGGTACAGCTTCACGATCTATCGGTTGGACAGCGCCGGTCAAACGGCTGCGCTGCTGGACCTGCCGGGCTCGGAATTCGCGCAAGATGCCACCATGGACATGCGCGTGGACGGTTCCATAGTGGTTGCGGGCGTTTACGCGGACGATCAGACGAACCGCGATGAGTCCGTGGGTGTATTCCAGTGCGCGGTAAGCGCCTCAGGAAAGGAGCCCCTGTTCGATCGCTTCAAGCTGCACCCCTTCGATAAGCGTATGGAGAAGAAGGAGGAGAAATGGCAGAACAACATGATCATTGATCGCGTGCTCACGAAAAAGGACGGGGGTACCTTCGTGATCGCACGCAAAAGCGGCATTGAGACCCACTACGTGGCAGACCTGAGCGGCAAAAAGATGCCCAAGACCGGACAAGTGGACGGTGTACTTCACCTGTTCGAATTGGCTTCGGGCGGCGATCTGAAGTGGTACAAACAATTCCAGCGCGTGATGAGCCATGCGACCGATGCGCCCGGCCGTATCCTGCCCATCTGCTACGAGAACAACCTGCTGGTGATGCTCAATGATGCCGAGGTGAACATCGAGAAACGCAAGCTGAAGGTGGACCCCTACCCCCAGGACGGGTTCAAGGATGCCCTCATGCTCGAATTCAAAGGGGATGGCGCGGAAAAGACCAAAGTCACGCTGAACGACCACCAGTTCCACCCCATGGGTCTCCAAGCAGGGAATGCTTGGCGCCTAACACCGAACCTGATGGTCACGCTTGCTTCTGAGAGCCTCGGCAAGGGCAAGATCCAACCCGTGGCCATCACCCTATCAGGCGAATCGAAAAAGTAAGCGCCATATTCGCCCCGTGATGTTCTGGTAGCACAGAACAAACCTTCCCCTCCCATGGTGATCACGGAACAGATCAATCAATACATCGCCGAGCATCCTGAATGGCAGCGCAAGCTGCTCGTTCGCATGCGTCAGTTGATCCATTCTACGGACGCTGAAGTGGAAGAGACCTGGAAGTGGAACAGCCCCCATTTCGACCATGAGGGCATCATGATCGGGTTGCAGGCCTTCAAAGAGCACGTGGCCGTCTGGTTCCATAAGGGTGCGCTCATCAAGGACCCCAAGAAGCTGTTCGAGGCGCTGCCCAAAGGCGAAGAGAAGGGCATGCGCTCGTACAAACTGTACGAGGGTGACAAGATCAACGAAGCGGCTTTCGTGGACCTGGTGAAGCAGGCCGTAGCATTGAACCTGAAGGGCACGAAGCTCACCGATGCGAAGCCCGCACGCAAGGCACTGGTGATTCCGGAAGACCTCGAACAAGTACTGCACAAGGACCCCACGGCCTGGGCCAACTGGGAAGCCTTCAACTACTCCTGCAAGAAGGAGTACATCGAATGGGTCACCGATGCCAAGCAGGACGAAACCCGCAAACGGCGGATCGCCCAAGCCTTGGAGAAGATCCGCGAGGGTGAGCGGAAGGAGGAGAAGCATCAGGTGCATTGATGTTTCGGACTAGCTGTCGGTTGTCCGTGTTTTGTTGTCAGGCTGCCGAAACAAACATGCGCCAATGATCCTGACAGCCAGGTCCACAGCGCCAGGCAACGGACAATCGACAACCGATGCCACGGTTAACAGTTTTTGAACGCTGCGCCGGACCGCTCGGAGGGCATCCGGATAGCTTCGCCTCCCCCTTATGGACATCCGTATCGACCAGTTGACCAAGCGCTATGGCCCGCAAACGGCCGTGGACGGTATCAGCTTCCGGGTGAGCGCGGGGGAAGTGCTCGGTTTCCTCGGCCCAAATGGCGCGGGGAAGAGCACCACGATGAAGATGATCTGCGGGTTGATCGCCCCTAACGCGGGTACCATCGCCGTGGGAGGAAAGAGCGTGGCGGACGAGCCGGACAAGGTGCGGGAGATGATCGGCTACCTGCCGGAGAGCAATCCGCTGTACGAGGATATGCCCGTGCTGGACCTGCTGAAATTCGCCGCGCGCTTGCAGGGCGTACCGCGCGACCGGGAGACACAACGCATCCGCGAGATGGTGGAGGTGTGCGGGCTAGGGCTGGAAAAGCACAAGAAGATCGGCGAGCTGAGCAAGGGCTACCGGCAGCGCGTGGGCCTTGCGCAGGCCATGGTGCATGATCCGCAAGTGCTCATCTTGGACGAGCCCACTAGCGGCTTGGACCCCAACCAGATCGTGGAGATACGCTCCCTGATCAAAGACCTCGGACAAGCGAAGACGGTGATCTTCAGCACGCACATCCTGAGCGAAGTGGAAGCCGTGTGCGATCGCATCCTGATCATCAACCGCGGAAGGATCGTGGCCGATGGTGCGCCAGAGACCTTGCGTTCGCAGAGCCAGGGTGAACACGTTCTCCTCGCACGGGTAGAGGACGCCGTTCGGGATGAGGTGGTAGCCGCTCTCTCCACCGTGCCCGGTGTGGCCGCAGTAGCGCCTGTGGCCAGCAGCATGGACACGTACGAGATCCGGAGTTCCGCGGGAGCCAAACCTGCACGTGAGGTCTTCCTGCTCTGCGTGCGGAAAAACTGGGTGATCACTGAGTTGCATCCTGTGGAAACACGCCTGGAGGACATCTTCCGCGACCTGACCTTGAACTGATGAAGACCGTTCTGCTGCTGGCCCGCAAGGAACTCGCGTCCTTCTTCGACTCGTTGATGGCCTACCTCATCCTGGCCGCCTTTTTGGGCGTTAGTGGCTTCTTCACCTGGTGGTTCGGCACGGATGTGTTCATGCGCGGGCTCGCCGACCTGAGCACCTTCTTTAATGTGGCCTATTGGACGCTATTTTTCTTCATCCCGGCCATCACCATGCGCACCATCGCCGATGAGCGCCGCACAGGCACATTGGACCTGCTCTTGACCAAGGCCGTAAGCGACCGGCAGGTGGTGGCGGGCAAATTCTTCGCATGCTTCGCGTTGATCGCATTGGCTCTGTTGTGCACACTCCCCTACTGGATCACCATCGCGGCCATCGGCGAGGTCGATCATGGCGCGATCGCCTGTGGCTACCTGGCCCTGTTGTGCATGAGCGCGGCCTACATCGCCGTCGGCATCTGGGCCAGCAGCCTTACCAACAACCAGATCGTCGCGTTCCTTATCGGACTGGTGCTGGTATCCCTTTTCCACCTGGCCTTCGGTGTGATGGCCTCCAGCTTCACGGGTATCGCGGGCGAAACGCTTCAACAACTGAGCACGGGCGCCCACTTCGACAGCATGAGCCGTGGCATACTTGACAGCCGAGATCTTATCTGGTTCATGAGCATCGTGGTGCTGGGGCTTTCGCTGGCCGAAATGAATCTGGCCAAACGCTTGGTGAACGATTGACCATGCGCACCCGCTCCCAGTTCATCCGCAACACCCTGCTGCTCATCGCTGCGCTGGTGCTGGTGAACATGATCGGCCAACGCCTGAAATTCCGGCTTGACCTTACAGCCGACAAGCGCTTCTCCTTGAGCCCGGCGACGCTCAACTTGTTGGCCGGGCTGCCCGAGACCGTAACGGTGACGGCCTACTTCACCGAGAAGATGCCGCCGGACCTGGCCGTCGCACGGCAGGACTTCAAAGACCTGCTGGTGGAATACGGCACGCGCAGCAACGGGAACCTCGTTTTCGAATTCATCGACCCCAATAGCGCGGACTCTTTGAAGATGAAGGCGCAGCAGGAAGGCATACAGCCGCTGCTCGCCACCACGCGGGAGAAGGATCGGGCAGAGAACTTGGAAGTGTACATGGGCTGTGTGGTGCGCATGGGCGAACAAAAGACCGTAGTGTCGGCCATCCAACAGGGCTCGGCGCTGGAATGGGCCGTAAGCAGCGCGATCAAGGAAGTGAGCATCCTGGAGAAACCGGTCGTGGGCATCGTGCAAGGTCATGGGGAAGCCACCCTCCAGGAATTGAACCAGCTGGTGCAGAGCCTGAGCGCGATGTACACGGTGCAGCCCACGGCCATCTATGATTCTGTTCCGATACATGACCGGTTCCAAGCACTGGTGTTCGCTGGCCCCACCGAGCAGATATCGCCTATGCAGTTGGATCGGCTGCATGACTTCCTGGCGCGGGGCAAGGGTGCGGTTTTCGCGTACGAAGCCGTGCGCAGCGACCTGGGTACTACTCCGGTGGCCGAAATGCGGAATACAGGGTTGGAGCCTTGGCTCGAAAAACACGGCATGCGCATCGACCAACGCATCGTGGTGGACCAGCGCTGCAACCAGGTGCAGGTGATGCAGCAGATGGGCAACTACTCCATGCCTGTGCCCATCGCCTTCCATTATTTCCCGGTGCTCACCGGTTTCGCCGAGCATCAAGTAAGCCAAGGGCTGGATGTTGTGGTCTTCCAGTTCTGCGCACCGATCTCGCCTGCAGTGCGGGACAGCACCTTGCGCTACACGCCTTTTCTTTTCACGAGTGAACGAAGCGGAACCGTGCCATCGCCGCAGATCATCGAACCGCGCAAACAATGGTCTGAAGCTGACTTCCCACTTGGCCCACAAACAGTAGGGGCAGAAGTTGCCGGAGCCTTCGGTAGCGGTCCGGAAGGCCGTCTGATCCTCTTCACCAATGGAGGCTTCTGCGAAAGCGGAACGAGTGAACGACCAGCGCAAGTGAATCCGGGCAACCTGAACTTGATGGTGAACGCTGTGGATCGGGCAACTGGACAGAATGACCTGCTGGGTCTTCGGGGCAAAGAGATCAATTACCGACCGATCGATGAACTGGGCGATGGCGCCCGGTCCACCCTGAAGTGGATCAATCTGCTGCTTCCCGTGCTTGTTGCCCTCCTGTATGGGCTGGGGCGCCGGGCGTGGCGCCGCGCACAGCGGAAAAAGCGCATGGCACCGGAGCATGTTCGGTAAATTGAGAACGGTGCATTGGCTGCTGCTCCTGGTGGTGCTGGCGGCCATCTGGTGGATCAGTGGCTCTGTTAGCCAACGCGCACAGAAGCGCACCTTCCGCGAAGAGATCCTCCGAGTGGACAGTAACACGATCTCCAGTTTCACCATCACGCCCGGTCCGGAGAAGCAACTACCCCCGATCCGCTTCGAACGGAAAGGAACCGGGTGGCTGATGCGTTTGGGCCAAGACTCCTCCTCCCCCGATCCTGCCCCGATCCATGCGCTGTTGCGGACGTGGAGCCACATGCGCGTGACCCGCGTGGCAGGCAGGTTGGCCGAGGTGGGTGAGCGCTACGACCTCTCGGACAGCGCAGCCGAACGCCTCATCATCAACGCCCCTGACGGACCGTATGAACTGCGCGTAGGCCGACACCTTCCAGGCGAAGAGCCCGCCACGTTGGTGAATCTCCCCGGTGATGAGATGGTCTACGCTATCGAAGGATCCATGGGTCAATACGCCGATCAGCCATTCGGCGAATGGCTTCCGCGTTACCTGGTGGTCGGCGACCCGCTGAACTGGCGACGTCTTACCTTCAACTTTCCCGGAGATACAGGCTACGTGATGGAACGTATTGGCGGGGAGTGGACCATCGACGGAGTGCTTACGGATCCGGAACGCGTGATGAAATTCCTCAACAGTCTTTCCAAGGCGCGCGGCCGATCCGTGCTGGATCCCGCGGACACACTGACGGCCATTCCCGCATTCCGACTGATGGTGGAAGACACCACGCGGGCAGAGCCCATCGTAGTGGTGGTCTACAACGGAGATCGCAAATTCATCGTGCGCAGCTCCTTGAATCCAGGTACGGTCATGCCCTTCGATGGCAAAGAGGAGATACCACGGATGTTCCGGCCGAAAGAAGCCTTCATGCCCCGGTCAACCTCGGATCACCAGCATTGATCAGCGTGCTTCGGCCCAGGCCGCGACCGGTTGCCATACGGCGGTAGCAGGTGCGCTTTTCTCGACTTGATCATCAGTGCCCATCTTTACCGGCAGGGAAAAGAGCGATGGCGGAGAAACAGACCCCAACGATGATCAGCGGCCATGGTATTGGCCTGGAGTACTTCGTGGTCGATGAGAAAAGCATGGCTCCGCTGGTAGTTGCTGGGATCAGCAACCTGGGGGAACGTGTGACGTGGTCCACGGCCGAAGGCGTCACCCGCGTGCGGATCAGTTCTTCGCGAGCGTATGGTGGCATATCAACGGCGGCGGCGGAGTTGGCCCCGACCATCACTTCATTGGGCACCCAACTGACGGCATCGGGCAACGGCATTCTTCTGCCGTGTGGAGCACACCCGTTCTCCAGCCCTTCCGGGAACGCGGATCCTGAAGGTAACATCGAAAACGAGCATTCGTGGACCAGTTCGTTGCGCATCGAGCTGCCATTCGCGGATGAGCAGGAGTTCGGTCGGCTGCATACCGCGATCCGGATGGTCCTTCCCCTTGTGCCCGCGATCAGTGCCTCCTCACCGTACGTGAATGGCGCACGAGCCGGAGCTTTGAGCGCTCGGTTATTGATGCTCCTTGAAGGGGCTTGGAACAGACCTGAACCGGTGGGTGCATACATTCCTGAGGTGGTGCTCGATCAGGCTGACTACTTCCGGATCGTGCTGGAGCCTATCGCTCGCCACTTGGTTGATCGCGGCCTGGGTGACACGGTGGATTATCAGGCAGCGAACCAACGGGGCGCTGTGCCCTCCTTCGAACGGAACGTGATCACGATCACCGTAGCCGACACACAAGAGAGTCTGGCATCGGCTACAGCCGTGGCTGAATTAACGACCGCCGTTGTAATGGCGATGAAAGAAGGCCGTTGGGTGAGCAACTACCTGCAGCGGGCGTGGCACGAATCGGATCTGCGGACCATCTTGTTGGACGTAGTGCGGCTGGGCAGTGATGCCATCATCACCAACAGGGATTTCCTGCTCATGTTCGGCCAATTGCGCGAGAGCGCCACGGCGGGTGAACTCTGGCGTCATCTGTACCGACAATTGCGCGGTGACCTGAGCGAGGCTACGCGGATCCACATCGGTCACATCCTGGACAATGGGAATCTGGCCCAGCGCATCTTGCGCCGCACCGGTGAACAGCCGTCGCACGAACGGATCGTAGAGACCTATCAGGAACTGTGCGCCTGCTTGAAAGAGGACAAACCGCTGGCGTGATAACGGTGTCTTGACTTTTCCGGACGAAACGGGGTTGCAACTTCATTCGCCGCTGGCATCTGCTGGTCGAAAGATCTGAACGCTGCACAAGACATCCCGTTGTGCAGGTCATCAAGCTCCGATGACATGCGCACAGGCATACTCACAACGGCACTTCTGACCTGGGCGGTCACGAGCGCACAGACCCTACCCTTTGCCTATTGGCCGCTGGACGAACTCGGCGGCACCATGGCGCATGACGCGGTGGGGGCCAATAACGGTATCGCTCAGGGCAACACGACCTGGCAGCCTGCTGGAGGCCATCATGGGGGCGCGCTGCGATTCTATGGCAATGATGCGCGTGTAGACCTTGGGCCATGCGATGTAACGAGTGGTCCTGGTGATCAATTGAGCCTGGCGTGCTGGTTCAAGCCGGAGATCGTCAGTGGGAATGAGCGCATTCTTATGGCCAAGGCCATCGGCCCTGATGAGGCCGATTTCATATGGAGCTTGAGCCTGGTGAACAATACCGGTGCGCGATTCCGGGTCCGTACAGCAGGTATCGTACACACGGTGGAAACGCCACCCGGGAACATCTTCAGCAATACATGGTATCATATCGCCGCCACTTATGACGGGCACGATCTACGCTTGTTCATCAACGGCAGCACCGTGGCCAACGGCACAGCGGAAGGATCGATCGGCTACCACCCGCAAGCGCCAGCCACGATCGGCAACCTCTTCAACAACTCCATGCCCTTCTTCGGTTCGCTGGACGACGCGCGGGTTTACGACCAGGAGATCCTGGGTATTGAAGTGGTCGACCTGGTGATCGGCGATCTGGCGACAACTGTCCAAGAAGCGGAGCTGGATCTTTGGCCGGATGGAACAATGACCATACCGCCCGGCGAATGGACGAGCATGCGCCTGCTGGAGACCTCTGGCCAGGTCGTGATGTCCTCCCGCATCGGCGATGGACGCATCCTGTCTCTTTCAACCGTGCCCGCAGGGCTCTACCTGGTCTGCCTCCAGGGAAGCCATAACACCATAACGCGACGTGTGGTGAAGCCCTGAAATGCCAAAGGCCCCTGACCGGACACACCGATGCGGGGGCCTTCGGCACGGGTGGTATTGCCGGGGATCATGGATCGGGCAACTCCAACACGAGGCCATCGTGGGCCAATCGCACCCCTTCCGGTAGGCGGCCATTCACCTCTCCATGCTTGCCCATCCAATGGCTGATGTGCGTGAACCAGGCCTGCCGCGGCTTGATCTCATGAACGATCGCCAAGGCCTCCGCCAGGTTAAAATGCGAATAGTGCTCCTTTTCGCGCAGCGCGTTCAACACCAGCACCTCCGTTCCGCGCACCTTGTCCAACTCTTGCGCACTGATCGTTTTGGCATCCGTGATGTAGGTGAAACCGCCGATGCGGAAACCGAGCACGGGCATGTGCATGTGCATCACTTCGATGGGCCGAACGGGGATCCCTACGGCCTCAAACGGGGAGCGGTCGATCATGCGCAGATCGAATTGGGGAACACCAGGGTATCTGTGTTCGGTGAACGCGTACGCGTACATGCGGCGCACGGCGTGCAGCGTGGTCTCATCAGCATAGATGGGGACCGGACGCGGTGGGTGGTGAGCGAAACTGAAGGCCCGCAGATCATCCATCCCAGAAACGTGGTCCATGTGCTCGTGGGTGAGCATCACCGCATCCAGATCCTCCACCCCGGCGCGCAGCATCTGTTGGCGCAGGTCAGGTCCGGCATCGATCAACAGCCGCTTGCCCCCGGTTTCCACCAGCACGGAAACACGCAGCCGCTTGTCCTGTGCATCAGGACTCAAGCAAACAGGGCACGAACAACCGATGATGGGAACACCTTGGCTGGTGCCTGTACCCAGAAAGGTGACGCGCATGGGGCGAAAGTCGGTATTGTGCGGTCATTCGTGAACGACTTCCCCGAAGGACCAAGAGCTGGCCGTTAGAAGAGGGATAGCGCGAGGCTGGCTACCCCAGCGGGAGCCTTCAAAACAGGGTCGCTCGCTGGGCTCTTCATTCATCCACTTCGCTCCGGCTTTGCATGGCTCGTTGCTGAATGAAGCGGCCGCCCTTCGGGCCGGACCTGTATTGGCGGAGAGGGAGGGATTCGAACCCCCGTTGCCCTTTCGAGCAAAGCGGTTTTCAAGACCGCCGCGTTCAACCACTCTGCCACCTCTCCGGATCGCACGTGCTTCAATGCGGCGCGAAAGTAGGGCGCTTGGGCAACGGCTGTTCCCATGCGGGGAACGGAACGATGCGGGCGCTGTGCGGGTTTATCTTTGGATCATGACCCGCTGCTTACTCCTTTGGTGCTCGATCCCACTTTCACTTGGTTTATCGGCACAGGAAGCCACCTTGGACGCGATCATTGCTACCAAGCGCTTCCATACGCCAGGCCAGGGCGTACAGTTGGACCTGCACATGAGCGTACTGGGCGCATCAGCCGTATGGAATACCAACGCCAACGGCTTCCAACAGGCGCATGTGGAAGCGCTCACCATCATCAGCCGCGACACGGCCATCATTGATTTCCGCAAGAGCGATGTGTATGGTCCGGAGCGGTCAGACACGCTCTCCGGTGATTTCCTGATCGAAGAGCACTTCGCGCTTACCCCCGGCGAGTACACCTTGGAGATCGAATTGCATGACGTGAACGGATCAGCGGAGAACCGTACCCTGTGGAAAGGTCCACTCACAGTGCCCACCATGCCCAAGGGCATCAGCTTTTCGGACGCCATGCTCACAGCAGGCACCCGGATGGATCCGGAACTCGGAACAGTGCCGGCCCCATACACGGGCACGTACTACCCTGAGGAGGTGGACAAGCTTTCCTTTTACACCGAGATCTACGGCACGAACGAGGTATTCGGCACGGATTCGATGTTCTCGGTGAACTACCAGATCGAGACGTATGAGAACCACCGGGTGCAAGGGCGTTTCAAAGGGGTGCAACGCGCGAAAGCCGGTGCTGTGGTACCAATAAGCCGGGAATTCCCGATACACGAATTGCCCTCAGGCAACTACCTGGTGGCCATCGAAGTGGTGGACCGGGAAGGTCTGCTATTGGCGCGCCAAGAGCAGTTCATCCAGCGCAACAACCCGTTGCGTTACGATCTGAACGCGTTGTCCACGTTGGATGTGACCAACACGTTCGCAGACGCCATCACAGACCCTGACACGCTGGCCGAGCACGTGGCGAGCCTGCGTCCCATAGCCACACCGTTGGAACGCCGCATGGTGGATGCCCGATCGGAGGACCATGACCTCACGCTCATGCAACGTTTCTTCTACACCTTCTGGGTGAACCGCAACGGATACGACCCGGAAGGGGCATGGTACAAGTACCGCGAACAGGTGGTGGTGGCCAACCGGAGGTACGGATGCCGCAACCAGAAGGGATATGAGAACGACCAGGGCATCACTTTCCTGAAGTACGGTTTGCCCAGTACGGTTGTGGACGGCAGCCAGGACAACAAACAGCTCCCCTACCTCATCTGGCATTACTACAAGGCCGGCCGTTACAGCGACCGGCGGTTCGTGTTCTGGCAACAGAACACCGGGATCGGATGCTGGGAGCTGCTGCATTCAGAGATGCCCGGCGAACGGAACAATCCGCAATGGCGCGAGATGTTGAGCGCGCCGTTGGGAGCGGCCGGGCAGTCCGGTGTACGGAGCTTTTCACCCGAAGGACAGCGGGTGGAGGACAATTTCCAGCGGCCGCACTGATCGGGCAGGGCTCTCGTTCTCGACTTTTGCCGCGCACGCCGAGATCGGATGACCGAAGAGATGGAGACCGCTGTTGTGATCCTCAACTGGAACGGGGAGAACTGGCTGCGCCTATTCCTGCCCACGGTGTTGGAATGCTCACGCGGGCATGCCCGGGTGATCGTGGCTGATAATGGCAGCACGGACGGCTCAGTGGCGTGGTTGAGAGCCTCCATGCCCGAGATAACGATCGTCGAGATCGGAAGGAACCTCGGTTTCGCCGGGGGCTACAATGCGGCATTGGCTCAAGTGAATGCCGAACTGTTCATTCTATTGAATTCCGATGTGGAGGTGACGGAAGGCTGGATACCGGCATTGAAGGATCTGTTGCGCCGCGACCCGGGAATGGCCGCCTGCCAGCCCAAAGTATTGAGCCACCACGATCGCGGTCGTTTCGAGCACGCGGGCGCTGCCGGGGGCTACATCGACCGCAACGGATACCCGTTCTGCCGGGGCCGCATTTTTGAGCTCACCGAGCAGGACCGCGCGCAATATGATGATGACCGGGAGGTGTTCTGGGCCACGGGCGCCTGCCTGATGATACGCGCGAAGGCCTTCCGCGAGGCCGGTGGATTCGATGAGTGGTTGTTCGCCCACATGGAAGAGATCGATCTGTGCTGGCGCTTGCGCCGCATGGGTTGGCGCATCGGGTACACCAGCCAGGCCGTGGTATACCACGTGGGCGGCGGAGCACTTGGGTATGGCAGCACGCGAAAGACCTACCTCAACTTCCGCAACAGCCTGTGCGTGTTGACGAAGAACCTGCGATCGCGCTGGATCGGCGGGCGCATCATCCGGCGGATGATCCTGGATGACTTCGCCGCGCTGAAATTCCTGATGGAAGGGCACGCGGACCATGCGTGGGTGGTAGGCCGTGCGCATCGGCACTTCTGCCGCAGGCTGCCTGCCCTCTTGCGAGAGCGCAAGCGCCTAGCGCGTCTGGAGAAGAACCCGGACCTTACGGGCCAGTACACGCGGAGCGTGGCCTATGACCGGTTCATCCTCGGGCACAAGACCTTTCCACAACTGGATCAGCGGGCGTTCATCAACCGCAACGGCGGAGCAGGAATTGGATAGCCATCAGGTACCCTTCCAGCCCGAATCCAGTGATCACACCAGCGCATTTGGCCCCGGTGATGGACCGTTCGCGGAATTCCTCACGATCATGGATGTTGCTGATGTGTACCTCCACCACCGGAACACGCAGTCCAGCCAACGTATCGCGGATGGCGACGCTCGTATGGGTGTAGCCGGCGGCATTCATCACCACGCCATCGCGGTCGGCATCCGCGCCTTGAAGGGCATTAATGAGTTCCCCTTCCAGGTTGCTCTGGAACAGATCGATCGTATTTCCGGGAAAAAAGGCGCGCAACTCCGCCAGATAGTCCTCGAATGACCGCGTACCATAAATAGCCGGTTCACGCGTACCGAGGAGATTCAAATTGGGTCCGTTGAGGAGGAGTATGCTGGACATGATGGTGCGCAAGTCTAAGGCCCCTTCCTTTGCCGCGTGGCACAGGACAACATACCGCTGGCGGAACGCATGCGTCCGCGCGACCTTGACGAAGTGGTCGGGCAGGCGCACCTGGTGGGTCCGGAGGGTGTTCTGCGCAAGGCGTTGGCCAGTGGGCGGCTTCCGAGCATGATCTTCTGGGGTCCGCCGGGCGTAGGAAAAACAACATTGGCGCGGCTGATCGCGGGCCGATCCAAGCGGCCGTTCCATGCGTTGAGCGCCATCAACAGCGGTGTGAAGGATGTGCGGGAAGTGATCGAGCAGGCAGGCGGCTCGGGGCTCTTCTCGCGAAGCGCCGTGCTGTTCATCGACGAGATCCACCGCTTCAGCAAGTCGCAGCAAGACTCATTGCTCGGGGCGGTCGAGAAAGGAACGGTTACCCTGATCGGTGCCACCACGGAGAACCCCTCCTTCGAGGTGATCAGCGCGCTCCTATCCCGCTGCCAAGTGTACATCCTTGAACCGCTGACCCACGAGCAATTGAGCGGACTTCTTGAGCGGGCCATGGCCGAGGACCCCGAACTCAAAGGGCGCGCCATCGAATTGCGCGAGACGGACGCGCTGATGCGAGCGAGCGGTGGCGATGCGCGCCGTCTATTGAACACCTTCGAGCTCTGCGTACATGCGGGCGCTCCGACGGATGGCGGCCAAGTGGTGATCACCGACGCGCTGGTGAAAGAGACCGTACAGAACAACGCGGCGCGGTATGACAAGCAGGGGGAACAACACTACGACATCATCAGCGCGTTCATCAAGAGCATGCGGGGCAGCGATCCCAATGCGGCGGTATATTGGCTGGCCCGCATGGTGGAGGGCGGAGAGGACCCGTTGTTCATCGCGCGCCGGATGGTGATCCTGGCGAGTGAGGACATCGGCAACGCCAACCCGAATGCCTTGCTGATGGCCACCACCACGATGCAGGCCGCCCAGATGATCGGATGGCCGGAAAGCCGGATCATCCTGAGCCAGTGTGCCATCTACCTGGCTTGTTCACCCAAGAGCAACAGCGCCTACACCGCCATCGGTAGTGCCCAGGCCGAGGTGAAGCGCAGCGGTGATCTGCCGGTGCCCCTTCACCTGCGCAACGCGCCTACCAAGCTGATGAAAGAGATCGGCTACGGCACGGACTACCGCTACAGCCACGATGAGCCAGCGGAGGCGAGTGACCAAGAGTTCCTGCCCGATGCGATCAGCGGAAAACGGCTGTATGAGCCTGGAGCCAACCTCCGCGAACAGGACTATGCGGCACTGATCGACCGAGTGTTCAAAGGCCGTTACCGCCCATAGCGGCCGACCGATCACTTGGCGCGCTCATTCTCCAGGAAGTTCTGGTGGAGATCGTAGATGATGCCCAGGCTGACCACCAGGCCGCCCACGCCTTGCTCCACCATCTGCCATAGCGCGTCCACGACCATGTGCATCACTTTGCGGTCCGTGAAGGACATGCCGAAAATGAGCGCGATGAGGTAGACGACGAAGCCCAGCGCAGCACCCAGCAGAAAGCCTTTCCCCGGGAAGCCTTGACGGATCCCGATCCACGCGTGCTGGATGGCCTGATGCATGGCGAGCGTGACGCCCAGCCCCAGGATCAAGTACACCGTAGCGCTCAGGATCACATAAAGACCAATCGGGATCTTCAGGTCGCGCAGGTCGTTCAGCGCGAGGCCGTGCCAGAGGAACGACAGGCCGTACATCACCAGGGCGCTGGCGATCCAGGGGAATAGTATCCGGCGTTTCAGGATCACGATAGGTTCTGCGGCACAGCGAAAGTAGACCTCGTGGCGTCTGATCGGTGGAAAGCTGATGGTATCTACCTTTCCTGCGATGAACGAACGTGTGCCCAAAGCCCGGGTTGCCTTGGTGATCAGCGTTGTACTGCTGATGACGAGTTGCCAAAAAGAGCCGCGCGATCCGGAGTGGGACGTGGACGTGGCCGTGCCGCTGATCCGCACCACGTTGACGATCGGGGACCTGATCGGCGACACGCTGATCGGCACGGACGGCCAAGGCAATGTGAGCATCGTCTATTCCGCGCGTCTGTTCACGTTGGGTCTCGACACACTGATGGAGATCCCCGATACAAGCTTCCGCTATCGTTATCCGACGGACGAACTACAAGGCCTCCTACCCTATCCCCTTGTAGCGGGCACCGATATTCCACTTCCTTCAGACCCCATCCGATTCGATCTGGACGAATTGGAACTGCGAGAGATGCGTGTGCGGTCAGGGCAATTGGAACTGGCGGTGACCAACCGCTTGAACACGATGATGTTCGCCGACATCCTCATCGCTCGTGCGCTGCTGAACGGATCATCGTTGCAGGCCCAACTGTCCGTGCCGGCCGGGTCTACGGCTTTCCCCTCACAGATCACCGGTTCCTATCCGTTGGATGGATATGCCTTCGACCTGCGGGGTGAAGACTTTGACGAAGTGAACACACTGGCGATGGATCTGGACGTGAGCACCGACCCAGGTGGCGGCACGGTGATGCTGACCATGGAGGACAGTCTTGAAGTGCAAGTGGCCTACCGGGACATCAAACCCCGCTACGTCCGGGGCTATTTCGGCCAGCGGGACATCGATCTGGAGGCGGATAGCAGCGAGTTGAACGTTTTCGATGGGATCAGCGGTCTGCTGGATCTGGAAGGATCAACAGCCGTGCTTCGGATCCAGAACGGGATCGGCGTGGATGCTCGGGCGACCATCGGATACCTGCATTCGGTGAACCGGACCACTGGCATGGTGACACCGCTGATGCACGCCATTACATCAACACCGCTGAACCTGGACCGCGCGTTGGACCTTGGCGGATCATTTCAGGCGGCCACCAACGCCTACACGTTGAACACGTCAAACAGCAACATCGACGCATTCATCGCGAACCTTCCGGATGCCATCGCTTACGACATCGACGTGGTAACGAACCCGCTTGGGGATGTGAGCAGCGGCAACGATTTTTTCTATGACGACAGCGAATTGAACGCGGACCTGGACGTGAACATCCCGTTGCGCCTGATCGCCACCGACCTCACTTTGTCCCGAGAAACGACCGTGGAATTGGATGGCACGCTGGAGCACCACGCGTTCCAATACGGAACGCTGCACTTCTTCGCCTCGAACCGTTTCCCCTTCTCCGCACAGGTGATGCTCGATATCGTGACACCGGAAGGATCCGTTCTGGGAACACTTTCACCCGGCGGCACGATCACTTCGGCACCACTGGGCCAGAACGGGCTTGTTACCTCAGCTGCCTTGACACAGCTCGACTTCATGATGACCAAAGAGCAGGTAGACCTGTTCTACCCAGGGTCGGCAGGCGGACCCGATGGTGCGCGGCTACGGATCAAGGTGGTATTCAACACGGCAGACCAGTTGGAGCATGTGCAATTGCGGAGCAACTACCGCATCGACATCCAGGCCTCCCTGGAAGGAAACTACATCGTGAACGGGGATGAATAAGTGCTGGCCGGTTTCGATCGTTTGTTGGTTGATAGTACACATGGTCGCAGCGCAGATGGACAGCCTGCGAGCAACATCCTCACCTCATGCAACAGACAGCGGGAACATGTGGCCCGGCCATCGCAGCGCTCACATGCTGCGGTGGGAGACCACGGCGATGTACGACGCCACGGCATTGCGCAACGACCTGATATCGGCGCTCTGGCGCGGGGGCTATATCAGCCGGGAGTTGCGACAGCGTTCAGAAGGTACTTCCAATAGCACACAACGCGGCGGGTACGCGCTGGAGTCCACCCTGTCGTATGCTTGGGGCGGGTCCTTCATCGGGCTCGAAACCGTGCGGCCACGCCTTTCGGTGTCCTATCGTGACCTATTGGGGTTGCGCTACTCCACGGACCTGTACCGGGCCACCTTTTTCGGTAATGCGGACCATGAGAATGATGTGATGCACCTGGCACCTTCCGCTTATGAGAAGGTGCGCTACCAGGTATTCGGTTTCGGGGTCGAACACAAAGAGACGGGTTCTTACCTGATGCTGCATGCGGTGAGCGGCCAGGATCTGGGCGCAGCGATCATCGCGGAAGCGGATCTTTTCACGGCCACTGATGGCCGCTACCTGCGCCTTGAATTGGACGGCGACCATTCCCGCAGCGCGGATGACGGCAGCAGCGGATGGCGCTCGCGCGGCATCGGTGCGGCACTGAGCTTCCGCTTGAACACGCCGTTGCACATGGGCAAACATGCCTTGGACCTCTCCCTCGGGGGGGAGGACCTCGGGGAGGTGTACTGGAACGATCGGTCCCTTCGGGTGAAACGCGATACGACCATCCTGTACGACGGGATCCGGGTGGATGACGTGCTGGATCTGGATGGGGTCCTGATCGATGGGGACGGCCTTCAGGACACCTTGGGGCTGGCTTACACGAGGGGCGGGGTCCTTCGCCCCTTGCCTGCCAAGTTGTTCGCGTCGCTCTCTTACGACGCCGCCTTCGGGATGCGGTACAGCGCAGAGCTGGACTATCGGCGGCTACCGGGTTATCGCCCCCATGTGGTGGTGGGCGCGCGCCATACTTACAGGCAGAATGCGTTCCGGGCTGAGGCCTCCTTCGGTGGCTTCGGTGGATGGCGGGCGGGCTTGGGCGCGGAGCGCATCCTCTGCCAGCGATTGGTTCTGGAACTCCGAGTGCCGAATGTTATCGGCATGGTGAGTGAAAACGCACGCGGTCGCGCCGTGATGCTGTCCTTGGGGCTCTATTGGTGAGCTAGTGTCCCAACCCGTAAGTTCCTTAACCATCTCCGCCCCTCTTTCACCTTCCTGCCGCGTTGGAACATTTCGTCGTAGCGCCCGCTACGCCGTGCATGTTCCGCCTTGCATGAAGGCGAAATAGTGACAGATCTTCAGTTAACCAACTTACCGGTTACGACACTAGTTGTTTTCGGCCAAGGCCTCGCTCTCGTAGATGAGCTTGCTGATGCTCAGTCCGTCCTTGAAGTAGAAGGTGGGTCCGAATTTGTGTACCACTTTGCGGTACTCGGTGCGTTCTCCACCGTGGTCCAGTTCGATCCGAAGGATGACCTGGTTGGGCTCCACGATCAGTTCCTCATTTCGAACGATCTCCAGTTCCACTTCGCGCGGTGCGGGTTTCGCTTCAATCATTTCCGTTGCAGCGGCGGTCTTCACCGGTGAGGACTCTTCATCCACCTTCGGGGCGAGGC
Organism: Flavobacteriales bacterium; assembly: GCA_031421755.1. Lineage (GTDB taxonomy): Bacteria > Bacteroidota > Bacteroidia > Flavobacteriales_F > PHOS-HE28 > PHOS-HE28. The sequence goes on along the minus strand of JANOPI010000130.1, from coordinate 7,510 downwards.
CCTTACGCATATCAGCCCCTTCCTTCGGTTGTTGCCGGTTGCCGTTCACCTTGTTCATGGTGGGCGGCGGAGGAGAAGGCCGTTCAGGGGACTTCGGCTTTTCCGCTTTGGCTACCGGCGGAGGGGGATCGGCCTTGGGTGCCACCGGCGGTTTCGCTTTGGGTGCGGGCTTGGGTGCTGCTGCCTTTTCCTTCGCCACCGCAGCGAGCCGATCCTGATCGGCCTTTTTGGCTGCAGCTTCGGTCTTCTTGGCGTCGGCGTCCATTTGTTGCTGCGCGCGTTCGGCGGCTTCGGCGGCTTCCTTTTCGCCCTTGGCTTTTTGCTTGGCGGCTTCGGCCTCCTGTTTGGCCTTTTCAGCATCCGACCTGGCTTTGGCCTTGGCCTCTTCCTGAGCACGCGATGCTTCCGCCGCCGCATTTCCCTTTTCCTGCTCTTGCTTGGCGGCCACTTCTTGCATGGTCTTCTCCAATGCGCTCTGGATGCTCTTCGTGTAGTCCGTATCGTAATCGAAATCGTCGGCGTTCTTGTCGTAGCGGATCATGCCCACCGGCTGGTTGAAGACCACGGTGCTCACGTCGTCGTATTGCTTGAAAAGGCTCACCGCGAATTCGAACGGTGTGAACCCGTTGGCGATAGCCTCGGCTGGCGCATGGGTATCGAAGGAGAGCTTCTTGGTAACGAACCCGTCCTTCTCGAATTCCAGGATGTAGTCCGCGTTGAGGTCCAGATCAAGCGAGAACTTGCTGAGCCCGTTGTTGATGCTGCGTTGTTTCTCTCCGTTCTTATAGACGATAACACGGGCACCGTCCAGTCCGCCCTCATCGGTCTTCAAGCGGCCACTGATCTGGAATCCACCCTGCGCGAGAACGCCGGCGACACTGGAAAAGCCCAGTGCGCCGGCGATCACGCAAGCCCGAAGAGTTTGTGGATTTCCCATCGATCACACGAGCGAAGCGATGAGGCCTTTGGCGGCCATAGCGGCCACCACTCCCAGTACAAGGGCACCGGCCATCATCAACGTTCGTGCTGCGACAGAGCTGTTCTTTTTATCCATGGTTTCGAACTATTGACGCATGGTTACGTAGCAGCCCTCCGAAAGTTCCAAACCATACGCCAACGCCGGGCTTCGGCGAACACCGATGAAACACATTGTATTTCCCGCCCTGTTGCTGGCCACCACGCTCTTGAACGCGCAGAACTTGGCACAGGAGCCGACCGCCGACGCGCTGGACGCCACGGTTATCAATGACCTGGCCGTGCTCAACACGCACTTCAGCGGGATCGTGACCTTCCGCATCGATAAGCGCGACCGCTTGATCGCCGATTATATGAACGGTGGTTCGGCCTACCGCACAGACATCGCGTACTTCGACTTCCTCGATGCTTCCGCATGCATCTTCAATGAAGAGGAAAAGACCTTGATGCTGCAGTGCCAGGACCCGCGATCCAAGTGCATCGACAAGGAGATCAAGAAAAGCGGCACCATCAGCCCCACGGGACGAATGAACCTGCCATTGCCCGCAGGTGATGCGAAAGGCGAAAAGGCCCGTGAACTCCTCGTGCGGTTCGTGGAGCGCAAGCAGGATGCACAGCTTTCGCGCCTGGCGGAAACGAATACACGCGGCGACCGTAAAAAGTGACCATGTTCAACAGCCTCATGTCTTCACGCCAACCATCTATGGGGCTTGCCCTGGCCATCGCTCTCCTTGGAGGTGCGGCCGCGGCGCAGGACCAGAACTACGCGGAATGCGTGGCCAAGACACGCAGTACGTGGGGCCAACCCTGCGAGAAATGCGAGGCGTACACTGAATCATACAAACGCGATTACCGCGGAGTGTACCAGATCGAACTGAAGAACACATGCAAGGACGATGTTGAACTGAAAGTGGCCATGCAGGAAAGCAACGGTCGTTGGCGCACCTTCCCTGTTAAGGCACTGGCTTCCGGGGAAAGCATGGCGGCTTTCGCTTGCAACGGTACAGGCAAGTACCTCTACTGGGTGCGCCGCTTGAACGACACCGAGATCCTGTTGCCCAGTGATCAGGAGATCCTTACGGAATACCGCGATCGCCGATAGAACTCAGTTGGGTGGGTCAGTGATGGGGGCTGTTCGCCGAAAGGCGGGCGGCCCTTGTCCATTTTACTCGACCTGATCTGTCAGGGCGAATTGATCCATGATCGGGTCCGGAGCTTCAGGATCATCACTCACCGATCCCCTGTTCACATCCATGACCTGAGCGCCGGAATGTTGGCCACCAGCGCAGCTAAATTGGCGCCTTGACATGGCCACCAAACGCTTGCATATCGACCGCACGAACGTTTCACCAGGGATCGATATGGACCTGGAGCATGGTACAATTGATTTCATCGGGCGTTCCTTGCCGGCGAACAGCGAACAGTTCTATGGTCGCGTATATCGCTGGTTGGAGGAGTACGTCAAGCAGCCCTGTCCGGAAACGGTAGTGAACATGAAGCTCGACTACCTCGACACGAGCAGCAGCAAGCACTTCTTCAACATCTTCGACAAGTTGAACGCCGTGTGCGAACGCGGACAGAAGGTACAGGTGAACTGGCACTTCGAGACCGGCGACGAGGACATGGCCGAAGCGGGCAAGGACTTCCAGAGCTTCTTCACGCTCGACTTCGACTTCGTGGAGGTGGAGGAGCTGTTCTGAAGATCGGTTGTCAGTTCAATGGCCGGAGGTGCTGACGTTGTCGGTTGTCAGGTTGCCGATCACGGTTGCCGGTTACGTTCCCGGAAGTACGGCTGTTGTCGGTTGTCCGGCTGCATACGCAAGCACGCGACGAAAGCTCAATTGTCGGTTGATCACCAGTTGAGAGGGAAAATCTCCTGTTGTTTGGACGCTGATCGAACATAGTGCGAGGACGTGTTCTGCGCACTGGCTCCACAACGCCGGACAACCGACAACCGACAACAAGCAATACCTCCGGCGCTTCCCCGTCAAAGAAGATCGTTCGCCAAGTTGGCCAGCGCGCTCCTCTCTCCTTTTTCCAGTGTGATGTGCGCGAAGAGCGGGTCGCCCTTGGCTTTGTCGATGAGGTAGCTCAGGCCATTGCTTTCCGAATCCAGGTAGGGCGTATCGATCTGGTGGATGTCACCGGTGAACACGATCTTGGTGTTCTCTCCTGCCCTGCTGATCACGGTCTTCACCTCCAGCGGCGTGAGGTTCTGCGCTTCATCGACGATGAAAAAGATGTTGCTCAGGCTACGGCCACGGATGTAAGCGAGCGGTGCGATGGCGATCTTCTCGTTCTCCAGCATCTCATCGATGCGCTTGGGCGTGCTGTCGTGCTTTTCGAACTGTCCCTTGATCAGCTTCAAGTTGTCCCACAGCGGCTGCATGTACGGATCGAGCTTGCTCTGGATGTCGCCGGGCAGGTAGCCGATGTCTTTGTTGCTGAGCGGCACCACAGGGCGCGTTACATAGATCTGGCGATAGTCGCGGCGCAATTCCAGAGCACATGCCAAGGCGAGCAGGGTCTTTCCTGTTCCGGCAGCCCCTTGCAAGGTCACCAGCTTGATCTCCGGATCCATCAGCGCGGACATGGCCAAGGTCTGCTCAGCGTTCTTCGGGCTGATACCGAAAATGCTGTGCTTCTCCACGCGATGCACAAGGCCTGTGCGCGGATCGTACTTGCTGAGGATGCTCTTCTTCTTGTGCTTCAAGATGAAGAAATGATTGCCCGTCGGCTTGGGCAATTTCAGATCCTCGATCGGCATTTGCCCATGCTCGAACAAGGTGTCGATGAGGTTCTCCTGAACATCCTCCATCACCGTACGACCGCTGTACATCGCGTCGCGCACATCGCGCACTTTGCCGGTGAGGTAGTCCTCCGCGTTGATGTTGAGGCTCTTGGCTTTCAACCGCAGCGCGACATCTTTGGTGACCAGCACCACTTTGCGATCCTTGTTCTGGCGTTGCAGCGTGAGGGCCGCGTTCAGGATCTGGTGGTCTGCCTTGCCGTCTTGGAACACCTTCGTGGCGTCCACCCCGTTGAGGTCGTGCTTGGCCACCACCTTGAACTGGCCCTTGGTGGGTCCGTTCAGCGGCGTCCAATCCGTCAGCAGGTCGCCCTTGGCGATGCCGTCCAGATGGCGGATGAATTCCCGCGCTTGGTAGTTGACGCTGTCATTCCCCTTCTTGAACGTGTCGAGCTCCTCCAGAACTTGTATCGGGATGGCCACGTCGTGCTCCTGGAAGCATTCGATGGCCGAGTGGTCGTAAAGGATAACTGAGGTATCCAGCACGAAGATCTTCCGGTCTTTCTTCTTCATTCGCTCAATGAACAGTATGAGCCAAATGTGGGAGCGGATGGACGAGCCAACGGGATCGACGGGATCGCACTTTTGAACGATCGGGTACTGATCGGGGGCTGGAACCGCCGAAGAAGCCCAGATAAGAATGCGTCCACAGATCACACTGATTACGCCGATGAGTCCGCGCAGGGTCACCCAAACCAGACTGTGCGTTCAAGCGCGATCGGGGACCCTGCGGATGAGCGCTCACGCGATCCTCTTCCGCAGGGTCCGTTCAGTACCGGAGGTTCCGCATGGCGTGACCCTGCTGGGACATTATGTGACAGCACCCGGACTTTCGGGCACCTCCCTCCTTCTGCTTCCCGCGTACAGTTCGTAGCGCAGGAAGCGGCAATCCAGCGCGCCGTTGAACAACTTGATCTTTGGTTTCGGTGTGAGCTTGATGTGCTTGGCCGCCTCCAAATTGGACGTGATCACCCACGCCATGTACCCTGCCCATTTCTTCTTGAGCGTATCGCCGATCATCTTGTACACCGCGTTGATGTCCTCATCCTTGTCCATGCGCTCACCGTAGGGCGGGTTGATGAGGAGGACGCCCGGTCCTTCGGGCGCATCGAGGTCGGCGAAGGCGCTGGTGGCAACGGTGATGTGGTCCTCCAGCCCAGCGTTGTGGAAGTTGGCGATGGCTTTGCGTGCTACGTTCGGGGAGATCTCGCCGCCAGCGATCACAGGTCCTTTCGTCAAGACCTTGGCCATGGCCTCGCCGTAGACGCGCTTCCACAATGCGGCATCGAAGTCCTTCCACCGCTCAAAGCCGAACTGCGCGCGGTCGTGGTTGGGCGGAATGCGGTACGCGATCATCGCCGCTTCAATCAGGATGGTGCCCGAGCCGCACATCGGGTCCACCAATGGGCTTTGCTGATCCCAGCCGCTCAACAGCACCATACCCGCTGCGAGCACTTCGTTGATCGGTGCCAAATTCGTCTGGTCGCGATAGCCGCGTTCGTGCAATGTGTTTCCAGAACTGTCGATCGAAACGGTGCATCGATCGCCATGCACATGCAGGAAGATCCGCAGCGTAGGCAGGTCCACGTCCACGGAAGGCCGCTTTCCGCTTTTCTCGCGGAAGTGGTCGCACAACGCGTCCTTTGCTTTCAGTGCGAGGTACTGCGAGTGGTTGAACAGGTCCGAGTTCAGCGTGCAGTGGATGGCGATGGTATCCTCCTCGTTCAGGAACTCCTCCCACCGCATAGCGTAGATCGCGCGGTACAGGTCCTGTTCGTTCCGCACGGAGAAGGTATTGATCGGCACCAGGATGCGCAAGGCCGTGTGCAGGCAGAGGTTCGCCCTGTACATGCACGCGCGATCACCGGTGAAGCGCACGGCGCGATTGTGCGTTTCGATCCTTGTCGCGCCTATGCCTTCCAGTTCCTTGGCCAGCACGCCCTCCAGACCGAAGAGGGTCTGGGCGATCATTTCGAATTCGATAGGAGGCATGGGGATGGTGGGCGTGAAACTACGTGGAGGCGGTACAAGGGCACCAACCAGCGCATGCGCTCCATCTCACCCCTGTGGCTTTGCAGCCTTTAACACCACTCCCCTGAAGAACGGTGACGTGAGCGCTGTATCCGTTCAGTGCCCCACTTAACTTCGGGGCATCCTGCTGCTTTCATCCTGCACATGTTCACCGCATTCCCGTTGAAGACCTTGGACCGTTTACCCAGCCGGATCGAGCCGTGCCCGATCCTTGAGGCTGCGTTCGAACTGCGCTTCACCACGCGGGAAGCATGGCTGGTGTTGCCTGGCCTGGTGAAAGGACTGCTGGAGGGACGCTACCCCGAACAAGTGGTATTGCCCTTGGACGAAATGCCGGAAGGCGTGCGCAAGATGATTCCTGGAAGCGTGTTCCTTCCGCACTGCCAATTCCGGTCAGATGCGTTCTGGATCAATCTGGGCCCGCAGATGATCGGTCTGTGCATACAGCCCGGCAAGTATCCCGGTTGGGCTGCGGTGGAGAGTGAATTGAAGTGGCTCCTCTCCAAGATCCTGAGCGCGGGATTCATGGAAGAGGGTGAACGCCTTGGCGTGCGCTACGGAGACTTTTTCACCACCGACATCTTCCAGCACATCGACCTGTCCATCTCCGTGAACGGACATGCGATCGACGATGCCGAGCGCCAGTTCACCAGCGTGTTCAAGCAGGATCGGATGAGCATCCGGATCATGCTGGCCAACAGCGTGGTCATGGGTACGGCCGATGGTCCGCAACAAGGTTCGGTGCTCGATACCGACATTTCCTTCGGTGCGCTCGACTTCGATCTGGACCATACTGTCATGGACCGTTTCGCAGAGGCGCACGCCGCCGCCAAGAAAATCTTCTTCGGCCTGATCAAGAACGCGTTCTTGAAGACCCTAAACCCGCAGTACGTATGAACAGCACACTTCCGTTCGACCTGCAGCGACCGTACAAGTTCGAAGAGAGCATCCAAGCTGTGCAGAAGCCCGGTGCTTGGCCGGCCGTCCTCTCTGCCGAAGAAGAGGAACTCCTCATCCAAAAGCTCGGCGCGCGCGGCTGGGTGCGCCTGTTGCAATTCAGCCGGTTCTATGGTCCAGGCTGGGGCGAAGGACGGAACAAACAACTTTCACCGAAGGGCCAAGCCGCTTTCCTCTTGTTCTTGAAGGATGTGACTTTCCGCGAAGATGCTGACCCGAGCGTGTTCCTTACCGACGAAGGGGAACTGGAACTGGCTTGGGAAGATGCCAACGGCCATCCGGTCCAATTGGTGTTCGGTCGTAGAGGAATCAGGGTGTTCGTTGAAAGCACGGGCCGTGATGAACCCGTGCCGCATACATCCATTGCTGCGCTCGCCAAAGATCTCAGCGGCGTCTGATGAGCGTGTTGCCACCGGAAGAGTTGATCGTGCGTGCGGTATGCACCGACAAGTACGACAAGGCGAAAGGCCGCATATCACCCAGCCTGATGATGGGGCCGAACACCTCCGTAACCCGCTTGAAACTCGTGCCGCTCTCGGACCACTGGGAACTGTTCCGCAGCCATGTGCAGAAACCTCCTGAGCGCATGCTCGAATTGCTCGGCGAGATCCGCGTAGGCACCTTGCAGGATCTGGGTGCTGCCTACACCCCTGTCCATTCCATCAGGGTGGAAGCTATGCCCGATTCGCGATGGACACCGCCGGAAGCACACGCCGAGATCAAAGGCAACTTGACGCG
>JANOPI010000129.1:0-6069 GCA_031421755.1 Flavobacteriales bacterium | reverse complement strand
GCTCGCCAAGGCGCTCGTGAACAGTCTCGTCGGCGTCGTCGTGCTCCTTAGCACCTTCGTCGCCACTGCGATCGTGACGCTCGTGCAGGGCAAGGTCGCGATCGAACTCTCGCCTTTCCTGATCCTGTGGGGGCTCCTGCTCGTCCCGACGTTCGTATTGTGGTGCAGCTTCGTGACCGCCGTACACGCGCTCACGGGCAACCGCTTCGCAACCTACGCTGTCGGTCTCGTCGCGTTCGCGATCACCGGCTGGTGCCAGTTCAAGGGCTGGATGTCGTGGCCGTTCAATTGGAACCTGGGGAGCGTCGTGCGCTGGAGCGACATCAGCGTGCTCGAGCTTTCGCGTTCGGCGCTCGTCTTGAACCGCCTCGAGGTGCTCGCGCTGGCGCTGTTCTTCATCGTCGTCGCCGTGCGTTCCGCGGAGCGTCGTCAGCAGGACGCGATCCGACTCGCGGAACGCTGGTCGCCGCGCAGCCTTTTGCGCGGAGCGCTGCGGCTTGCACCGTTCGCCGCGGCGCCGCTCGTGCTCGGGATCGTGCTCTACCAGCAGGTTCAGGCCGGATTCCAGGGCGATGCCGCCGAGAAGGTGGCGAAGGACTACTGGCGCAAGAACCTCGAGACGTACAAGAACGCGCAGACGCCCGCGATTCGGGCCGTACATGTCGTGCTGGAGCTGTTCCCCGAGACGAGCTCGTTCCGCGTGCGCGGAAGCTACGTCCTGGAGAACGACGAGCCCAAGCCGCTGCGCGAGATCGTCGTGACGCCCGGGCTCGAGTGGAAGAACGTGAAGTTCACGCTCGATGGGGCCGAGATCGCCGTGCGGGATCGCGAGGGTACGGGTTCGGTCCCGTCACTGCCCGATGTCCCCGCGCAGGACGTTCCACGCTTGCGCGCGGACCTCGCCAGCGTCGAATCGACCCTCGAGGATCGCGCCGGACTGCGCGTGATCCACCTGGCGACGCCGCTCGCGCCCGGAACGCGCGTCACGCTCGGTTTCGAGCACGACGCTGTGTTTCCAAACGGCATCACCAAAAACGGCGGCGGCGCGGGCCAGTTCGTTCTACCGAGCAGCGTCGTGCTCACGAGCTTCGGGCCGGAGTTCGTGCCCGTGCTCGGCTTCAACGACGCAGTCGGCGTCGACGAAGACAACGCCTCCGACCCCAAGGAGTGGGCCGAGGATTACTACCTCGGCCCGACGCCATCGACGTTTCTGGTGAATGATCCGTTCACGACGCACATCGAGGTCACGGTGCCCGAAGGCTGGCGCGCGAACTCCGTGGGCGCGCTGACCAGCGAGTCCACAGAGAACGGCCGCCACACGTTCGTGTGGGACAGCGACTACCCCGTGACGTTCTTCAACGTCGTCGCCGGGCGCTGGGCGGAGCACAAGGGCGAAGGCACCGCGATCTACTATCACCCGGGACACGCCTACAACATCGCGGAGATGGGTAAGGCGCTCGACGGCGCGCGCAAGCGCTACTCCGAGTGGTTCAAGCCGTACCCGTGGAAGGAGCTCAAGCTGTCCGAGTTCCCGGCGCTCGCGACGTACGCCCAGGGCTTCCCGACGAACATCACGTTCTCCGAGGGCATCGGCTTCTTGTCCGAGAGCGATCCGAAGACCATGACCGCGTTCATGGTCACGGCGCACGAGTCGGCGCACCAGTGGTGGGGCAACCTGCTGAACCCCGGTGAGGGTCCCGGCGGCAACATCCTGTCGGAGGGCATGGCGCACTTCTCGACGATCCTCCTGCACGAGTCCGAGCTCGGACTCCACGAACGCATCGAGTTCTGCAAGCACATCGAAGTGCAGTACGGCGAGGATCGTCAAGTCGATTCGGAACGCGCGCTGGTGCGTTGCACGGGCACGCGGCCGGGCGACACGACGGTGACGTACGACAAGGGCGGCTGGGTCGTGTGGATGCTGCTCAACCACATGGGGCGCGAGACGCTCCTTCGCGGCTTGCAGGCGTTCATCCGCAAATACGAGGACGGCCACGACCATCCCGTGTTGCAGGACCTCGTCGCTGATTTACGGCCTTTCGCGCCAGATGCAACGGCCTACGACGAGTTCACTCGCCAATGGTTTTACGAAGTAGTCGTGCCCGAGTACGAACTCACGAACGCGACGAAGACCAAGCGCGACGACGGCCGCTTCGAGGTCGCGCTCGACGTGAAGAACAAGGGCACCGGCCATATGCCGCTCGAGATCGCAGCGATTCGCGGCGAGCGCTTTCCCGGAGGGTCTGCAGAGGAGAAGAAGCCGTCCGTGGGCGAGGTTCAAGCCGCGAAGCTCGACGAGCCGTATTCACAGGCGCGCACGACGGTCGCGCTCGGCGCGGGCGAGTCGCAGCGCGTCACGCTGCTGTGCGACTTCGAGCCCGAATCCGTGCTCGTCGACCCTGACGCGCTCGTGCTGCAGCTCAACCGCAAGAAGGCGACGACGAAGCTCTGAAGCGCGACTCGGCAGTGCCGCTCGAAGCCCGGTCGAGGTCGGCGGCATTCACGGACCTCGCGGACCATCCGCGCCGAAGGCCGGATCGTCACCGAACGTTGTTCACTGTGATCTCGCCTCTCGGGCAAGGATCCACACCAGCTTCGCCGACGACGACCGATGAAGCGGGCCCCTTCCGACAGACTCTCTCTCTAGCAACGAGCCGTGCTGCGAAGAGCCTGGGTCCTGGCTGAAGCCCTAATCCGTGACCTTCTTGCGGTGGGTGGCTACGTTTGCGCGCAGAAGCAAAGGACTCCTCGAATGCCGCCAGCCTTCTCGACGCCACAGAGAATTTTCGCCTATCTCGCAGCCATCGCCTTCGCGATCTGTTTCGTCCTCATCGGCCGCATCGTGATCGATCTCGGCGCGCTCCACGTGGCGATCGCCGTGTGCGTGACGATCTACTACGTCGGGTTCTTGCTGGTGGTCGGCTCGAATGTCCGCCACCTCTTGCGTGGAGATGCTCCCGGTCCCGAGCTCGCGACGCGTACGCGTTGGGCCTTCGCCGCGCTCGTGCCGATGTCACTCGTCGGCTCGATGCTCGACTGCATGGGCCTCTCGTTCGCGGGCTGCACGCCCGTGTGCGCATTCGACATGCACTTTGTGGCCCCCACCGTTTCGGCCTGCGTCGCACTGCACGTCGCGACGAACAGATTCGGCTGGCTGCTCGCGGCCTTGCCTGTGGCGCTGGTCTTGGCCTATCCGAACTGCTGTTGCGAGAACCCAGCCAACGATTGGTGGATCGAACTCCTCGGACGAAGCCCGGCCTGCTTCGCCAGCAGCTTGGGCGTGTTCCTGATCGCCGCGACGACGCTGGCCACGCGCCGAAACGTGATCCCCGCACTGTTGCTCGCCTCCGGAGTCACGGTCACCGAGCTGCTCTTCTGGATCGGGCACCATTACTTCCACGTGCCCTGGTAGGTTCGCGGGCGACGTGAAACCGCAAGCTCAACCGTCGAACTCGTTCCTCGCTCTCGCGTTCGCCGCATTCGCGCTCGTGGGCGCAGTGGCTAGCTTGATCGGCCTCGTGGGGTTCCTCTCGAACACGCTGCACGCGCGTACGATCGACGCGGGGCCGAGTTCGTCGACTCGGTTCGCGTGGGTCGTGGACGTGCTCCTCGTCGCGCTCTTCGGGCTCCAGCACTCGCTGATGGCGCGCGCGGGCTTCAAGCGCTGGTCGTCGCGCTTCGTACCGCTCGCATTCGAGCGCAGCGTGTACGTCCTCGCGTCCGCGCTCGCGCTTGGCGCGCTGACTGTCGCCTGGCTCCCGCTGCCCGCGATCGTCTGGGAGCTGCACGCGCCCGCAGTGCGCGCCGGCCTCTGGACCCTCTTCGCGCTGGGTTGGCTGCTCATGCTCATCGCAACCCTCGAGCTCGACCCCCTCGAATTCGCGGGCCTGCGGCAAGCCTCCGAGAGCCACGCCGACATCCCAGAGCGCTGGTCGACCCTCCACGTGCGTGGCCTGCACCGCATCGTGCGTCACCCGACCTACAGCGGCTGGCTCATCGCCGCATGGTCGACGCCCACGATGAGCCACGGGCACGCGCTGTTCGCTGCGACGACCACTCTCTACATCGCGATCGCGATCGTCCTCGAGGAACAGGACCTCGTGCGGATCCACGGTCCGGCGTACGAGGAGTACCAGAGACGCGTGCCGTGTCTTGTGCCGTGGAATCTGCGAGCCGACCTTCCCGGTTGAACCTGACCTTCTTCAGTGGGCCGCGCTTCCCCCGAGCCCAAGTCAAGGTGGAATTTGCCTCCCGAGCGCCACGCTGGGAACGTCCAGAGTCTCAAGCTTGCGCGCTTGCACGCCGCGCAGCCCTTACGGCTTGTTCAAGTAGGCCCGACTCCCGCTAGCGACTCAGGATCGGCAGGTACTCGCGCCACGGCCCGACCTCGTCGCCGTACTGTTTCGCCATCACGCGCGCGACTTGCGCCACGTGACCGAGGTCGTGCGCGACCCATGTCGAGAGCAACTGCCGCAGCGTGACCGTGCCGAACGCAGGATGCTCGCCGGTCAGCGCGAGCTCGCGGTCCGTGAGGTTCCAGTCGACGAGCGTCCGCAGGCTTTCCGAGCGCAGCCGAACAAACTCGCCGAGCAGATCCGCCAGCGACTTGCCGGCGCTCTCGCGGGCCTGCGCGAATCGATCGAACGGCTCGAATCGGCGGTTCGCGCCTTGCGCCAGCACGATGCGTGCGCGCGGGATCCAATCCGTGCGCTCCCCGTGGATCAAGTGGCCGAGGACGACGTACGGGCTCCACGTCTCCGGCCCTTCGGTCGCGTCGAGCCATGTAGGACCGAGTCCGCGCAGCAGCGCATCGAGCGTCGCGGGCGTGCGCTCGAGCACGGGAATCGCCGTAGACAGTTGGAATTCCATGCGCGCCATCGTCGCCGAGCTCCACGGACCGTTCAACGACCCGTACCGGCCGACAATTATCGACACTCGCGCGGCGTCGTCAGGCGAACAGCTCGCTCACGACGCGGCCGCTCACGTCCGTCAGGCGGAAATCGCGGCCGGCGTAGCGGTAGGTGAGTTGCTCGTGGTCGAGCCCCAGCAGCGCGAGGATCGTCGCGTGCAGGTCGTGCACGTGCACCTTGTCGACGCTTGCGTAGAAACCGTAATCGTCCGTCGCGCCGTGCGAGATGCCGCCCTTCACGCCGCCGCCGGCCATCCACATCGTGAAGCCGTGCGGGTTGTGGTCGCGGCCGTCCTTGCCTTGCACGGTCGGCGTGCGGCCGAACTCGCCGCCCCACAGCACCAGCGTGTCCTTCAACAATCCGCGTGCCTTTAGGTCCGTCAGCAATCCCGCGATCGGCTTGTCGACCTCGCGCGCGTTCTTGGCGTGATCCACGCGCAGGTTTTCGTGCTGATCCCATTTGTAGCTGTGCGAGCACTGCACGAAGCGCACGCCCGACTCCGCGAAGCGCCGCGCCATCAAGCACTGCCGCCCGAAGTTCTCGGTCACGGGATCGTCGATCCCGTACAGCGCCAGCGTCTCCTTCGACTCCTTCGCGAGGTCGATCACGCCCGCCGCCTCGCTCTGCATGCGGTACGCCAGCTCGTACGACTCGATGCGCGACTCGAGCGCGTCGTCGGGCCCGCGCTTCGCCAAGTGTTCCTTGTTCATCTCGCGCAGGAAGTCCAGCTCGGCGCGCTGTACCTCTGGCGCTCGCGCGGTGTTCGCGAGGTGACGAATCGTCGCTTCCTTCGCGGGTACGGACGCATTGCCGATCGGCGTGCCTTGGTACACACCCGGCAGGAACGCGCTCGACCAGTTGTTCACGCCGCCGTGCCCGAGCGACGGGCAAATCGTGATGAACCCGGGCAGGTTTTCGTTCTCGCTGCCGAGCCCGTACGTCACCCACGAGCCCATGCTCGGCCGCACGAACGTGTCCGAGCCCGTGTGCAGCGCGAGCAGCGCGCCGCCGTGCGCCTCGTTCGTCCCGTGCAGCGATTTCACAAACGCGAGGTCGTCGACCTTCTTGGCTACCTCGGGGAACAGCTCGCTCACCCACGCGCCGCTTTGTCCGTGCTGCGCGAACTTCCAGGGCGAGCGCATCAGGTTGCCCGTTTGCG
>JANOPI010000128.1:0-2075 GCA_031421755.1 Flavobacteriales bacterium | reverse complement strand
GCACCGTGAAGAACATCACCAGCTACGGCGTGTTCGTGGATCTGGGCGGTGTAGACGGCCTGATCCACATCACGGACCTGAGCTGGGGCCGCGTAAGCCACCCGGAGGAAGTGGTGAAGCTGGACGAGAAGATCAACGTGGTTATCCTGGACTTCGACGACGAGAAGCGCCGGATCGCCCTCGGTCTGAAGCAGCTGAGCGCGCACCCATGGGATGCGTTGAGCGCGGATATGAACGCCGGCGACAAGGTGAAAGGCAAGGTGATGGTGATCACCGACTACGGCGCGTTCGTGGAGATCACGCCCGGCGTAGAAGGCCTGTTGCACGTGAGCGAGATGAGCTGGAGCCAGCACCTGCGCAGCCCGAAGGACTTCCTCAAGGAAGGACAGGAGATCGAGTGCGTGGTGCTGAACATCGACCGCGAAGAGCGCAAGATGAGCCTCGGCATGAAGCAACTTCAGCCGGATCCATGGAGCGACATCGAGTTCAAATACCCGGTGGGCAGCCGCCACACGGCCAAGGTCCGCAACTTCACCCACTTCGGCATCTTCGCCGAATTGGAAGAAGGCGTGGATGGCCTGATCCACATCAGCGACCTGAGCTGGACCAAGCGGATCAAGCACCCAAGCGACTTCTGCAAGATCGGCGACGAGATCGAGTCGCAGGTTCTGGAGGTGGACAAGGACAATCGCCGGTTGAGCTTGGGCCACAAGCAAGTGGAGGAGAACCCTTGGGATGTGTTCGCCGAGACCTTTACGGTGGGAAGCGTACACGAAGGAACCTTGGTAAGCCGCAACGGCAGCACCTTCACCGTGGCATTGCCATACGGTGTAGAAGGTACCGTTACACTGAAGCACCTGAAGAAGCAGGATGACAGCAAAGCGAACCTGGAGGACAAGCTCCCCTTCAAAGTGCTGGAGTTCAGTGGTGAGCAGCGTCGTATCACGCTCAGTCATACGCGCACCTTCGAAGAGGGTGATGACGCGTTGGAAGCAGCACCTGCAGCGCCCAAGCGCAGCAGCCGCAAGAGTGCCGGTGAAGAAGGTGGACAGAGCGCCAGTGTGAAGAGCGTGAACGACAAGGTGGAGAAGTCCACTTTGGGCGACCTCGAAGCACTGAGCAACCTGAAGAGCCAAATGGAGGCCGGCGAAGGCGGTGCTGAACGCAAGCCTCGCAAGTCGAAAAAGGAGGTCGCCGAAGACGAGGAGGGCTCCGAAGAGTGATCACGGCTTCGGCCGGAAACAGGAAGGGCGGCCATGTGGCCGCCCTTCTTCATTTTTTCCGGTATGTTTTATGCACGTCGCTGCTCGCTCCACGGCACTACGGAACCCAGCACTTGGTCCAGACCGTGATCGCTGATCAGCCGGAGCAGCAAGGCCAACGTGGCCTGCACATCATGCGCTGCCCGGTGCTCGAGACCTCGGCCGATGGAGAGATGGCGGCACATATCGCCGAGATTGTAGTGGGTCAGGTTCGGGATCAACCGCCGCGCTAGACGTTCTGTGCATAGTGTGTCGGGATGGTAGGAGAGGCCCGTCCGCGCTAGTTCATGCTGGATCGACGTCATGTCATAGCGGACGTTATGCGCCACCATGATGCGCCCTTCCGTGGAGTCTTTCAAGCTTTGAGCGACTTGGGCGAATTGCGGGGCCTGTTCCAGCATGGCCGGAGTGATCCCTGTTAACCGTCGGATGAAAGGCGGAATATCTTGACGAGTTCGCACCAGAGTGTTCCACCGGTCCAGTTCGCGTAGGCCGTTGTGTACGATAACCGCCACCTCAATGATGCTGCCCTGCATGGGGTCGCCGTGGGTGGTCTCAACGTCGATTATGGCGAACTCAGTTGCAGGCATGGTGAAAAGAGGGCGGTGTACGGAGGTGGAGGCTGGTAGGTTCAAAAGAGATGTGGAAGAGGATCGGCATTTGTCCTTAAATGCTTGGTTGCGCAACCAAGCAACTTGTGCCTGATCTTTAGGATCCATCCAGTTGTCCTGCTGAAATTCTCCACCTCTGCCTACCGTTTGGATTTGAGTATGAGGAAAATTGCTGTAGAAATGCTTGGTTGCGCAACCAAGC
>JANOPI010000127.1:0-7074 GCA_031421755.1 Flavobacteriales bacterium | reverse complement strand
CACGCTGCGCCCCTTTGGGGTTTAACACACCGGGCGACCTTTTGTCCGGCATACATCACCCCTCTGGGGAAACAGCTTGTAGCCCGACGGGCGTTGGTCGGGTATTTGATTTTCGACCCCGATGGGGTCGCAGCCGGTGTTCCTCACGGCAGGTATTTCGGATCGAATTCCACACCCGCGTCGTTCAGCAGGTTGATCAATTCCTCGCGGAACATCTTCGTTCGATGATGCTCTTCCTGTCCGGCGATGTATGCCTTGATCGAATCACGCTCGCGCCAACCAACGGTGAACACACCATATCCTTCCTGCCATTGAAAGGTTTTCAACCCGGCATGTTCGCGTACCCATTCGGTCGATGCCTTCTTCAATTCTCTCACCACTTCCGGGATCTGATGCGTCGGCTTCAGGTCGATAAGCAGATGGACATGGTCGACCCAACCACCGATACCATGCGGCACGCCATCGATTCCGCGGATCGTTCCGCCCATGTATTCCCATAGCTGCGGCCGCCATGACTTGTCCAGACAGGAGACCCGGTTCTTCGTGCCGAACACGATGTGGTAATGCAGCTTGAAATAGGTTGACATGATCGAACGGTTGTGCTGTGAATGTAGAGCACCGGCTGCGACCCCTTCGGGGTCGAACCCATTTATGCACGACCCATGGCTACAGGCTGTGACCCCTTTGGGGTCTAATGCGGCGATCCTTACGCATCTTGTCATCCCATCCCATCGCCTTCCATGAAGACCATCGTCTCTTCGCTGCTTCCGCTTGTCCTGCTCGCTGGTTGCAGTAACGCACCGAATGAGCCGGTTGAAGTAGCCGCCATCGACTCCACCTACACTCTCCTCGCCGAAGAGGTCCGCCAGGAAACCCTGCGCAGCTGGAAGGCCTACAAGCAATACGCTTGGGGCCACGATGCGCTGAAGCCACTGACCAAAAGCACCGAGGACTGGTACGAGCACCCGCTGTTCATCGCGCCGATCGATGCGTACAGCACCTTGAAGCTGATGGGCTTCGATGCGGAGGCCAAGGAGATCGAGGACTACGTGGTGGATTCGCTGAGTTGGGACAAGGACGTGGATGCGAAAGTGTTCGAGGTGGACATCCGCATCCTCGGTGGCTTGCTCAGCATGTACGAGCTGAGCGGCAACCCGAAAGTGCTCGCCAAGACCGTGGACTTCGCCGACCGACTGATGCCCGCGTTCAACACGCCCACCGGCATGCCCACATACAGCGTGAACCTTCGCTCTGGCAAAACATCCGGTGACACAGTGAATGTCGCGGAGGCGGGAACGAACATCCTCGAACTCGGCATCCTGAGCTACTATACCAAAGACGCGAAGTACTACGCCGCCGGTAAGCGCGCCACGATGGCCATTCACGAACGACGCTCGAAACTTGGCCTTCCCGGCACCGACATCAACGTGCAGACCGGTGAATGGGCCAATCGCAATGCGAGCATCTGTGCAGGTGTGGACAGCTACTACGAATACTTGTACAAAGCGTATTCACTCTTCGGCGATACCGCCATCGGACGAGTGTGGAACGAGACCATCAAGGCCGTGAACACGCATATCTCTGAAGAGCAGGATAGCTTGTTGTGGTACGGCCGTGTATCCATGGATGATGGCTCGCACACCAGCGATGTGATCACGCTCTATGACGCGTTCTTCCCGGCGCTCCTGGTGATGAGCGGCGATACAGCACGGGCCGAGCGCATGCAACAGACCTATGATCACGTGTGGCGCATACACGGTCTAGAACCAACAGCCTACGACTACGGCAAGCGCGAGGTGCGTGCTGGCGACTACGATCTGAACCCGGAGATCATCGAATCAGCATACTATTTGTACCACTACACGGGCAAGCCGGAGTACCAGCAGATGGCCGCGCGGTACTGGGCCGATATCAAGAAGCACTGCCGCACGGATGTTGCGTTCACGTCCATCGAGGATGTACGGACGATGAAGCAGAAGGACTATATGCCCACCTTCTTCTTCGCGGAGACGATGAAGTACTTCTACTTGGCGTTCTCCGAAGGCAATGGATCATTCAACTTGGACGAGCACGTCTTCAATACGGAGGCGCATCCGTTCCGGCGCAGCATCTTCCGGACGCTGGAGGGTACAGGCGCGGAGGTGTTCAGGTAGGGTAGTGGATCTAGTGGGCGTTGCCGTTCGGCAACCCTTGTTGGTGATCGGCGTAGAAGCGGCCACCATTTCTCTCCCATGGAGTTTTCTTGCCCGTCAATTTCCTGCTTTCGCGCCACGGCGCGCTCATTGAGCCTGGTCCTGGTGACCGTATCATGGATCGTGCACGCATCCGCGCAAACGATCGTCAATCCGGGTTTTCAGGACGGCACCAGCGGATGGAACGGCTGCCCTTTGGAGATCAATCCCGCGAATGTATACGGTGGCCCTGATGGCAACCTTGTGGCCGAAGTGGACGGGGACAATGACCCGAACTCCACGGCGGATGACAAGCGGTTGTGCCAAACGATCACCGGATTCACGGTAGGGTCCGTGTATTCACTCCAGTTCTATGCGGCGCGGCGCCAAGGCGGCCCCACGCCGGTAACCCCTTCCGTGAACGTCTCCCTGGATGGCGTGATCGATGAGACCGTGACCCGGAGTGGCGGTTGGAGCATGGAATTGTCGATGTTCTACTTCACGGCCCAATCCACCAGCCACACGCTTCACATTACGCCGAACTTCACCGTTTCGTATGGCATGTTGTTCGATAACTTCAGCATATCACTCATCAGTGCCCTCCCGATCGAGCTGGTCTACTTCACTGCGGTACCCGACGAAGAGGGGGTCATGTTGAATTGGGCGACCGCCTCCGAACGGAACAACTCACATTTCGTTGTTGAACGCAGCAGCGACAATAGCGCATGGAATTCCGTAGCTACCGTGCTGGGTGCCGGTGACAGTCGATCGATGATAGCGTATGCGATACAGGATGCAAGCCCTTTACCTGGCCTGGCCTATTATCGGTTGAAGCAAGTGGATCTGGACGGAACGGAAACGATGTTCGATGTCCGCGCTGTGGAGTATGTTGCATCTGGTCCCATAGCGCTTTGGCCGAATCCTGCGATTGATCACGTGTTCTTGGCAGCCGACGGGATCACCGCGGCGAATGTGGTGGTCGTCGATCCGTTGGGGCGCGGAGCAGATGTTCCGGTCCACCGTAATGGCGCACTGCTCGTATTGGAGGTGGCCTCGCTGCCAAAGGGCCACTATCAGGTACTTTTTGCGGATCAGGTTGGTAGGCCTTGTCGGTTCGTCAAGAACTGACGATCGTTCGATCCCCGTTCAGAGGTACAGGTACAGACCTGCTGCCGCCAGGAAAAAGTACGGCACAAGAGAAGCTGCCCCCGGGTAGTCCTTCGCCAAACGCTGCCCCACGAAGAGCAGGAAGATCGCCTTCACTGCCAGCAACATCCCGAGCAGCCCAAAACTTGGGCCACAGCCGAAGAGCACACAGAAAAAGCCGATCGCGGAGAAGACACCAGCGCCCAGTTCGATGAGCGTGATCACGGGCAGCAGGATCGGCACCGCGCCCTTGAGGACCGACTTCGTGAAGTGACCTGTCAGCCATTCCCTGTTACCCTGCCAGTTGAATGCCTTGTCCAGCCCGGATTGCAGGAAAAGCACGGACACCATCGCGCTGAAGGCCATCTGCAACAGGTTGAACTTGGTCAGTCCGATGGATGCGAGGGTGGAAGCCAGGTCCTGATTCATGCCGCAAAGGTGGCGATGCGGAACGAACGCGCCCCGACCTGTTCCTTTGGGCTTTCAGGCCCTTGTGCGATACCAAGGTGATCGTCATGCACTTCTTGTTCTGGTTCAATGCACACGCTCGATGAGCGCCGGAACTTTGCACCAGTCAAGGCATACCGACAATGGACCGCACCGAATTCCTTCGCAAAAGCCTCTTGGGCACCAGCATGCTCGCTGTCTCACCATTTCAGGCCAAGCTCACCGAGAACGGTGTCGATGAACTGCGCCCGTTGGACATCGTCGGCTTCAATCACCTTCCTTCAGAAAGTTCCAAGATCATGGCGAACACGATCCTCCACAAAGCCGCCTCACGCGGTGGCGCCGACCTCGGCTGGCTCAAGGCGAAACACACGTTCAGCTTTGCCGGCCACTACGATCCCGAACGCATGCACTTCGGTGTGCTGCGCGTGTTGAACGACGACCGCATCGCTGCCGGTCGCGGCTTCGGTACGCACCCGCACGACAATATGGAGATCATCACCATCCCGTTATCAGGCACTATTGCGCATAAGGACAGCATGGGCAATAGCGGTACCATCAGCCCGGGTGAAGTGCAAGTGATGAGCGCCGGCACGGGCGTTACGCACAGCGAGTTCAACCACAAGGAGGATGAAGAACTGAGCCTGCTGCAGATCTGGCTTTTCCCCAACAAACACGGTGTGACCCCTCGCTATGATCAGCTGAAGTTCGAGGTGAAGGACCGGCACAACACCCTGCAACAGATCCTCTCGCCCAAGGCGGACGATGCGGGGGTCTGGATCCACCAGGACGCGTGGTTCCATATGGGTGAGTTCGACAAGGACTTCAAAAGCACGTACTCCTTGAAGGACCGCACCAACGGCGTGTATGCCTTCGTCATCAAGGGCGACATCACCATCAACGGAACGGCGTTGAACGAGCGCGACGGACTGGGCATCTGGGATGTGGAGCAGCTCGATCTGGTGGCCAACAGCGCGGGCGCGGAAGTGCTGCTGATGGAAGTGCCGATGCGATTGTCCTGAAGGTTTAGGGCGTTCCCCGGCCGTGCTTAGAGCGGAACAAGTGTCCCGCCTGTTCCGCTCTAAGCACGGCCGGGTCGGGCCAACCACTGCAAGTCCTCGCCGTGCCGTTACGCACGTCACGGCTGTGGGCTTTCCGTTCATGTCCCTAACGCGAACACCGTCGTTGGCCCTCGGAACGTTCCTTTGTACGATCCGTTAGGCACTCAATTTCTGACCATCCGATCGCATGAACCTCTTCCGCAACTTCAAGTCCGTGACCAAGACCTGCTACGGTCGCGGTTCCTTCGGCAAGCTCGAGGAGATCCTCCAGCCGCACCGTTTCCAGAATGACGGCTTCATGGTTTTCATCGTGGATGACTACTTCGAAGACAAGGTCGATTTCGTGAAGCGCATCCCAGAGCTGGAAGGGGATGAGGTCCACTTCATCAGCGTGCTGAAGGAGCCGACTACGGAGCTGATCGACAAGCTGCGCGATGATATCCTGAAGCGTCGTGGGTTGCCAGCTGGCATCGTGGGTATCGGCGGTGGAAGCGTGATGGACATCGCGAAGGCCACCGCGCTGATGTGTACCAACGAAGGCAGCAGCGTGCAGTACCAAGGGTTGAACCTGATCAAGAAGCCGGGAATCTACCACTGTGGCGTGCCCACGATCAGCGGCACCGGCGCGGAGGTAAGCATGACCGCTGTGCTCACCGGTCCCGTGAAAAAGCTTGGCCTGAAGTGCGATTGGACGGTCTTTGATCAGATCGTGCTGGATCCGGATCTCATCGCCAGTGTGCCGCGCGACCAGTGGTTCTACACCGGTATGGACACGTACATCCACAGCGTGGAAGCGATCACCGGAACAAAGAAGAACACCTTCGCCGAAGCGTACAGCGAGAAGTCATTGGCGATGTGCCGTGAGGTTTTCCTCAAGCTCGATCGCAGCAATGTGAAGAGTGATGAGACCCTGATGGTGGCCAGCTACATGGGCGGACTCAGCCTCACGTACAGCGAGGTCGGTGTGTGCCACGCGTTGAGCTACGGCCTGGGCAAGGTGCTGGAGATCCACCACTGCATCGCCAACTGCATCGCCTTCGACAAGTTGGAAGACGTTTATGGCGACTACGTGCAGGAGTTCAAAGGCATGGTGAAGCACTTGAATGTGACCATCCCGCAAGGCCTTGCGAAGGACTGGAGCGAAGAGACCATCAGTGCCATGGCCGAAGTGGCCTACAACCTGCCGCACATGTGGGATCACGCTTTCGGACCGGATTGGCAGAAGGTGCTGGACCGCGAGCGGATCAAGGGGTGGTATCGGAGGATGTGATACTCTGGGGAATGAAAGCTCATGGGTTCCTTTGGACCAACCTGGGTGTGGTCGCTATTTATAGCGCCGCACTGACTATTTGGAATGGTCCGTTTGGCCATCTGAGCGAAGGACACCTCATGCTCGTTGTCGCTCATGTGATCATGCTGTTCCTCTGGGCGATCTTGAGGTGGGTTCAACAAGAACAAGGTGTGATGAAAATCGTGGTAGCGGCATTCATCATCGTCGCTGTTGGCGGAACAGCTTGCTTCTGGAACTTCATGAGCCACATGCATTGAAGTGGCTCCACTTTCATTTCAAAAACGCCCCATCCACCACCAATAACTTCACCGGACCAGCGGTGCGTGAGCGGTGTGAGCTGAGTCCATCGGACACCGCATAGGAAGAACCGGCCTTCATCACGGTCGTCGGGCCGTCCTTCAGTTCGTTGATCAGTTCGCCTTCGAGCACGAAGACGAGGTGGCCCAACTCGCACCAATGGTCCGCCAGGTAGTTCGCGGAGTACTCGATCATGCGTATGCGCAGGTCGCCATGCTGAACGATGCGCATCGTGGCCGTGCCTGAAGCACCATTCACGACGGTGGTCGGCACCTGCGACCAGTCGGTGATCTGGAAGGGGATGGAAAGGCTCATGGTTGTTCGGCGATCTCGAGTTTCACGATGCGTGGCGGATCATCTCTTCCATCCGCGTAGAGGTAGGTGGCGCGCGCGAACAGGCCGTCGTGCAAGGCGATTGTCGGATCCTTGCCATTATGGAAGCCGGCCTGTCCTACGTTCCGGTAGTAACCGAACCAGATACTGTCACCGATGTAGAATCGCTCGTAGAGGTTGTACTCGATCTTCTTGGTATTCGCGGTGCGCACCCGCTCCGTGCCCCAGCTCTGGACCGGGCCTTCCACCACTTGGGCTTCACCATTGCTGAAGGCTTTCTTCAAGCGCCAGGTATCCCAGCCCATGAGGCCGATGCCGATCACCGCGA